>CALMBF010000073.1 GCA_937860145.1 uncultured Geobacter sp.
GTAGTACTCTTCGGCGGCCAGGCCGTCGGGGAGGGAGAAGTATTCCGCCCGCGGCGCCCGGAGCGGCATGTTGTCGATCAGGCCGTTGACGGCGAGGTCGCAGGCCAGGTCCCAGTCGTGGCGGTTACGCTCCTTGCGCCGGGAAGGGTGGAGGTGGAGGAGGTGGAGGACGCAGTGCTCCAGCAGCGCCTCCCGCTCCCCCGGGGGGTAGGCGGCCAGGAGCCCGTCGTTCACGACCAGGGTGGGGATCCCCTGCCGCAGGGTGATCCCCAGGGGGGCGTCCCCCCCGGCGTCCTTGCGCACCCCCACCAGCAGGTGGCCGTAGAAGGGGCGCTCCCGGAGAAGGCGGACGATGGTGTTTTCAAGGGTTCGAGACATGCTTTTTCCAGTTGTTGCCGGCAGACGGCCGTTGCCGGAATGAGTGCCTTCGGGCTGTTTCGTCGCACTTCCCGGCGAAATGGAGCGTCAGCAGCCGATACTGTCTGAGCCCGCAGGGCGAGTTTATCGGCTGCAGCGGAATGAGCCAGGAAGTGCAGAAAGAGCCCGGCAGCACGAATGCAGGCGACGGCCGGCTGCCTGCCGCAGGCTAGCCAGCTTCGCCGCTGATGGCCCGGATCGCCTCCAGAACCACCCTGTCGTGGCGGTCGCTGGCCAGGCGCAGGGCCACGTGGGGGATGGTGAGGAGGCTCTTCACCAGGGCGAAGCGCAGGTCCCGGGGGAGGGTGTCGAGGTAGCTCACCAGGTTCTCCTCCTGCTGGTCGGACAGCTCAGTCTCCCCCCTGAGATGGTCCACGAGGGAGCTGATGGTCGCCCCGTGGCTGTCCTCCCGCTGGGCCCCGGCACGGGCGGAGACCTCGGGCCAGCGGTCGAGGATGTCGCTCGCCGTCAGGGGGCGGGACTGCTGCTCGGACTGCCAGCGGAGAAAGGCGATGGCCGCCTCCTTCCCGATGATGCCGGCATACACCTCCATCTCCAGTTCCCTCGGGAACCTGCAGCTCCGGCGGAGGATGCTGACCATCTCCCACCCCCGTTCGCTCGGCTCCGCCTCCATCTCCATGGGGAGGGAGGTGCCGGCGAGCAGGTTCTGGTTGGCGGCGAGGAACTCCCGGACCCCGGCGTCGAAATCCTGCTGCCGGGCATAGCGGGACCAGCAGCTGTAGTCGGTCTCGACGTACAGCATCACCATCCGGTCCACCAGGGCCCTGTCCAGGGGGGTGACCTGGTAGGTCCCGTCGGGGGGGTTGATGGTGACGATCACCTTGTGCTTCGGGGCGAGCTTGTGGGTATGGAGCGCTCGCTGCCCGGCGGAGAGGGGGGGCTCGACGAACTGGAAGATCGCCTGCAGGGTATCCTCCTGCTGGGCCCGGTTCAGCTCGTCGCAGTGGACCACGGCGGGGGGGTCGCCCTCCGTGGGCCACCAGGAGGGGCGGGACCAGTGCATGGTCTCCCCTTCACGGTAGGGGATCCCCACCAGGTCGCCGACCTCCATCTGCCCCAGGCGGAGCGGCACGTACCGGTGGCCGATCTCCCGGCAGACCTGGGCAATCCCGGCACTCTTCCCCACACCCCGGTGGCCGACGACACAGGGGGTAAGGTCGGTCCTCGTCACGATCTCGCGCAATACGCTCTTCATCTGCTCTATGTTCATAGGCTTGATCCCTGCTCCGTGCGGTCTGATATCGATCTTTCACGTTAGTAAAAAGATGCCTCCCCCGTCAACCGGCTTTTACGGGTGGAGACCGGACGCGCTCACACCGGCTCCCGGCCGGCGCACTTCATTATCTTTGCCCAATATGTCACTTTTGACATGGACAGATTCATCATTCTATGTAACACTGTTATATAATTGCAACATTTCCCCATTAAGACAATGCAATCGATGGGGATTTTTTTCGGGCCGGAGCGGGGATGGAATTCAGGATCTACTACGAGGACACGGACGCGGGGGGGGTCGTCTACCACGCACGCTACCTCGGTTTCTTCGAGCGCGGCCGGACCGAGTTCTTCCGCGACCGGGGTCTCTCGGTGCAGGGCCTCCATGAGGAGGGGATCATCTTCCCGGTCGTGCGGATGGAAATTGATTTTCGCTCTCCGGCCAGGCTGGACGACTTGGTGAGGGTGGAAACGGAACTGCTCCAGATGGGGAGGAGCTCGTTCACCATGGGACAGCGCCTGGTGCGCGTTGCCGACACCAGGCTCCTTGTGGAGGGGAGGGTCACCCTCGTCTGCGTCGGTCCCGGGATGAAGCCGAAGCGCCTCCCCTCGCAGCTGCGGGAACTGGCCGGCGGGGAGGGGTGAGCAGGGTGGGGGTTCCCGTTGTTTCCGTCCTCATGCCGGTGCGCAACGAGGAGCGCTACCTCCCCCAGGCCCTCGACTCCCTCCGGAGGCAGACCCTGCGGGAGTGGGAGCTGGTGGCGGTGGACGACGGCTCCACCGACGCCACCGGTGCCATGCTGGCAGCCGCGGCGGGGAGCGACCGCCGGATCAGGGTGCTGCCCAACCCGGGACGGGGTCTCGTCGCGGCGCTCAACCACGGGCTGGCCGCGTGCCGCGCCCCCTTGGTGGCCCGCATGGACGGGGACGACATCTCCCACCCCTGCCGCCTCGCCCGGCAGGCGGAGTACCTCCGCTCCGCGGCGGAGTGCGGCCTCGTCACCTGCTCGTTCCGCCACTTTCCCCGCCAGGACCTGAAGGTCGGCATGCTGGCCTACGAACGATGGCAGAACTCCCTCGTCGACCACCGCCGGGTCATGGCCGACCTGTACGTGGAGTCCCCCTTCGTCCATCCGGCAGTCATGTTCCGCCGCGACGCCGTGGTGGACGTCGGCGGCTACCGGGACATGGGGTGGGCCGAGGATTACGACCTCTGGCTCCGCCTGGCGGCGGCTGGGGTACGCTTCGCCAGGATCTGCGACCCCCTCTTCTTCTGGCGCGACCGGCCGGAGCGGGCGACCAGGACCATGGACGAGTATTCCCTCGAGGCCTTCCGCTCCTGCAAGCTCCACCACCTGCGCAACGGGCTGCTCGCCGGCACGGACCGGGTCATTCTGGCCGGCGCGGGGAAGGAGGGGAGGGCCTGGCAGCGGCTCCTGGCCACGGCCGGGGTCGACGTCTCCCACTGGGTCGACGTCGACCCGCGCAAGCAGGGGCGCACCCTCCACGGCGCCGTCGTCCACCCGCCGGAGGCCGTCACGCCCGCACTCGGCAGGATGCTGGTCACCGTCGGCACCCGCGGAGCGCGGGACGGCATCAGGGAGTGGGCCGTCGCTGCCGGTTTCGTCGAAGGGACAAGCTTCATCTGCGTGACATGAGAGGTGGGACAGTGAAAACAGTGGCATTGATACCGGCAGCGGGCATGGGCAAGCGGATGGGCGCTGCCGTCAACAAGCAGTACCTGCTCCTGGACGGCCGGCCGATCCTGGCCAAGACCCTGCAGCTGTTCCAGGATGCCCCGTTCATCGACGAGGTCTACCCCATCGTGCCGGCCGACGAGGTCGACTACTGCCAGCGGGAAGTGGTCGACCGCTACGGCCTGGACAAGGTGAAACGGGTCATCGTCGGCGGGGCAGAGCGGCAGAACTCGGTGCTCAACGGCCTGCGGGCCCTGGACGACTGTGACGCCGACGACATCGTCGTGATCCACGACGGGGTGCGCCCCTTCGTCCCCCCCGCCGTCATCCTCCGCTCGGTGGAGATAGCCATGGAGCACGACAGCAGCGTGGTGGCCGTGCCGGTCAAGGACACGGTGAAGATCATCAGCGAGGGGTTCGCCGTGGAGACCCCCCCCCGGGAGACCCTCTGGCTGGCCCAGACACCCCAGACCTTCCGCTACGGCGTGATCCGCTCGGCCCACGAGGTCGCCGAGGCGGAAGGGTTCGTCGGGACGGACGACGCGTCCCTCCTGGAGCGCCTGGGGGACAGGGTCCACGTGGTCATCGGCGACTACCGCAACATCAAGATCACCACCCCGGAGGACATGCTCCTGGCGCAGGCGTTTCTCCAACCGGCAGCACCACCCTCGGCAAAGGAGTAGGACCCACCCGATGATGAGAATAGGACACGGCTACGACGTACACCGGCTCGTACCGGACAGAAAACTAATCCTCGGCGGTGTTGAGATCCCCCACGAGACCGGGCTCCTCGGACACTCCGACGCGGACGTGCTGCTCCACGCGATCAGCGACGCCATCCTCGGCGCCATTGCCGAAGGGGACATCGGCAGGCACTTTCCCGACAGCGACCCGGCCTACAAGGGGGCTGACAGCATCAGGCTGCTGCAGCACGTCATGGGGCTGGCCGATGCCAAGGGGTATGCCATCGGCAACATCGACGCGACGATCGTGGCCCAGAAACCGAAACTGGCCCCCTACATCGGGCAGATGAAACTGAACATCGCCGCCGCGGTCGCCGCCGATCCCGACCGGATCAACGTCAAGGCGACGACCACCGAAGAGCTCGGCTTTGCCGGCAGGAAAGAGGGGATCGCCTCCTATGCCGTGGCGCTCCTCCGGCGGAAATAGCCGGGAGCCCCGTTGACCGGTCATCACCACGAAGCCATGGAACCCGCATGAACCTGGACATCCTGATCATCAACCAGAACGATGATATCTGCGGCATCCTGAGCAGCTTCCTCGCGTCCGAGGGGCACACGCCGACCTGTGTCCCCGGCACCATGGAAGCCGTGCAGGAGGTGATCCTGCGCCGTCCGGACCTGGTGATCATCGAAGTCGCCATGCCGGAGCTCCTGGCGATCGAGATCGTCAACCGCCTGAACCGCTCCCAGACACTGAAGCAGATCCCGGTCATCGTCATCTCCGATTTCCCCGACCTGGAGTTCGAGCTGCTCCACGTCTTCGACTTCATCTGCAGGCCGGTGGACCTGACGCGGCTGCGCGAGGACATCACCACCCTGGCCGGAGGGAGGAAGCGGCGGAGCGTGCAGCATGCCCTCCCCCACCTCACCCCGGAGGAGTACCAGAAGTTCCACGACTACCTCATCGCCCACAGCGGCCTCCACTTCGACCGCCGCAACATCAAGATGCTGGAGCGTGGCCTGGAAAACCGCATGGCCGCCCTGAGGATCGGCTCGTACAACGACTACCACGAGTACCTCACGGAAAACATGGAGCGCCGCCAGGAGCTGCAGAAGCTGCTGCAGTTCCTCACCGTGGGGGAGACCTTCTTCTTCCGCTACAACGCCCACTATTCCGCCCTGATGAAGTCGGTACTCCCCGAGCTGGCCTCGGGGGACAGGGGGGGGAAGATCCGCCTCTGGTCGGCCGGCTGCTCCACGGGGGAGGAGCCCTACTCCATGGCCATGGCAATCATGGAGGCCCTGCCGGACTGGCGCAGCAGGGATATCAGGATCCTGGCGACGGACATCAACAACCGCTCCCTGATGCGGGCCCGGGAAGGGGTCTACGGCGCCTGGAAGATCCGGGTCACCGAGCAGCAGTACCTGGACAAGTACTTCAGGCGGATCGGCGAAAGTTACGTCGTCAGGGACGAGGTGAAGAGCCTGGTGGAGTTTGCCCACCTCAACCTGCAGACCGCCCACAGCTCCCCCCACCCGCTGCAGACCGAAGGGTTTGACGCCATATTCTGCCGTAACGTCATGATCTACTTCACCATGGCGACGACGAAGCGGGTGGTGGACAACTTCGCCGCTGCCCTGAAGCAGGGGGGGTACCTCTTTCTCGGCCACTCGGAGACCCTCTCCCACATTTCGACGAAATTCGAGCGCCACCTCCACGGCGGGGGGTTCTACTACCGGAAGAAGGGGGCGGCAGCCGAACGACAGGCAGAGCAGGTGGCCGCTCCCCCGCCGGCGACAGCTGCATCGCCGGCGCCGGCGCCGGCGCCGGCGCCCGCGCCCGCGCCACGGCCTGCCGCCGGCACGGCAGCGGCCGTTCCTCTCCCGGGACCGAAACCCCGCCCGTCCCGGGCGCCGGTGCCGGAAGAAACGCTCCAGTCGCTCCACGACAGGGCCATCACCCTGATGGACGCGGAACAGTTCCCCGCCGCCGAGGAGCTGTTCCGGCAGATCAGGGAACGGGAGCCGGACCATACGGGGGCCATGCTCGGCTTCGCCCTGCTCCATGCCAACCGGAACAGGCTGGAGGATGCCCTCGACAGCTGCAACCGGGCGCTGGAGGTGGACGACCTGCTGGCGGACGCCTACTTCCTCCGCGGCCTGCTGTACGAAATGCTCGACCGTGAGGACGAGGCCTTTCAGGAGTACCGCAAGGCGATCCTGCTCAGGATGGACTTCGTCCTCCCCCACTACCAGCTGGGGAAGCTCTATTTCCGGACCGGGCAGCAGAAGAACGGCATCAGGGAGCTGAAGAACAGCATGAAGCTCCTGGAAAAGGCGGGGAGGGAAACCATCATCCCTTACTCCGGCGGGCTTTCCCGGGAAGTGTTCCTCGAACAGCTGCGCATGGAGCTCCTGCGGGTAGATGCCGCCGAGGCGGCCTGAAGAGGCGAATCACAGAGGAGACGTCATGGCAGAACAGAGAACGTACGACATCCGCTCCATTCTCGAAGAGATGCGCCAGGAGTACTGGCAGGGGCTGGCCGAGACCACCGAGACCCGGGAAGAGCTGCTGGAGTGCATCACCTTCACCCTGGGGGGCGAGACCTACGCCTTCGAGACCACCTACGCGTCCGAGGTCATCCGGGTGCCGAAGCTCATCAAGGTCCCCGGCGTGCCGGAGCTGATCGTCGGCATCTTCAACCTCCGGGGGGAGATCATCGCCGCCATGGACATCAGGCCGCTGCTGGGGCTCCCCCCGACACCCCTGACCCCGGCGGCCCGGATCATCGTCATCAAGGCGGAGAGCTTCACCACCGGCATCATCACCGAGGAGGTGCAGGGGGTCGTGGGACTCCCGGTGGAGCTGCTGGAACCGGTGGTGAAGTCGGTGGACGGGGGGGCGAAGGAGTTCATCCGTGGCCAGATCAACCGGGAGGAGGGGATGGCCATGCTCCTGGATATCACCAGGATCCTCGACTCCCCGGCGCTGACGGTGAATCACGCGTAACGGGTGCAAACCCGCGACGGATAGCAACGATCAATCAAGTAACGTTACCTGCAAGGAGCCGTTCATGTCCAGAAAACTGTCCATCAAGATTGCCGCCATCCTCATCATGGTAATGGTCGTCATCATGACCGCCTTCACGGTCTATTTCGTGAAGTCCCGCAGCAAGAACATGGAGGAGGAGCTCCTCTCCAAGGGGCGGATAGAGGCCCTCGCCGGGGCGAAGATGATGGAGAGGCTCCTGGAGGAGCAGCTCGAGAACAGGCGCTTCACCATGGAGGAGATCTTCGACACCAACTACGTGCCGATCCCCAACACCGATCCGCCGAAATACACGACGAAATACGACGCCTACCTGGACAAGGCCATCCGCGAGATCCAGGACGAGTACCTGAAGGACGACCAGGTCGTCTTCGCCGCGCTGGTGGACCGGAACGGCTACCTGCCGACCCACAACACCAAGTACTCCCAGCCACTCACCGGCGACAAGGAGAAGGACAAGCTCAACAACCGGACCAAGCGGATGTTCAACGACCCGGTCGGCCTGGCCGCGGCGAAGAACCAGCAGGAGATGCTGAAGCAGGTCTACCGGCGGGACACGGGCGAGCTGATGTGGGACATCTCCGCCCCCGTCTTCGTCAATGGTAAGCACTGGGGAGGGTTCCGCATCGGCTTCTCCATGGCCAAGACCGAAGAGAAGATCGCCGCCCTCAAGGTCCAGATCATCAGCGCCATGCTCATCATGCTGCTGATCTCCAGCATCACCATCTACGTGGTGGTGAGCAGGTACACCCAGCCCCTCCTCAGGCTGACCCAGGTGGCGCGGCGCATCGCCGACGGCAACCTCGACGAGGAGGTGGTCATCGAGAGCAACGACGAGATCGGCACCCTGGCCGAAGCCTTCAACAAGATGACCACGGTCATCGTCAAGAACCTGAAGGTGGAGATCGAGAAGAGCAACCGCCTCATGGCCTCCATTAAGGACGCCATCGTCCACCTCTCCAGCTCCGCCAACGAGATGATGGCCATCAGCGTGCAGCAGTCGTCCGGCGCGGCCCAGCAGGCGGCGGCGGTGCAGGAGGTGACCACCACCTCCGAGGAGATCGCCATCACGGCCAAGCAGATCACCGAGAACGCCCAGTCCGTGGAGAAGATCGCCGAGACGACGAGCCAGAGCTGCCACGCGGGGACCGGCGAGATGAGCAACGCCATCGACGGCATGGCGGTCCTCAAGAACCAGGTGCAGAGCATTGCCGAAAGCATGCTCAAGCTGGGGGACAACAGCCAGAAGATCGGCGGCATCGTGGAGATCATCGACGAGATCAGCGACCAGACCAACCTCCTGGCCCTGAACGCGGCCATCGAGGCGGCCGGCGCCGGCGAGGCGGGGAAACGCTTCGCCATCGTCGCCCAGGAGGTACGGCGCCTGGCGGAGCGGACCGTGGACGCCACCCGCCAGATCAACGGCCTGATCGAGGAGATCCAGAAGGCGACCAACTCCACCATCATGGTGACCGAGGAGGGGACCAAGGCGGTGGATTCGGCATCGCACCTCGTGGACAAGGTGCAGCTCTCCTTCGGCACCATCATCGGCCTGGTGGAGGAGACCGCCCGCTCGGCCAAGGAGATCACCCTCTCCACCCAGCAGCAGACCTCGGCCTGCGAGCAGATGGCCGACACCATGAACGAGGTGCGGGACGTGGCCCAGCAGGTGGCGGGGAGCGCCCGGGAGACGGAACGGGCCATCGCCGAGATCATCACCCTCACGGAGAAGCTGCAGACCCTGGTCGCCGAAGAGATGTAGCCCGACGGCTGACGAGCCGGCGGTAACCCGCACAACGAGGCCTGCATGGCAACAAAGTATCTCAACATCTTTCTCAAGGAAGCGGAAGAGCATATCGGCTCCCTGCAGAACCGCCTCCTGGTCCTGGAGAAGGAGCCGGGTAACACGGTCCTGATCCACGAGCTCCTCCGCAACGCCCATACCCTGAAGGGGTCGGCCCGGATGCTCGGCTTCGAGGATATCAGCGTCATCGCCCACCGGATGGAGGATTTCCTCAAGGAGATGGAGGACGGCCTGCGCCAGGTGGACAGCGCCGGGGTCGACCTCCTCCTCCAGGGGACCGACGCCATCAGCCGCATGACCGATGCCCTGGCCAAGGGGGCCCCCTCGCCGGTCGACCTGGAGAAGTTCATCCAGGCCTTCGAAAGCGGCGGCTCCACCGCCGAGGCCATCACGGCCCAGGAACCGGCGGAAACCGAGACCCAGATCGACACGGTCCGGACCAGCGTCAGGACCCTGGACTCCCTGGTGAACCTCCTGGGGGAGCTGATCATCAACAAGAAGCGGTTCGAGGACAAGACGGCCGACCTGAAGGAGCTCTGCCGGGCGGCCGAGGCGGGTGCCCCGGTGGCCAGGCTCAAGGAGTTCCACCGCGCCCTGGAGGAGGATGTCCTCTACCTCGGCTTCATCATCCAGCAGCTCCACGCCGAGGCCATGACCCTCCGGATGCTCCCCCTGAAGACCATCACCGAGGGGTACGTCCGGATGGTGCGCGACCTCTCCAAGTCCCAGGGGAAAGAGGTGAACTTCGAGATCGTCGGTGACCACATCGAGGTGGACCGGGTGCTCCTGGAGAGCCTCAAGCCGATGTTCCTCCACATGCTGACCAACGCGGTGGACCACGGCATCGAGCTCCCCGAGGAGCGGGTCGCCCGGGGGAAACCGGCGGCCGGCACCATCCGCCTGACCGCCCGCCACGAAGGGAACAGCGTGGTCGTCGAGATCCGCGACGACGGCGCCGGCATGGACCCGGAGCGGATCAAGCAGACCGCCCTGCGCCGCGGGGTCATCGACAGGGAAGAGGCGGAGATGCTCCGGGACGACGAGGCCCTCTACCTGACCCTGCGCCAGGGGTTCTCCACCAGCGAGATCGTCACCGACATCTCCGGCCGCGGCGTCGGGATGGACGTGGTCAAGATGAACATCGAGAAGGTCAAGGGGAACCTGACCCTGAAGAGCGAGGTGGGGGTCTACACCGAGGTGCAGCTCCAGCTCCCCCTGACCCTGGCGGTCATCGACGCCCTGATCGTCACCTGCGCGGACCAGCAGTACGCCATCCCCCTCTCCTACGTGCAGGAGACCATCAAGATCCGCGCCGAGGACATCTCCACCGTTGCCGGCAAGGAGGTCGTCACCGTGCGCAACAGCACGGTGCCGCTCATCTCCCTCGCCGGCCTCCTCGGCCTCCGGGAGCAGAAGGCCCAGATCTCCGGGGGGAAGGTCTCCGCGGTCATCCTCAAGCAGCGGGACCAGACCGTCGCCTGCATCATCGACCGGAACAACGGCACCTCGGAGATCGTCGTCAAGGGGCTGGGGGGACAGCTGAAGCGGGTGCGCCACACCTTCGGCGCCACCATCCTCGGCGACGGCAACCCGGCCCTCATCCTGGACGTGCCGGACATCTTCACCACCGCGGAGGGGGTCTCCACCCTCGGCATGCGCAAGTCGATTCACGAGAGCCAGCTCCACGTCTCCCGCGGCCGGGTCCTCGTCGTGGACGACTCCATCACCACCCGCACCATGGAGAAGAGCATCCTCAAGGCCCACGGCTACGACGTGACGGTCGCCATCTCCGCCGAGGACGCCCTGGAGAAGGTCGCCGTCTCCTCCTTCGACCTGGTGATCTCGGACGTGGAGATGCCGGGGCTGAACGGCTTCCAGCTGACGGCCCGGCTCCGCACCATGGAGGAGTACCGGGAGGTGCCGATCATCATCGTCTCGTCCCTCTCCAAGGACGAACACAAGCGCCAGGCGATCGAGGCCGGCGCCCAGGCGTACATCGTGAAGGGGGCGTTCGAGCAGGGGACCCTCCTCGACACCGTCGAATCTCTCATAGGCTGACAGCCGGAACATGGACCGATGATCAAGATACTCTTAGCGGATGACTCTCTCCTCGTCAGGGCGGTACTGCGCGACGCCCTCACCGAGTTCGACGACATGGTGATCGTCGGCGAGGCGACCAACGGCGAAGAGGCCGTCACCATGACCGAGGCCCTCAGGCCGGACCTGATCATCATGGACATCATCATGCCGGTCCTGGGGGGGCTGGAAGCGACCGAGGCCATCATGGCCCGCTGCCCGACCCCCATCCTCATCCTCTCGGCCACCATGGACGAAACGGACGTGAAGCTCGCCTTCAACGCCATCAAGAAGGGGGCCCTGGACGTCATGGGGAAACCGGCCGGCGTCACCCAGGAGAACCGGGAGTTCATCGAGCGGCTGGCGGAAAAGATCAGGCTCCTCTCCCGCATCAGGGTGATCCACCACCTCAACCGCCCCCGGGCCCGGCGCGTCATGCCGGTGAGGATCGAGGAGGGGAGAAGCCGCAGCATCCTCGCCATCGGCGCATCGACGGGGGGCCCCAAGGCGGTGATGAGCATCGTCAGGACCCTCCCATCCGACTTCGATGCAGCGGTCTTCGTCGTGCAGCACATCTCCTCCGGCTTTGCCCGGGGGTTCAGCCAGTGGCTCAACCTGGAGTGCGCCCTGCCGGTGCGCCTGGCCGAAGCCGGCGACATCCCCCGGCGGGGGGAGGTCCTGGTGGCCCCCAACGACTACCAGATGGTCATGGCCGGCGACAGCCTCCAGCTCCTCGACACCCCGCCGGTCAACTGCTGCAAGCCCTCCATCGACGTCTTCTTCTCCTCCCTGGCGGAGGCGAAGGGGGCGCAGACCGTCGGCGTGCTCCTGACCGGCATGGGGAGGGACGGCGCCCAGGGGCTCGCCCGGCTCCGGGAGAGCGGCAGCGCCACCATCGTCCAGGACGAGAAGAGCTGCGCCGTCTTCGGCATGCCCAAGGCGGCCATCGCCCTGAACGCCGCCGACGAGATCCTCCCTCTGCCGGAGATCCCGGCGGCAATAACCCGAATTTTCTCACACTGAAGGAGTCATACACATGTCCGCAAAAAAAATCCTCATCATCGATGACAGCGAACTCGTCCTCGTCATGGCCAAGGATGCCCTGGAGAGCGCCGGGTACGAGGTCTTCACCGCTGCCAACGGCATCGAGGCCAACAGCTACATCTTCTCCACCACCAACCGTCCCGACCTGATCATCATGGACATCATGATGCCCCTCCTGGACGGGAACAAGAAGGCGAAGATCCTCAAGCAGCAGACCCACAGCCAGGACATCCCCATCATGTTCATCTCCTCCAAGCCGGAAGAAGAGCTGGTGACCCTCGTCGCCGAGTCCGGCGCCGACGGCTACATCTGCAAGCCGTTCTCCCCCCAGGGGATCGTCTCCAGCGTCAAGGCGGTCCTCAAGGGGTGAACCACCCGGCGATGGCGGGGAGAGGGGTGCCAGCAGGATAAATCTTCACAAGATTACCGCTCTGTGTTAAATTTAGACCTTTACACACCGTAATGTTGCGAGGATACGATGCCGCTTCGAATCTACAACACCCTCTCCGGCGCCAAGGAAGAGTTCGTGCCGCTCACCCCCGGCAAGGTCAGCATGTACGTCTGCGGGGTGACGGTCTACGACAACTGCCACATCGGCCACGCACGGGCCAACGTCGCCTTCGACGTCGTCTTCCGCTACCTGCGGCACAGCGGCTACGACGTCACCTACGTGCGCAACTACACCGACATCGACGACAAGATCATCAACCGGGCCAACAGGGAAGGGGTCCCCTTCAACGTCATCTCCGAGCGGTACATCCAGGCCTTCGACGAGGACATGGCCAGGCTTGGACTGACCCTCCCGACCCACCAGCCGAAGGCGACCGAGTACGTGGACGAGATCATCGCCCTGGTAAGCTCCCTCGTGGCAAAGGGTGCGGCCTACGCCGTGGACGGGGATGTCTACTTCTGCGTGGAGAAGTTCCCGGGCTACCTGAAGCTCTCCAAGCGGAACCTGGAGGAGATGCAGGCCGGCGCCCGGATCGACGTGGACGAGCGGAAGCGCCACCCCATGGATTTCGCCCTCTGGAAATCGGCCAAGCCCGGGGAGCCCTTCTGGAGCTCACCCTGGGGGAACGGCCGCCCCGGCTGGCACATCGAGTGCTCCGCCATGAGCATGAAGCTCCTGGGCGAGACCTTCGACATCCACGGCGGCGGCAAGGACCTGGTCTTCCCCCACCACGAGAACGAGATCGCCCAGTCCGAGGCGGCCAGCGGCCACCCCTTCGTCCGCTACTGGATGCACAACGGCTTCGTCAACATCAACGCCGAGAAGATGAGCAAGTCCCTGGGGAACTTCTTCACCATCCGGGAGGTCCTGGACCGCTACGACAGCGAGGTGCTCCGCTTCTTCCTCCTCTCGGCCCACTACCGCTCCCCCATCGATTTCTCCGACCAGAACCTGGCCGACGCCGAGGCGGGTCTTGACCGGATCTACGCCGCCCTGGCCGGCCTGGACGAATTCCTGGCCGCCCCCCCCGCGGGGGGTGGGGACCTCCCGTCCGGTGAGGCCGCGGCCGAGCTGGAGGAACGGGTCGCCTCCCTGCAGCAGCGCTTCCGCGAGGCCATGGACGACGACTTCAACACCGCCCTCGCCATCGCCCACCTCTTCGACCTGGTCCGGGCCCTCAACAGGGTGCTGGCCGAGAAGCAGGACACCCCCGGCCTCCGGGAGCTCCTGGCCCGGGTGAAGGGGGAGATCGCCCTGGTCGCCGGCGTCCTCGGGGTGGTCACCTCCGTCCCCACCGACTACCAGGCGCGGCTCAAGGCGCGCAAGAGCTCCCAGCTCCCCATCGAGGTGGCCGAGATCGAGGCCCTGGTGGCGGAGCGGACCGCCGCCCGCAAGGCCCGGGACTTCACGCGGAGCGACGAGATCCGCGACCGGCTCCTGGCCCAGGGGATCGAGCTCCTCGACGGCCCCGGCGGGACGGAGTGGCGGGTCAAATAGCCGCGCCACCCGGCCACCATGAAGGACACGAAGGGTCACCGCCGTCAGGCCGTGACCCTTTTTTTAGTGCCGGTGCACTGACAGGGACGGGATGCCGGCGGGGTGAGAGGGCTCGGCCGCGGTGGTGACACAAAATCCTCCGGCAGATGCATTGCCCCGCTTTTCCGGTATAGTTTCACCAGGAAGAGCGCCCAGCAGCCGGAGAATCCCATGGCCATCACCATCGACATGCGGCAGGTCGTGCTCCTCATCGCCAGTGCCGTGGACCTGGTCGGCGTTGACGACGCCCTCCACGGGCGGCGCGTCGCCATCCTGGCCGTGGAGTGCGCCAGGCAGCTCGGCTGGGACCAGGCATCCCGACACCTGCTCTTCGACGCCGGTCTCCTCCACGACCTCGGGGTCTCGTCCACCCGTGTCCACCGGACCCTCATGAACGAGTTCGACTGGCAGGGTGCAGAACACCACTGCGAGCAGGGGTACCGGCTCCTCCGGGGGTTTGCGCCCCTCGCCCCCCTTGCCCCCCTCGTGCGCTACCACCACACCCACTGGGACGATCTGCAGCGGGTCGACATCGACCCCGCCTCGGCACTGGCAGCGAACCTCATCTACCTCGCCGACCGGGTCGACGTGAACGCCGCCCCCTATTACACCGACAATTCGCTGCTCCTGCATGTCCAGGAGATCTGCGCCCTGATCAGCGGGCGGCGCGCCACCCTCTTCGCCCCCGAACTGGTCGATGCGTTCCTCGAAGCCTCCCGGGCCGAGGCCTTCTGGCTGATCCTCAACCCCGAGTTCATCCCCCAGTACGTCATGGACAGCGAGCACTACGGGCACAAACAGCATATCGGCCTGGCCGATCTGAAAACGTTCGCCCTGATCATCGCCGAGATCGTCGACGCCAAGTCCCATTTCACGACCGAACACTCCCTGGGGGTCGCCCGCCTGACGCGGTTCATCGCCGGGCATTTCGGCATCCGCGGCAGCAGGCTCGACCTGCTCGAGGTGGCCGCCCTCCTCCACGACATCGGCAAGCTGCAGGTCCCGGACGAGGTCCTGGAAAGCCCCCAGAAACTCTCCCCCCTGGAGCGGGCCATCATGAAGAGGCACAGCTTCGCCACCTACCAGATCCTCAAGCGGGTGAGCGGCCTGGAAGAGCTGGCCCGGTGGGCCTCCCAGCATCACGAATCCCTCGACGGCGGCGGCTACCCCTTCCGGCTGATGGCGGGCGAACTCCCCCTGGAGGCCCGGATCATCAAGGCTGTCTCTTATACACATCTGACGCTGCCGACGAATAGAGAGGTGTA
>CALMBF010000074.1 GCA_937860145.1 uncultured Geobacter sp.
TCTCCTGGTCGCTGCTCTCTCCGGCCTACACCATGCCGAGCGTCATTGCCAACGAATTCGCCGAGGCGACGGGCAAACTCCACACGGCCGCCCTTATGGAAATAGGTCTGATCCTCCTCTGCGTCACCCTGATGATCAACATCCTCGCACGGCTGCTCATCTGGAGCGTCACCAAGGGGCAGAAACAGGGGGCTGCATAAATGAAATCATTGACATTCCGACATCTGACAAACAGCGCAGTCACCCTCCTGATGGTGCTGGCAACCCTGACGGTGCTGACCCCGCTGGCCCTCATCTTCATCCACATCATCAAGATGGGACTTTCCTCCCTCTCCCTCGACTTCTTCACCCAGATCCCGAAACCGACCGGCGAGAGCGGCGGGGGGATGGCTAACGGGCTCTTCGGCTCGGGGTTGCTGATCCTGATGGCCTCGGTCATCGGCCTGCCGATGGGGGTCCTCGGCGCCGTCTACCTGACCGAATTCGGTGGCGGCAAGTTGGCGTCTGCCATCCGGTTCAGCGCCGACGTCCTTGCGGGTGTCCCCTCCATCATCACCGGCATGGTCGCCTACGCCCTGATCGTCGTGCCGATGAAGGGCTTTTCGGCCCTGGCCGGCTCCGTGGCCCTCGCCCTGATCATGATCCCCATCATCCTGCGCACCACGGAGGAGCAGCTGAAGATGGTGCCGGGCACCCTGCGGGAGGCATCTCTCGCCCTCGGCGTTCCCCTCTGGCGCACCAGTCTCAAGGTGATGCTCCCCTCGGCCGCCAAGGGGGTCGTGACCGGCATTCTCCTCGCCATCGCCCGCATCGCCGGTGAGACCGCCCCCCTCCTCTTCACCGCCCTGGGGAACCAGTTCTGGAGCCGGAAATTGACCGAACCGATCGCCGCCCTGCCCCTGCAGATCTTCTCCTTCGCCATCGCCCCCTACGAGGACTGGCATAAACTGGCCTGGGCCGGTGCGCTGGTGCTGGTCTGCATCATGTTCGCCCTCAACCTTGGGGCGAGGGTGATGGGACGGCAGAAGAGATATTCGTAGGGGCAAACCTTGTATTTGCCCACAAGACGGGCGATGAGACGAATCGCCCCCACAGGAAAAAGCCAATGAACTCGAAAGTACATCTTGACAACATGAACGTCCACTTCGGCTCCACCCACGCCGTCAAGTCGGTCAGCCTGGACTTCCCCGCCAACAGCGTCACCGCCATCATCGGACCGTCCGGCTGCGGCAAGTCGACCCTGCTCCGCTCCATCAACCGGATGCACGACCTGGTGCCGACCGCCCGGGTCAGCGGCAGGATTCTGCTCGACGGTACCGACGTGTATGCCCGGGGGGTCGACCCGGTGGCAATCCGGCGCAAGATCGGCATGGTGTTCCAGAAGCCGAACCCCTTTCCAGCCATGTCCATTCATGATAATGTGGTCGCCGGCTACAAGCTGAACAACAGCCTGAAACGGGGAGAGACGGAGGAGATCGTCGAAACCTCCCTGCGGCGGGTGGCCCTCTGGGACGAGGTCAAGGACCGGCTGAAGTCCAGCGCCATGGACCTCTCCGGCGGCCAGCAGCAGCGGCTCTGCATCGCCCGGACCATCGCCGTTCAGCCGGAGGTGATCCTCATGGATGAACCCTGCTCGGCCCTCGACCCCATCGCCACCCTGAAGATCGAGGAACTGGTAGAGGAGCTGAAGGAGCGCTACACCATCATCATCGTCACCCACAACATGCAGCAGGCGGCACGGGTCTCCGACGCCACCGCCTTCATGTACATGGGGGAGATGGTGGAGAGCGGCCCGACGAAGAAGATCTTCACCACGCCGGAGATGAAGCAGACCGAGGACTACATCACGGGGCGATTCGGGTAACCGGGAAACATAAACCGCCCGCTCCCTGCGGTCGCTCAAGACGCAAAGGACGCCAAGGTTACGCAAAGGGAATCCATGGTTTTCCCTCTGCATTTTCTTTGCGGCAGTTCTTCGCGATCTTTGCGGCTTTGCGGTGAGAGTTTTTCAGTTTTTTTTACATATTGGAGATTTTATGGAACGGGAACATTTCAGCAGACAATACGACGAAGAGCTCAACACCATCAGGGAGCGGCTCCTGGAGATGGGGGGGAAGGTCGAAGTGATGATCAACGACGCCCTCAAGTCCCTGGTGGAGCGGGACTCGGCCATGGCCGACCGGGTCATCGCCTTCGACCACGAGATCAACCGCCTGGAGATGGAGATCGACGAGCGCTGCCTGCAGGTGCTGGCCCTGCGCCAGCCGGCAGCCCGGGACCTGCGCTTCATCACCCTGGCGCTGAAGATCGTCACCGACCTGGAGCGGATCGGTGACCAGTGCCGCAACATCGGCAAGCGGGCCAAGGAGCTGAACGAGGAGCCCCCCCTGAAACCGTACATCGACCTGCCACGGATGGCGCTGCACGCCGGGACCATGGTGAAGGAGGCGCTGGACGCCTTCGTCCGGGGAGATGCGGAACTGGCCCTGAAGGTATGCCGCGACGACAACTTCGTCGACAACCTGAACGAGCAGATCCAGCGGGAACTCCTCACCTACATGACCGGTGATGCCACCACCATCAGCCGGGCCCTGAAGATCAACCACATCTCCAAGTGCCTGGAACGGATCGCCGACCACGCCACCAACGTGGCGGAAATGGTCATCTTCATGGTCAAGGGGAAGGACATCCGCCACACCACCATTTGACGGCGTAACAACTGAACAAACAGAAGTTATTTCACAATGTTTCCCAAATCACCAGAGGGGGATGGAGTTTCCATCCCCCTGTTTTTTTGTATCACGATTGTAACAATTCCTGCTATATTGCCTTGGTTTGATCGTCACACTACGGTTGCAGTACCGCCAAGGGGCTGAACAACCACGCGGTACGAACGTCCAATTAAAGGAGAAAATGAATCACATGTTCGGACTTATTCCCAAGGAAGAGAAATTTTTCAAGATGTTCCAGGAGATGGGGGAGATCATCATCGAAGGGGCAAAGCTCCTCAAGGGGATGCTCGACGACTACATCGACCCGGTCGCCAGCCAGAAGGCGATCAAGGAGATCGAACACCGGGGGGACATGAAGACCCACGAAATCATCAAGAAGCTGAACTCCAGCTTCATCACCCCCTTTGACCGGGAGGACATCTACTCACTGGCGTCCGCCCTGGACGACATCCTCGATCTGATAGACGCCTCGGCCCAGCGGTTCGTCATGTACAACGTGGAAGCCACCACCCCGGAAGCGCGGGAACTGGCCTTCCTCATCCTCCAGGGGGCAGAGACCATCAATCGCGCCCTGCACATCATCGGGGGGAAACTGGAACCGATCGCCGAGCACTGCGTTCAGGTGAACGCCCTGGAGAACGAGGCAGACCGGGTCTGCCGCGAGGCGATCAGCCGTCTGTTCGACGAGGAGAAGGACCCGATCCAGCTGATCAAGTGGAAAGAGATCTACGAGACCCTGGAGAAGGCGACGGACAAGTGCGAGGATGCGGCCAACATACTGGAAAGCGTGGTAGTAAAAAATGCTTGATACGACCTTGATCATGCTGGTGCTGGTGGTTCTCGCCGCGCTGGCCTTCGACTACATCAACGGCTTCCACGACACCGCCAACGCCATCGCCACCTGCGTCT
>CALMBF010000075.1 GCA_937860145.1 uncultured Geobacter sp.
CCCCCTCCACACCGTGACAGCCCGACATTTTGTGCAATACTTAGGTAACGAAGGCCGGGGAGGCACGACGACGTGCTGCCGAGGGGGATGCCATGACAGGAGGAACCATCTGGAAAGGGTCCATTCATTTCGGGGACGAGCATCTCCCCGTGAAACTGCACGGCGCGGTGAAAGAAGAGCGTATCCAGTTTCACCTCCTGCACCGGCGCGACGGGGTAAAACTGCACCAGCAGATGATCTGCAACTACGAAAAAATGCCGGTGCCGGCCGATGCGCAGATCAGGGGGGTCGAGATCGAAGAGGGGAAATACGTCATCGTCGAGCACGGGGAACTGGAGCAGATGACGCCGGAAGCGAGCCGGCTGATAGAGATCCACGAATTCGTCACGACCAGCCAGATCGACCCCCTGCTCCTCGACCACGTCTACTACCTGGAGCCGGATTCGGACCTGGTGTCGGGAAGCTATACCGCGCTGGCCGAGGCGCTGCAGGAGATGAGCCTGTCCGGCATCTGCACCTGGACCATGAGAAAGCGCTCCTACCACGGGGCACTGCAGGCATGGGGAAAGGTCCTGCGACTCAGTACGCTCCGCTACGCCGACGAGGTGATCGGCGCCTCCTCCCTCGGCCTGGAGGAAATTCCCCTGTCAGAACGGGAACTGCAGATCGGCAGCGATCTGATCAGACAGATGGCCGCACCGTTTCAGCCGGAGAAATTCATCAACGAACACCAGCAGAAACTGCAGCAACTGATCGAGAGAAAGGCGCGGGGCGAAAAAATCGCCCTGCTCCGGCCCAGAATCCTGACGCCGACGTCAGCGGACAAACTGCTCGAGGCCCTGGAAGCAAGCCTTAAGAAGGCCGCCTGAGAGGAGAACCAGCCATGCAGGGCATATGGAGCGGGACGATCAGTTTCAGCCTGGTGGCGATCCCGGTACGCCTGGTAAAGGCCGTGGCCCCCGGCCGGATCTCCTTCCGCCTGCTCCACGGCACGGACTACGCCCCCCTTGCCCGGAAGATGGTATGTCCGGAAGAGCAAGACATTGTCCCCCCCGAGGAGATCATCAGGGGGTACGAACTGGGGCCGGACCACTACCTGCCGATAACGGCCGAGGAACTGGCCTCGGTTTCCCCTGAACGGAGCCGCACGATCGAGATCGTCGAGTTCATCGACATGGCGGAGGTTGATCCTGTCTACCTCGACCACCCCTACTACCTCGTTCCCCTGAAGGGGGGGGAAAAAGCCTACAGCCTCCTGGCCGAGATCATGCGCCGGACAAACAGGGCCGGCCTGGCCAAGTTCGTCCTGGCCGAACGGGAGTACCTGGTGGCGGTCAAAAGCGAGCAGGGGGCTCTCGCCCTCGTGACCCTCCATTACAGGGAGGAGATCCTCCCTGCTGATGACATCGCGCCGAAAAACGGCACGGTCGACGAAGAGGAAAAGGGCAGGATGCAGCGAACGATGGAGGCGATGCGGGCGGAGTTCAGACCGGAGAGATATGCTGACGAGCGGCGGGAGAAGCTCCTGGAACTGCTCAGGACGAAGCGGGAGAACGCGACGGTAACGGCTCCCGTCCCCGGGGATGAAGAAGGGGAGGGTCCGGCCGACCTCGTCGCCGCGCTGGAGGAGATCATGGCCGAAGTGAAGCGGAAGCAGTGAGCCGCAGAGTCGTCGATCTCGAGGGGAAAAGCCTCTCCCTGACGAACCTGGAGAAGGTGCTCTACCCGGACTGCGGGTTCACCAAGGCCCACGTCCTGGAATACTACCGCCGGATGGGCCCCTTCATCCTCCCCCACCTGCAGGGGAGGTCCCTGACCCTGAAACGTTATCCCCAGGGGGTGACGGGGGAGTTCTTCTTCGAAAAACGCTGCCCCGTCCATCGTCCCCCCTGGGTGCAGACGGCCGAAATCCACCGGTCAGGGGGGGAAACAATGACGGCCTGCCTGGTCAATGACCTGCCAACCCTTCTCTGGGTCGCGAACCTGGCCTCCCTCGAACTTCATGTGCCGCTGGCAAGGGCCGGCTCACCGGGAACCGCCGATGCCATGGTCTTCGACCTGGACCCGGGCGAAGAGGCAACCATCCTGGACTGCGCCCGGGTGGCGCTGATCCTTCGGGAACTCCTCTCCCGGCTGGGCCTGGCAAGCGTGCTCAAAACCTCGGGCCAGAAAGGGCTGCACGTTTTCGTCCCCCTGAATCGCGGGGAGACCACCTTCGGGGACACCAAGCGGTTTTCCCGGGCCGTGGCCATGATCCTGGAGAAAAACTATCCGGAGCTGGTGACCGCAAAAATGGCGAAATCCTCCCGTACCGGCAGGGTCTTCATCAACTGGTCCCAGAACGACGGGTCACTCACCATGGTCTGCGCCTACTCCCTGCGGGCCCGGAACAAGCCGTACGTTTCCTGCCCCCTTGAGTGGCGGGAGCTGGAGCTCCTCGCCGGCCGGGGCGACCCGGAGGGGTTCCTGGTCCTGCCCGAGGAGGCGATTGCCAGGGTCGAGGCAAAGGGAGACCTGTTTCGCGAGGTGCTGGAAAGGACACAGCACCTGCCCCATCTGTAACAGTTCCAGGGAGACTTCGCACCATGGGTCTGAAGGAGTACGCCGCCAGGCGCAGATTCGAAGAAACCCCCGAACCCGGGCCGGCTCTTTCCCACGGGGGTCACCCGCTTCTGTTTGTCGTGCAGAAGCATGCGGCCCGGGCTCTCCATTATGACCTGCGCCTGGAGCTTGGCGGGGTCCTGAAGAGCTGGGCCGTCCCGAAGGGACCGTCGCTGGATCCCGGGGTCAGGCGGCTGGCCGTGATGGTGGAGGACCACCCCCTCGCCTACCGCGATTTCGAGGGGGTCATCCCGGAGGGGAACTACGGAGCCGGAAGCGTCATCATCTGGGACCGGGGGGTCTATCGTCACCCCCTGGCGGGGCACGGGGAGGAGAGCGAGCGGCTGCTCCTGGCCGGCCTGCAAAAAGGGGATCTGAAATTCATCCTCGAAGGGGAGAAACTGCGGGGAGAGTTTGCCCTGGTCAAGATCCGCTCGGACGAAAAGTCGTGGCTCCTCCTGAAGAAAAAGGACCGTGACGCGTCCCGGGAGGATGTCCTGAGGGATAACCGTTCCGTCGTCTCCGACAGAACCCTGGAGGAGGTGCTCGAAACCGGCGCGTCGAACCGGTTCCACCGGAAAAAAGCGCAGCAGATCCGGCGCCACGAAGCAGAGGAGAGTGAAGAAGAGCTTCCCCGTTCGCCGATGCCCCATAACGTCAGGCCGATGCTCGCCACCCAGGCCCGGGAACCGTTCGATCATCCGGACTGGCTCTTCGAGGTGAAATGGGACGGCTACCGCGCCCTGGCCGAGATCCGGCAGGGGGTGGTGTCCCTTTACTCCCGCAACCTGCTCCCGCTCAACGAAAAGTTCCCCCCCCTTGTCGAGTCGCTGCGAAGATTCAGTTTCGATGCCCTTCTGGACGGGGAAATTGTCGTGGTCGACCCCCAGGGAAGGCCCGATTTCGAGCTGCTCCAGAATTACCGGCAGGGAGGCAGCGGCCACCTGCTCTACTATGTCTTCGATCTCCTCCACTTCCAGGGACACGACCTGACGGGCCTCCCCCTCATCCGGCGGAAAGAGTTCCTGAAGGAGGTCCTGCCCCAGACCCCCAGAATACGGTTCAGCGACCACGTCCTGCAGGATGGGGTCCTGTTTTTCCGGGTCGCCCGGGATAAAGGGCTGGAAGGGATCATGGCCAAGCACCTTCAGAGCGGTTACCGGTTCGGCGAGAGAAGCAGCCAGTGGCTGAAACTGACAACACGGAGTACCCAGGAGGGGGTGATCGCCGGGTTCACCCCCCCCCGGGGAGGGAGGAGGCATTTCGGCACCCTGGTCCTGGGGGCGTACGACGGGGACGACTTCGTCTGCATCGGCCATGCCGGGGGTGGCTTCGAAGCGAAGGAACTGGAAGAGATCCGCGACCGGCTGGAATCGTTGATTCAGGAGCAGTGCCCCTTCACGCGGCAGCCGGCACCCCGTTCCCCGGTTACCTGGGTGCGGCCGGAACTGGTCTGCGAGGTGGGGTTCCATGGCTGGACGGCTGACGGGATCATGCGCCAGCCGTCTTTCCTCCGGTTGCGCGAAGACAAGGCCCCCCGCGAAGTGGTGCGGGAAGAGGACGGCAAAGGAGGCACGCCATGAAAATCCACGTGGGGACCAGCGGTTACGGCTACAAGGAGTGGAAAGGGATCTTCTACCCGGAGAAGATCTCGCCCCACGACATGCTCCGTTTCTACGGAGAACGGTTCAACGCGGTGGAGATCAACTACACCTTTTACCACATGCCGACAGTGGCGGGGCTCACCTCCTGGGGGGAACAGGTCCCGGACGGCTTTTCCTTCTCCCTCAAGGCCCCCCAGGTCATAACCCACATGAAACTGCTCAGGAATGCCCGGGAAGAGGCCCGCTACTTCTTCAAGACCCTGACCGTTCTGGGCGACAAGGCGGGGCCGACCCTGTTCCAGCTCCCCGGGAGTTTCCGCGCCAACCAGGCAGTGCTGGAAGAGTTCCTCGGCCTGATCCCCGCCGGCCTGGCCTGCGCGTTCGAGTTTCGCAGCAAGAGCTGGTTCAGGAAGGATATTTTCGAGCTGCTCCGGTCCAGGGGGTGCAGCCTCTGCGTTGCGGATACGGACGAGAAGCCGGCAGAGGAGATCGTCAGCACGGCCCCCTGGGGATACCTGCGCCTCCGCCGCTCCGGGTATACCGACGCCGACCTGTCCCGCTGGCTGGAGAGAATTCTGGCGCAGGGGTGGGAACAGGTCTATGTCTTTTTCAAGCACGAGGAAGAGGCCAAAGGACCGGAACTGGCAAAACGGTTCCGTGAGCTTGCCGGGGAACGGCTCGGCACCCTCTGACCCGCAGGGGGGAGTGCACCATCCGTGCGCTCATCCATCGGCAACACCATGATGGCAGGCTCGTCTCCCGGGGGGCATACCCTGCAAGTCGGTGTTACTCCTTGCGCCGGAGCGCCCGTTCGAATGCCTGTTCGAAGTCCTTCGTGGCCTTTTCCACCTCGGCGGTGAACTTCTGCCACGACTCCTTCGAGGCCCGCCCCAGCTCTTCGAGCTTGCGCGCCGCCACCTGGCGTTTCGTCTCGGCATCTGCCAGGTTCTCCTTCATGCGCGCTTCCACCTGTTCCGCCCTGGCATCAGCCTTCTTCTTCAGCTCGTCCAGCTGCGCGCCGAGTTTCCCCAGGCGCTCCTTCATCCCCTTCTCGTAGGTCTCCTTTTCGCCGGCCGTTTGTTCCGGGCCTGCCCCAGGTGCCTGATCGCCGGCAGGCAGCGACAGCGGCACGACCAGGACGAACAGGAGCATCGCGAGGGAGAGCGTCATCCGTTTCATGGTTATCCTCCGGAACCGTGGATTGGTTGTCGTTGACAGCTGCCGGGCTCTGCCTCTCCCGGCAGGAGTCATGCTCCTCAATTGTGCGGCACTCTGCCCCGTTGTCAAATCCCTTCGCCACGCTACCCTGCGAAACCCTAGTATCCCGGGTCGAGGCTTTCGATCCGTGTCACCCGGCCGTTACGGAAGGTCACTTCGTACATGAACTCCTGGGGTCCGAAGTTGTAGATCCAGGTGTCGACGGTAACGGTTTCAAATGACCGGCCGTGGCGCTGGACAAAAGAGCTCGTCTCCTCCCGCCGGTCCTGGTACACGGGGGACCCGCATTTCCTGAGCACATCCGGGACCGTGTCGTCGAGGGAGACGATGCCGCTTCTGCATCGCATGGTGCCGCTCTGCAGGGCATCCGCCATGCCCGGCATCTGGAGGGAGACCAGGGCGGCGACCAGCAGCTTCGCAACCGCTCTCATGCCCCTCCCGGAGAGTCCGGGGCGCACGTCCCATTCCCTGCGCTTTGCTGTGACATTCATGGGTCACCTCCTGAGGTACAGTATACCCCCCGGGGTGACGGATGGGGCGGAAAGAGTCATGACGACCCGATTCTCCCGAAGGAAACAGCCCCTATGCAAAAAAAAGGGGGGACACCTCACGGCATCCCCCCCTTTCTCCGGCTCTCACGACAGTCCCTCCCTGCCGCTTACTCTTTCTTCATCTCGATACCCAGATCGGTGATCTTCTTGCGCAGGGTATTGCGGTTGATGCCCAGAATGCTGGCGGCCCGTACCTGGTTCCAGCGGGTCTTTTCCAGGAGGAAGGCGATCAGCGGCCGCTCCACCTGCTCGATGACCATGGTGTACACGTCGCCGCTCTCCAGCTTGTCCACGTTGGCAAAGGAGATGCGCAGTTTCCGGTCCACCAGGGCCTCGAGGGAGAGCTCGTCACCCGACTCCGCGCCGCCGGCGCCGCCGGAAACCAGTACCGGAAAATCCTCCAGGGTGAGGAGGGGATCGGACGAGAGGATCACCGCCCGCTTGATGATGTTCTCCAGCTCCCGCACGTTGCCGGGCCAGGAGTAGGTTTCGAGCCTCTCCAGGGTGGAGTCCTCCACCTTCTTCAGGGGGATGTCCAGCTCGGCGCAGGTCTTCTGCATGAAGTGGTCGACCAGCAGCGGAATATCCTCCCGCCGCTCCCGCAGGGGGAGGAGGTTGA
Organism: uncultured Geobacter sp.; assembly: GCA_937860145.1. Lineage (GTDB taxonomy): Bacteria > Desulfobacterota > Desulfuromonadia > Geobacterales > DSM-12255 > CALMBF01. The sequence goes on from CALMBF010000075.1 coordinate 6,594, forward strand.
CCGGCACCACGTTCAGCCGGTAGTAGAGGTCCTCGCGGAAGAGCCGCTGCTGCACCAGCTGGAGGAGGTCCTGGTTGGTGGCGGCGACGATGCGCACGTCGACCGGGATGTTCTGGCTGCCGCCGGTGCGGGTGATCTCCCGCTCCTGGAGCACCCGCAGGATCTTCGCCTGCAGGTCCAGGGGCATGTCACCGATCTCGTCGAGGAAGACGGTGCCGCCGTTGGCCTGCTCGAATTTCCCCGGCTTGCGCTCGGTCGCCCCGGTGAAGGCACCCTTTTCGTGGCCGAACAGCTCGCTCTCCAGCAGCTCCTTGGGGATGGCTGCGCAGTTCATGGCGATGAACGGCTTCACCAGCCGGCGGGAGTTGTAGTGGATCGCCCGGGCGATCAGCTCCTTGCCGGTCCCCGATTCACCCTGGATCAGCACGGTCATGTCGCTGGGGGCTACCTTGCCGATGGTCTTGTAGATCTCCCGCATGGGAGCGGAATTGCCGATGATCCCCCGCTCCAGGAGGTAGTGCTCCTTCAGCTCGTCCTTCAGGGTCGATACCTGCAGGGTCATCTCCCGGGCGCGGTTGGCCTTCTCGATGATGGCATCCATGACCTCGAGGTCGAAGGGCTTGGTCAGGTAGTCGTATGCCCCCCGCTTCATCGCCTCGATGGCGTTTTTCATCCCCGCCTCGGCGGTCATGATCACCACCAGCAGCTCCGCCTTGATGTCGCGCACCTTGTCCAGCAGATCCAGGCCGGTAACCCCGGGCATCTTGATGTCGAGGATCGCCAGGTCGTAGCTCTCGGTGCGGATCAGCCGCAGCGCCTCGTCGCCGTCCCGGGCCAGGTCCACGGTAAAACCCTTCTTGCGCAGGGCCTTGGAAAGGACCCAGCGCATGCTCTCTTCATCATCGGCAACCAGAATTCTGTGTATTGACATACCATACCTCAGGCAGGTGAGACGTCAGGCCTCTCACGCTATTGACTCGCTGGACAGGCGACGTGCAAGGCTTCCGCCCCACGTCTCACGCCATGCATCTCACGGTTTCACTGGACTATGGGGAGCAGGATGGTGAAGGTTGTCCCCCGCCCCTCTTCCGAATCGACCCTGATCATCCCCCGGTGCTCGGCGACGATCTTCTGGCAGATGGCCAGGCCGAGGCCGGTCCCCTTCTCCTTGGTGGTGTAGAAGGGGGTGAACAGGTTCTCCATCTCCTCCCGGGTCATGCCGCAGCCGTCATCGCCGATCTCCACCGCCACCATGCGGGAACGGCGCTCGCCCCTCTGGGTCATGCTGTACTCGGCAACGACGCGGCTGGCGATGACGATGACCCCGTTCTCCCCCACCGCCTCGACGGCGTTTTTTATGAGGTTGAGGAAGAGCTGGGTGAGACGCCCCTCGTCGGCCAGGATCGGCGGGATACTCGGGTCCAGCTGTCGCTGGAAGGTGATCGATTTCCCCTCCGTCGCCTGCTGCTGCAGGAAGACGATGTGGGCGAGGATCTTGTGGAGGTTGACCCCGACCAGGTTGAGACTGCGGGGGGAGGCGAGGTCGAGGAGCTCCTCGACGATCCGGTTGACCCGCTGCACCTCCTTGAGGATGACCCGGGTACACTCGCGCAGCTCGTCTTCTTCGGACAGCTCCATGTCCAGGAGCTGGGCCGCCCCCCTGATGCCGCCGAGGGGGTTCTTGATCTCGTGGGCCAGGCCGGCCGCCAGGGTGCCGATGGTGGAGAGCCGGTCCGCCTTCCGGACCGCCGCCTCCAGGTCCCTGATATTGGTCAGGTCCTTGAGGAGAACGATGGTACCCGCCCGGGAACCGTCACCAAGGAGGAGGGGGGAGACGGTGACGCTCAGGGGGGTGATCCGCCCCCCCCGCTTCAGGACGATATTCTCGTGATCCGAGATGGACATGCCGCTGGCAGCGCTCTTGTCGGCCATCTCCAGGAGGAGGGTGTCCTCCTTGAACAGCACGGAGAAGGGCTGTCCCAGGCTGAGCCGCCGCGAGATCCCGGCCAGTTCCTCGGCGACCGGGTTCAACAGGATCACCCTGCCGTCGCCGTCGAGGACGATGACGCCGTCACCGACACTGTCGATCACGTTGGCGTAGAATTCGGGAAGATGTTCAGGGTTCATGGCAACCTTTGCTAGCGGAAGAACTCGGCCATGGCGCTTTCCAGCTCCGTCCTCCCTTCGATCTGATTCACGCGCCCCCGGAACTGGGCCGCACCCGGTACCCCCCGGGCATACCAGCAGAGATGCTTGCGCATCTCGCGCACCGCAACCCGCTCGCCGGCCTCGGCGACGAAGAGAGCCAGGTGGCGCCCGGCTAGTGCCAGCCGCTCGGCCGGTGTGGGTGACACCGCTTCTCCGCCGGCCTGAAGAGCCAGGGCTTCGCGGAATATCCACGGATTGCCGAGGGCACCCCGGGCGATCATCACCCCGTCGCACCCCGTCTGCTCCAGCATGGCCAGCACATCAGGAGCGGTAAACAGGTCGCCGCTCCCCAGCACCGGGATGGCAACGGATCGTTTCAACTCCCCTATCTGGCTCCAGTCGGAGCGCCCCTCGAACATCTGGGCACGGGTACGGGGGTGGAGGGTGATGGCATCCGCCCCCTCGGCGGCGACGATCCGGCCGATCTCCAGGTAATTGGCCGATTCGGCGGTCCAGCCGGTGCGGATCTTCACCGTGACGGGGAGCTTCGTGGCACGGCGCACCGCACGGACGATGGCCCGGACCTTCTCCGGGCTCTGGAGCAGTGCGCTCCCGGCCCCGCTCCCCACGACCTTGCGGACCGGGCACCCCATGTTGATGTCGATCAGGTCGCCCCACTCCCCTGCCATACGCGCCCCTTCAGCCAGGAGTTCCGGATCGTCGCCGAAAAGCTGGATTCCCAGGGGACGGTCCTGGGGGGTACTCTTCATCAGGGAGAAGGTCTTGGCCCCCTCCCGGACCAGGCCGTTGACGCTGACCATCTCGGTGAAGCAGAGGGACGCCCCCTGCTCCCGTGCCAGGATGCGCATGGGAAGGTTGGTTATCCCGGCCATTGGTGCAAGTAGCAAGTTTTCTGCCAGTTCGAGCGAACCGATCGTAAGTCGTGTTTTCATGGGTCATCACTACCGAAGGGTTGATTTTACTCGGCCCGGCAGGATGCTCCCCCTGCCGGACCGAAAGACTGAACATACGCGCCACGCCCGTTGATGCTGCTTTTTTATGCAATTATACCAGTATTGCACAAAAAAACAGCATTGCGTGGAGATGATGGGGGAGGGAAGCGGGACTAGCGACGGCGGAAATGGGCCAGGAACTCCTCCCTGGTAAGCTCCTTCTTCCTGACAAGATGCTCCACGCTCCGGCTCATGGCCAGACGCTCGCCATCCTTGGTGCTGTCCTTGAGCAGGACGAAAAACGGGATGTTGTGCGTCTGCGGATACAGGCGCAGTCGCTCCTGGAACTCGAATGCCGAGGCATCCTGGAGCATGAAGGAGGTGAACATCAGATAGGGGTGGGAGGTGGTGGCGAGGGCGAGCCCCTCCTTGACCGAGTAGGCGTTCAGGAGGGTAAACCCCAGGTCGGCGATGGTGTGGGCAAGATCTTCGTCACCCTTGCGGGTCACCAGCATGGCCTGGAGGTCATAATCCTCCGTATCCTCCGTAAGCCCCATAACGGCAAGCTTCTCCGCCAGGTACTCACCGTTCACCGGCTGGAGAAAGAACCCCGCAACCGGGAAGACGCCGCCGACCCGCCCCTTCTCGCTGAGAAAGATCGGCATGACCGGGATGTCGCGGGTCTCCCGCCTGCTCTTTATGGTTGTCAGAATCCCCCACCCGTCGGTCGCGTGGGGAGAGATGTCGAGAATGATGCCGAGGGGACGCTCCTGCTCCAGTTCATCGATGCTGGCGGTCCGGGCCCGATACCCCCCCTCCGCCAGGTAACTGCAGACCAGCGCCCCCCTTTCGATACGGTCGCCAAGGCCCAAAATCCAGAGTTCGCGTTCCTGCTGTCTGACTGACATGACCTCTCCAGTTCACGTGATGTGCATGACAAGTGAACTCATAACACATTTTGGGGCCGGGGCAATACCACTTTAATAAATTTCACCCCATATCCGGTTGAAAATTACCCGACGGTATGCTACGAGTCTGTCGAACCGGTTGAAATCTTCCGACCAATTGCGCCGTGGTTACCCGCAGTAGCCACCAAGGAGGGCCACATGCACAGTACCGTCTACTTTGCCGACATGAGGGCAGGACACAAGGAGAACCTTTTTACCAAGATCGGCAGGCTCATGGAGAGTTGCGCGCTGGAAAACATCGTCAAGGAGGGGGACCTGGTGGCGGTCAAGCTCCATTTCGGCGAGCGGGGCAACCATACCTTCATCCGGCCGATCTTCATCCGCAGGGTCGTGGAGGAGATCAGGAAACATGCCGGCAAGCCGTTCCTCACCGACTCATCCACCCTCTACCCGGGGGAACGGAAGGAAGCGGTTTCTGCACTCACCTGTGCCATTGAAAACGGCTTTGCCTATGCGGTCGTCGGCGCCCCGCTGATCATGTGCGACGGCATCAAGGGGCAGAATGCCGTCGAGGTGCCGGTGAACGGCGAGATCCTCAACAGAGTCAGCATCGGTGCCGAAATTGCCGAGGCCGACGCCCTGGTGGCGGTCTCCCATTTCAAGTGCCACGAACTGACCGGCTTCGGCGGGACGCTCAAGAATCTCGGCATGGGGTGCTCCAGCCGCGCCGGGAAGATGCAGCAGCACTCCACCGTTGCCCCGAAGGTTGCTGAAAAATTCTGCAACGGCTGCGGGGTCTGCCTCAAATCGTGCGCCCATGACGCCATTGCCTTTTTTGAAGGCAAGGCCGTCATCGACCCCAACGGCTGCGTCGGCTGCAGCCGCTGCATCACCGCCTGCCCCCAGAAGGCCATCAACATCCAGTGGAACGAGAGCGCCTCCCTGGTGATGAAGAAGATGGCCGAATACGCCGCCGGTGCCCTCAGCGGCAAACAGGGGAAGACCCTCTTCCTCAACTTCATCACCCAGGTCTCCCCGGCCTGCGACTGTTACGGCCATGCCGATGCGCCCATCGTCAACGACATCGGCATCTGCGCCTCGACCGACCCGGTGGCCCTGGACCAGGCCTGCGCCGACCTGGTCAACAACGCCCCGGGCAACCCGAACACCGCCCTTGCCAGCGGCCATGAGCCTGGAGGGGACAAGTTCCGCGGGGTTCACCCCGAGATCGACTGGGAGGTCCAGCTGGAGCACGGCGAGAAGATGGGGCTCGGGGGGCGGGCCTACACGCTGGTGAAGCTGTGAGCAGCTGCGAGGCCGAGATCGTGCGGGTCATGGCAGAGGCCGACCTCCTCTTCACGCCGGACGAGGTCACGGAGGCCCTGGAGAGGATGGGTGCCGCCATCACCGCCCGGCTGGCAACCGCCACCCCCCTGGTGCTCTGCGTCATGCACGGGGGGCTGATCACCGCCGGCCGGCTCCTCCCCCTCCTCCCCTTCCCCCTGGAGAGCGGCTATCTCCATGCCACCCGCTACGGCCATGAAACCTGCGGCGGCCACCTGGACTGGAAAGTCAGGCCGACGGAAAAGCTGGCCGGACGCACGGTCCTGCTGGTGGACGACATCCTCGACGAGGGGCGGACACTGGCGGCGATCATCGACTACTGCAACGGGGAAGGGGCGAAAGAGGTGCTGACAGCGGTGCTGGTGGACAAGCGGCACGAGCGGAAGGCCCATCCGGGAATGGAGGCCGACTTCGTCGGCCTGGTCTCCCCCGACCGGTTCCTCTTCGGCTGCGGCATGGACTACAAGGGATACTGGCGCAACACGGCGGGGATCTACGCGGTGAAGGGGCTGTAACCAACCCCCGTTATTCTCCTCCGTCCAGCAGCTCGACGGTGAAGATGCTCCCCCCGCCGGGGGCATCCTCCACCCACGCGCTCCCGCCATAGTGACGGGCAATCCTCTGCACCGTCGCCAGGCCGATGCCGGTGCCGCGCACCGCTCTGCCGGTGGAGCCGCGGTAGAACAGCTCGAAAATCCGCTCCTTCTCCTCATCCGGGACACCGGGGCCGTGATCCCTCACCGAGAGGCGCACGGTCTCACCGGTGCGTTCCCCCCGCACCTCGACCCCCTCCCGACCGGCATAATGGAGTGCATTCCCCACCAGGTTCGAGAATATCTGGGCGCAGAGCGTTTTCGGGATCAGGACGTCGGGGAGGTCGGCCATCGCCACGGTGATCTTCGTCGCGCCCGTCTCCGCGGCAAGGTCGGCCAGCACCTCTTCCAGCACCTCCCCGCAGTTCACCGGCACCGGCGGGCGCTCCAGCCCGCCGATCGTGGCAAGCCTGAGCAGGTCCTCCAGCATGGCCAGCATCCGTTCCCCCTGGCGCCGTACCTCCCCCAGCATCTCCAGGGCCGCGCCGTCGAGAGTCGAAGAGTGCTGCTCCTGGAGGAACTGCACATACCCCAGGATCGGGGTAAGGGGGGCGCGCAGGTCGTGGGAAACGGTATGGACGAAGGCATCCAGCTCCCGGTTTGCCCGGAGGAGCTTCTCCTCCATCTCCTTGCGGCCGGTGATGTCCTGCACCAGGGCAACGCAGTAGGCCGGGACCATCTCCCCGGACATGACGCTGGAGACGGAGACATGCCCCCAGAAATAACTGCCGTCCTTGCAGAGATACCGCCGCTCGCAATCCAGGGAGGTGACCCGCTGGGAGAAGAGATCGTCATACCATGACGCGATTCTCTCCCTCTCTTCAGGATGGGTCAGGTCGTCGATGTGGCGATCCAGCAGCTCCTGGGCGGAATAACCGATAAAGCCGCAGAACGCCTGGTTGACCTCGATGATGCGCCGGTGGGGAGAGATCACGATGATCCCCGCGGCGGCATTGGAAAATATGGAGCGGAACCGCTCCTCGCTCTCGCGCAGGGCCTCTTCGGCCGACTTGCGCCGGAGGATATGGCTCCACTCCCGCAGACACCGGTCGACGACACGGGGGAGGTCTGCCAGCACCTCCGGGGTCTTGACGAGATAGTCAAGGGCACCGTTCTTGATCGCCTCCACGGCCTCCACTTCGTTGCCGGCACCGGTGAGAACGATCACCGGGAACGACGAGTGGTCCCGGTCCGGGGAGATCAGTGCCGTCCCCTTGCCGTCGGGGAGCATCAGGTCGACGATGGCCAGATCCGGCGTGTTGTCCCCCAGCCACTGGCGTGCGTCGGCAAGGCTCTTGAAAACCTCGAGCCGGAGCAGACTGCCGGCCGACTCAAGGGAATGCCTGATCATGGCTATGGCCGTATCCGAGTCCTCCACGAGGAGGATCTGAACTCTCTTTTCCGGACCGAACAGATTGCGAAAAACCATGGCTCACCCTGCGCGTCCCGAGCGCTTTAGTATCGACGGCGTACCGTTGTCTGGTATACTTGCACCACTGGTGCCGACCGACACGCGCAATACATTTAACATGAAAACAGCAGATGCTGCCGGGGTAGTATAATGACTTTCAGCCCGTTTGTCCCGTTGTAGCTGCTGGCGTGAGAAAAAAACGCCATGACCCTTACCAAACACCTCGTGGCAACCGGGATTGCCGCCGCCCTCCTGGCACCCCGCAGCACGGTCACCGAACTCCTCCTCTTCGGCTGCGGCAGCGTTCTCATCGATGTTGACCATCTCCTCTTCTACTACATCAGGAGACGACGCTGGGACGTCAGGGGGATGTTCCGCTTCTTCCGGGAGGATGTCGACCAGCATCTCGACGACATCCCCTACCTGGGGGTCTGCGTTTTCCATACCGCCGAGTTTTTCCTGGCAGTGGCCGCCCTCGGCGCCGCCCTCCCCCACTTCAGGTTCCTCCTCTACGGTCTCGCCTATCACATGGTCCTGGACATCTACGACCTTGTCCGCCTGAAAATCCCCTTCATCCGGGCCTACTCCCTGGTGGAGCACCTCATCCGCCGGCGACAGCCCGGCTACCCATTCTGCTGACCGGATTACGCCTTTCGGCCGGCGATGATGCCGGCGCCGTTGGGGAGGTCGATCTCCAGGCGCCTGATCTCCGTCAGTCCCGCCGCGGCCATCATCCCCTGCAGCTCCGCCCCCGAGTAGGAGCGCCCCTCGGTTGTGCCGACGAGCATGTTGAGGGCAAACAGGGCGGGGAACGGGGGTCCGTCCTTGGTATCATCGAGGATGAACTCCTGCACCAGCAGCAGGCCACCCTCCTCAAGGGAAGCGACCGCCCTGGCCAGGAGCGAGGCGCACTTCTGCGGGCCGTCGGAATGGAGGATGTGGGAGAGCCAGGCAACGTCGCAACCGTTCGGCAGGGGGTCGACATGGAAATCGCCGGGAGCGAACTCGATCCTGCCGGCCAGATCGAAACGGCCGATCACCCCCTCGGCAAACTCACGGGACGTCGGGAGATCGAATACCACCGCGAAGAGGTCGGGGTTGCGTCGGCAGAAGTGCACCGCATAGGTCCCCGGCCCGCCGCCGAGATCCAGGAGGCGCCGGCGGCCGGACAGGTCGATTGCCCCGGCGATGCGCGGCGCCAGGAGCGACGCAAGATTGAACATCCCCATGAGGAAGCTCTCCCGCTCCCCTGCCGAGAAGCTGCTCCGGAGGGGTGCCCCGCTGGCCACGGCCTCGTGCAGTCGCGACCACCCGGACATCAGGTGATGGTGGTGCATGATGATATGCCCTAGGTAGGAGGGGGAGTCCTTCGCCAGTGTTTTCGCCGCAAAGGGGGTATCCAGGTACCGGTTCCCCCTCTTTTCCAGCAGCCCGAGGGAGACAAGCGCATCGAGCAGCATCTCGGTGCCCCGGGGATCGGTCCGGCAGAGCCGGGCGGTTTCGGCCGCGGTCTCCGGCCGTGACTCCAGGTGGGTGAACAGCTCCAGCCTCACTCCCGCGTGGAGGGCGCAGGTGCTCCAGTACCCCCCCGACAGCTGCAGCAATTCGGGGATCGTCCAATCGGTTTTTCCCATTCCGACCTCCTTCTTCATGACCAGCACGTCAGACATTGCCTAGAGCCACTTCTTTTTCCTGAAGAAAATAAGCATGCCGATGGTGATGGCCACCATCAGCAGCAGCACCGCCGGGTATCCCCAGGCCCACTCCAGCTCGGGCATATGCTTGAAGTTCATGCCGTACAGGCCGGCGATGAAGGTGAGGGGCATGAAGATAGTGGCGATGATGGTCAGCACCTTCATGATGCCGTTCATCCTGTTGCTGACCGACGAGAGGTAGATGTCCAGCATGCCGGAGAGCATGTCCCGCAGGGTCTCCACCGTCTCGACGACCTGGATGGTGTGATCGTACAGGTCGCGGAGGTAGATCATGGTGGACTCCTTCACCAGGGGAGATTCCCGGCGGATCATGCTGCTGATGACCTCCCGGAGCGGCCAGACCGCCTTGTGGATGAAGAGGAGCTCCCGCTTCAGCCGGTAGATCTCCGCCAGGGTCCGCTGGGTGGGGGCCCGCATCAGCTCCTCTTCCATGACCTCGATGCTGTCGGCCACCCCCTCCATGACGATGAAGTAGTTGTCCACGATGACATCCATGAGGGTGTAGGCAAGGTAGTCCGCCCCCAGCCCCCGCAGGCGCCCCTGGCTGTTCTGCAGCCGCTGCCGCACAGGTCCGAAGG
>CALMBF010000076.1 GCA_937860145.1 uncultured Geobacter sp.
CGGCCCCCCCATCATGATCAAGTTCACCCTGCCGGTGCTGGAGAAGCTCGGCTTCGACGACGGGCAGATCTACACCACCCTGGAGAACCGGATGAAGTGCGGCCTGGGCAAGTGCGGAAGATGCAACGTGGGGAACGTCTACGTCTGCAAGGACGGACCGGTCTTTACCGCAGGACAGGTGAAAGCCATGCCCCAGGAGTTCTAGACCCGATTCCATATTGGCGCGCTCTCTGCGTTGGCTCGTCTTCGGCTCCTCGACGTACTTTAGTACGCCTACGCCGCCTCAATCCTCGCCGCCTTGATATCATCGCCAATCGGGAATCGGGTTTTAGTGTCAAAGGAGACTGTCATGGGACGCAAGCGTAAGTACAACAACAGCTCGGTCATCTCCATCCGGATCTCCGACGATGAGTTGGAGGAGATCACCCGGATCATGGCCGACAGCCGGATCGACCGGGTTTCCGACCTGATGCGCGAGGCAATCCAGCTCTTCAAGCGCAACCTGCCGAAGGAGTTGCAGCAGGTTATAGGCCGTGTCAGACGACCGGTCTACGGCAAACCGACATGAGACCGCGACGGGTACAGGTACCACCCTCCATCCGTAACCACCCATCCCGGCTCTTCGTCGAGGTAACCACCCGCTGCAACCTGAACTGCTTCATGTGCGTCAAGCAGCAGGAGGGGAGCGCGGTGTGCGACGGGGACCTCACCCCGGAGATTTTCGATCGCCTTACGCCAGCCTTCCCCCACCTTGACTCACTGGTGCTGAACGGCATCGGCGAACCGCTCCTCTCCCCCCACCTGGAGAACTTCATCAGGACCGCCCGCCGCTCCATGCCCCCGCAGAGCTGGATCGGGTTCCAGACCAACGGGCTGCTCCTCACCGGGCTGCGGGCCCTCTCCCTGGTAGACGCCGGCCTAGACAGGATCTGTCTCTCGGTCGACGCATCCTCCCCGGACACCTTCCGCAAGATACGCGAAGGGGGTGAACTGCTCGACATGGAGCATGCCTTCAGGGCGCTCGCCACCGCCCGGGAACAGTGCGGCCGCCCGGGGCTGCAGGTCGGGATCGAATTCGTCCTGATGCGCGGCAACCTCGACGAACTCACCCCTGCCCTGCGCTGGGCCGCAGAGCACGGCGCATCATTCGCCATCGTCACCCACATGCTCCCCTATGACGCGGAGCACGCCGCAGAGACGGCCTACAGCAGCTGCAGCGCCGAGGCCATGGCGATGTTCAACCGTTACCGGGACAAGGCGGAAGAGCTCGGCATGGACATCTACCGTTACCTGGAAGCCCGCTGGCACTATGGCAGGAGTGAAGGCGACCAGCGACTGGTGGACCTGGTGGCCGAGATGCGCGGTGAAGCGGAGCAGCGGGGTATCTTCCTCGACCTGAAACGGCTGCTGCAAATGGAGCCGGGGTGGCCGGAGAAGGTGGCGGCGGTCTTTGCCGAGGCGGCAGTAGTCGCCCGGGAATGGGGCATTGACCTGCGCCTGCCGGAGGTGGCCCTGAAGGAAGAGCGCCACTGCCGCTTCGTCGAGGATGGCGGCGCCTTCGTCTCGTGGGACGGCAGCATCTCCCCCTGTTACTTCCTCTGGCACCGCTACCGCTGCTATGCCAGCGGTTGGCGCCAGGAGGTACAGCCCAAAGTTTTCGGCACCCTGGAAAATGAGGGGATTCTGGAAATCTGGAACAGCCCCGACTATCGGCGCTTCCGCGAGCAGGTGACCGGCTACGGCTACCCGACCTGCGCCGGGTGCTCCCTGGCACCGTGCGACTATGTGCAGACCGACCGGTTCGAGCAGGACTGCCACATCGGCGAGGTCCCCTGCGGCGCCTGCCTCTGGTGCATGGGGGTGTTCCAGTGCCTGTCGTGAGACAGCACATGACGCAAAAAAAGGGGGCGATTCCCCGCCCCCTGCTCATCCTTTCGTACGCCTCATGCAGACCGCGCCATGGTGCAGCACGTCCCGACCGGTGCACTCACTGCCCGTCTATATGTGTTTTCCCTTGGGGACCGTGTGTTTCGTTTTTTTAGACCCGTCGTACAGGGTCTGCTTGATGATCCCCCGCCTCTCCTTGAGATCCTTCCTGGCGTCGTCTTCCTCCACCAGAACCTCGGCTTCAACAGCCAGTTGCTCGATTCTTGCCGCCTCTTGTTCATCGATCGTAACTGACATACCCGCACCTCCTTTTCCGTTTCTATTATTATATCCCACTAATAACAAAACGGAACAGGTAGATTGATTCCCTATGACAGGCCGTTGTCAGCCATCGTGACGAGGCGGCACGCCTCGCCACTTGACGACCGTGGCACGTGAGGAACCGTCATGCAACAACGGTCACAGAGATCGAGCGCGCAGCGTTCTGTTAGGCGCCGGAAACAGATATGACGGTCTAATTGTTGCCGCCTCGTATGCTGAGCTGCTGGTCAACGCTGCTCGATGCGGTATCGCACGTCGAGTAATCCTGGCAGACCTGGACATTCAGCCTGGCTGTCACGCGTATCTTTCCCCCATGCCACGGAATGGTCGTAGCATGCACCCCGTACTCAAAGGTCTGGGGCTGGTTATCGCACACGGGTTGCAGTCCCCAGTCGGCCTTGGCGATCTCCCGACCGGCCACCTGTGCAAGCGTGCCAGATAACATCCCCCAGTTACTGGGGCTCTGGGACGCTGGAATGGGGCCACAACGATAGGTTCCCGTAATCGTTATCACCAGCCGGTCATTTGAGATTTTCGCTACGGGATCAACGCTTAACACTGCAGTCAAAGTTTCAGCCGCAGCTGCACCATGGAGGAATAAACCCGTTGCTAATGCGATAAGAATTACCGTTATTTTTCCCATGTCCAAGTCTCCTTTCGTGTGCGTTCACTCGATGACAGACAGCCCCCTGATTCACCCCTCCTGCCAGAGCCAGAGCTGGGCCTGGCGGGGAGGAATGGCAAAATCGAACTGATCTCCGTCCACCTCCATGTCGTGTCCGTGGATCATGCACCGGTAGCGGCCGTGGCGAAGCCCCCAGGTCCAGATCCGCGGGTTCTGCCACTCGCCGCTCTTGTTGATGGCCACGACCCCCCGGTCCCCCCTGGCCAGCACCAGGAAGCCGTCGGCCTCGTACAGGGTGCGCTGGGGTTCGCCGTGGACGCCGTTGTGGAAGGCGATCATCGCCGTGATGTCAGCCCGCTCCCACGCCCCGGCCCAGCGGTCCCGGTCGGCCGGGAACTTCCCCGCGCTCTCGTTATGGTCGGAGTAGACCATCGGCACCCCCCCGTCCCTCCCCATGAGGTATGCCTTGGCGAGGAATTCGTCCTGCCGTTCCAGCAACTGCCAGCGGAAACCGTCGTTGTTGGGGATGTCGTGGGTCACGGCGACCGTCACGGCTCGCCACGACGGGAGAGCCTGGCCGAAGGCCGCCGGGTCCACCAGTTCCCGCATGCTCCCCGACGGGGCGAAGGTCCGGCGCAGGGTCTCGTGAAGGGGGAAGTCGTAGAAGCACATGGAGGTACTGCCGACCAGCGGCCAGAGGAAGATCCTTTCCTCCTGGTCGTTGGCGGTCAGGGCCTCGCCGAACAGGTACCTGCCCGCCATGTCGCTCGTCTCGAACACCCGGCGGATGTGCTCGTCCGGCAGGTGCTTCACCGCATCTACCCGGTAGCCGTCGAAACCCAGCTCGTTCAGTGCCCGGAGGCAGCCCCGCTGCTGGTCGACCACCCACTGGTTCAGCTCCAGGTCGGGGAGCCCGTTCAGGGAGAACTCTTCGGACTCGATGTCGTTCAGCCAGTCCCGGATGTTGCCGCTGGCGTGAAAGTCCCACGGAGAGAAGAGACCGTCGTCCAGGTTACCGAAGAGCCGGTCCTGCTCGAAGGTGTCCCGCTCCTCACGATAGCGGGTCAGTTCGGCCTCCCCCGGGAAATTGAGGGGGTCGCGGCGCCGCTCGTTAGCCATGTGGTTGAAGACGACGTCGGCGTAGACCTTCACGCCGTGAGCATGGAGCGCCCCGATGGCGGCTCTGAGGTCCGCCTTGCGCCCCAGACGGGAGCGGACCACCCGGTAGTCCTTGGGCTGGTAGCGCTGCCACCAGTCCGGCCCCTTCTCGTCGCTGTAGAGCGGCGGCGACAGCAGTACCGCCCCGTAGCCGACCGTGGCGATACGATCGGCACGGTCGGCTACATCCCGGTACTTCCAGTCAAAGGCATGGAGGATCACGTCGCGCATGGGGCCCTCATAATTTTTCTAGTTATGTGACCATGACTTTCGTTTTGAACGGGCACGATCTCTAAGATGCTTCACGAGATAAATGATGCGGTTCTCTTCTTCTGTCTCACATTTTGCTTTAATACAAGCTCGATATGAAGAATATCGTTATAGGAATCGGTGAGCAATTGATCTCAGCACACCTATATGGGCAATGGTTCACTCCTTCACGAAACTCCCAATCACTGTGCCTTGGCCTTCTGAATCGTGTAAACAGTCTCCGGCATTCTCTCCCGTGGCGAACTGGATTCCCAAGAGCCCAACTCGACCGTCACGCGGTATCCATAGGACGCGGGGGCTACAATCTCATACGGAGTCTTGTCATGAGACATTTCCCGCTATTATCACAAGGAAAAACATACAGGGTAGCCCCGAATTCCCCGGGGTTGCAGTCATCGCGCAATGTTATCGGCCCGATCATTCTACCAATCCAGAGAGGAACTCCATTCTTATCATAGCCGTATCCAAGGAATGTGTACTAAAGGTATTCCCCCCCGGTTCTTTCCCATGCACCTCTCAATTGTGTCATGCCCACTGCTGTCGGCAATTCGGAAACTCGGCAGAGTACTCAAGCTCATTTTGCGCCGGACGAGTTAAATTGCCCATATGCACTGCTCATCCAAGTTGGAACGCCATTAGCATCGTAGCTAATCCAACTTCCTTGGAGTTTGCAGCCGCGCTTGCAACCACGACAGAAGCCACCCAAAATACAAAAATGCCAGTGTACAGCAGTGAAAAATGCCTTTTTCACTGCTGCACACTCTTATTAATAAGTTTTTTATCATTGAAAGGAATCGCCCCTGCCCTTCTGGCAATAAATATCGATCTTCTTCCCCAACCTTCACCAACAACTTGCAGCCCTGCACTGTCAAAGGCTGTCTCGTCTTTATCCCTCTCGACCCAAGAGAGCCTATTGGGTCGAGTTTGCAACTTCCGAGCCCCATTCACTATCCTCTGAATTCCCGCAAGAGTTCTCATTCTCCGCGACTTTTCCTTTCACCTCATTGCCGGCCCATCACAATCGCTGACCCTACGCGCAATTCGCATACGGCGGAGGGCCATAGGCAATTGCTCGGTTCTTGAGCTGCAGCCGGTAATAGGCGAGATAGTAATTCGTGTTCGCGTAAGTTGGGTCGTACTGGATCGTCCCAGAATAGGAACGATGATATGCCGTGCCGTCGGTACCAACGAGCTGTGCATTCGCATCGCCCTGCGCGCTTTTCCAAACATCTTTTGTAACGGGACCGGAAAAGAGCGCCGGATCGATTACTTTCTCTTTTCTGAACAACCAGCCAAATAATCCCAATCCTCGCACACAGACCGTCGGCGCAACGTGCCACCCCCAGAATACTTGGCAGTATGGATTGTTCTTCGTGCTGACATGAAGGCTGCCGTAAATCCAGACCTTTTTCGACGTCACACCCTGAAGTAGCATGAGCCGGTACATTTCGTGCGCCCGCGCCCAGCACCCGTCATCAGGGTAGAGGAAGGGGATGCAAGGTTCTGACACGGTTAGCGGATTGCACGTTTTGCCACTCATTAGATTGAACATTGCCAGGGCCGTCTCCTCGTTAATATAGTTGGGACAAAACCAGGGCCACCACCAGAATAAAAATCGAGACGGCTTTTTCCCTGGCGGTGCTGGCGGCGTTAGCGGTTGGGGAGGAACGGGAAGTGACGGCAGCTTCAATTCAGGCGGGAACAACCGCACGTCTATGATCTCGTGGTTATCCGTTTCCGTGATGATCGCAACGGTTTTGTTTTCGGCGGCACCCTGTAGAGCTTTTAGGGATTCCTCGAAGTCGGGATTGGACCGCTCAAGTACATGGAGTGCTGAAGACATTTCCAGCATCACTTGTATGCCGCCATCCTTCGTTTCCGACAAAAAGGCCACTTTTGTCACAAGAGGGATCAGCAGCCTCGAGATTGTCCTAGTTTCGGGGTCGATCTCCACATAGGCCGGAGCACCCATTTTCCTAAGTTCTTCGAGGATCTCCAGCGCTCCAGCGCTCCGATCGTCGCGCGAAAGCCGGGCAATCTGTTTGCCGTGGAACTCGATGGAAAAGCCCTCGGGAGGCGCATCCAGAAGCATCTCGGCCCCTCGTTTCGTGACAGCAGGAGTGATGCGGATAACCGGTGCTATAATTGTGCTTCGATTAGGCATTTCAGCCTCCTTCCGATATTTGTTGTTCTCTATTTTTAGGGTAGATTGTGTCTCTTTGCATAAAGATACTGGAACGGATCAATTGTTCCTTTCAGCAGTCGAGAACGGTCAAGATGGTCAATCGCTAAGTCCCCTGCTCCTTCACCCTCTGGTCCACCCTGTTGTCGCGACTCTTGGCCCGTTCCATGGTGCCGAAAAGATAGCCGGCAATGGCACCCAGAATGCCTATGGTTGCAGTCAACTGCTGTTCGTTGTCGGAAAGTACGACGATATAGATGGTCCCGAAGACGATAAGAACCAGTCCGCTGGCATTGACGATACTGTTTGCGGTGTACGACGTCCTCGTTATGAAACGCAGGATGATCTCAAGAGATGCGACAAGTCCTAGAATCAGGATAACGCAGACAATCAAGCGATATCTTTCCTGGGTCATTCTGAACTCGTGGTACCTCTTCGCTTCCTCATCCGGCAAAGTAACTGCCGACGCCACATTGGCTTCAGTATTGTGCATAGCCGAGCTTTCCTGCTTCACTTTGCCGAAATCATAGGGAGTAACCTCCCCTTCGGCTCGACAGGGAACCGACAGCAGCAGGCTCAGAATAAAAACGGCTGCACAGGCTGTTAAAGCACCTCTGTCCATAATTGCTCCGTAACTTACCGTATGGCTCTCAGGATTTCCAGGAGCCGTTGGTAGTGCATGACCTCTTCCGCTTTGTTGGCCGCAACCGCTCGTTTCTGTTTCAGGCTGTACGTCCTGATCAGTTCCCTTCGCTTGGCCGCACTCTGCTTACGCGCGTATTGTTTGAAGTCCTCGTAGACGGATGGGTCAACAGCAGCGCCTGGCGCGGATCTCGATTCGGGCGCAGGTACCTGAACTGGTTGCTGGACGGGGGGCTGGTATACCGGCACTTGTCTCTGTGGTACAGCATACGGCCTAAGTTCAGCGCCAAACACCCCTCTTCCCAGGGAGAAAAGGACAACCGTTGCCACGCAGAGTACTCTGCGTACCGGGAGGAAAAGCGTCCGCCATCTGTTCTTATCTCGCAACGTACAACTGTGGATTGTCATGGGTGAACTCCCCTGTTGTTCAAACAGTTATGCCCAAATGTGTTGTGGTGCTCCACAAGCTCGTATCTGCCTAGGATCACGAAGTTGCGTCATGGTACACCTGAGTGTTGTCCTCCTTCATGGTGACTGCGTAGGTCACTGTGCCGGGATGCCAAATTGACCACTATTGACCCACTCCCCTTTCAGCATTGACCAACAATCGACGGCAAGACCTTTCAGAACATATTCGTATGGCAAGAAGCCGTAGCCGTCAGCTCCCCATCCTGTGCCCCAGGAATTCCTGATAATCAACGCGCCTATGGTTTCAGTCGCGCCTGTCCCTGCGTTTTTGATCTTCATGTTGTCATCATAGCCAACAATAACAATTGCATGTCCCCCGACAACCCTGTCAGTAACTACCGGGAATGGAATTTTCCCTGTTTCTGCTGCTTGGTCGATTGAGCTGTAAACGGTAAAGCCAATTATTGAGACGTAGCCTGCATTCAAATAACATTTGATGGTTTTCAAAAAATCATTTTTGGTTACGCCGATATGATCAAGCCGGTAGTACTGGAGAGCCTGAAAGTTCTGGGCGAACGCATAACAGAACGCACTTGGTTCTTTATCAAATTCAGGAGACTTATCTGTGTATGGCCAGAATCTTTCCGGCGGGGTCCCAAACAGTACCAACGCCCCCATCGTTGTCCTGAGATAGGCTCCCGTATCACCGGTCCAGCCAAGCAGGTTCCTGGTAACCTTGTAGAGGAAAAGCCGCGAAGCATTCGTGTGAGTCCCGAATGACCGATTCTCAAAATACTCATACATACCAACACCGGCATTGGCGGTGCACGAGCCGAGATTCATCTGGTTTTCAATGGCGGAACAGTATGATCGCCAATCGACGACCGGGCCAGTTGCCAGCTTCGAGTTTTTCTTCTTTTTTGCTTCCTCAAATAAACCTCTTACTGTTCCATGTTCGGGAGTGTAGTCGCGAAAATCCGGATAGTCCCGTACCCATCCCATTCCTGGCATTTCGCTCATAGTATTCCTCCTTTCTTCAGTTCGATAAAGGGTGGCTTACAAAGACCTGCTCCCCGGGTTACGTAGATCTCTGTCCTCGCTCTCAAAGAATGTGGAGTGGATGCACCACGACCAAAGATTAGCATCAACCAATCATATATCTATACCAATCTGCGCTGATTTTTGACCGATTTTGCTAAAGGCGGGGATATGCGCCGGGAAAGGGACTAAGACTCGGTGTGCTGATGCAACGATGACTTCGGACAAACTCCCATTTGCGATTTCCGGTACTCGCCGGGAGCCATGCCGGCGATTCTTTTGAAAACCCGGTTGAAGTGGGACTGGTTGGTGAAGCCGCAGGACAGGGCGACCTGCAGCATGGGGGCGTGGTTCGCCAGAAGGAGTTCCTTGGCCCGGGAGATCCGCAGGCTGTTGAGGTAGGTGGTGAAGGTCATACCGGTCTGGCTCTTCAGGTAACGCTCGAAGCAGGAGACGCTCATCCCCGCCTCTCCGGCAGCCCGGTCGAGGGTCATTGGCTCATGGAAATTGGTCTCCATGTAGCGCAGGGCCCGCTGCAGCCCGCCGGCGGGGAGCGGTGTGCCGCTTGCCGTGAATCTTCCGCGGATCTCCAGGACAGCCCGAATGCTCAGCACCAGCTCATCGACTTCGAACAGGCGGCTGAAGTAGTCGATGGCGCCGAGACGGAATGCCTGCACCGCCAGATCTTCACAACCGCTTGCAGTGGTGACGATGACGGAGACGGAGGGGCGCAGGGACTTGAAGAGGGGGAGCCATTCGAGGCAGTCGATCCGCTCCGAATGGCAGAGGATGACGAGATCGAAGGGGGAGGCGAGAAAAAGCTGCCTGGCCGCATCGGGGCAGGCCTCGTGGATGAAAAGGCAGTGGGAGAGGGATTCGGCGAACGCCTGCCGGTAGTGGTCCCCGTCTTCGCCGATGACGAGGATGCGCCCCGGCGAGGGCGGTTCCTGGGGTAATGCTTTCAATCGGGAGCCGAGTTCATTCAAGGGGTAGTGGGTCCTGCTCATCTGCGGCAACCTCCCCCCCTGATTGAGCAGGTTCCGTGCCACCCCCCCCGGAGTCAGGCATCTATCACCGTAACCGGCCGGAATTCGAAAGCTTTTCAGACAGGGAGCCGAACCGCGGCACGGGGGACCCACCGTGGCCCCGGTGTAAAGAAATTTTACACCCCGGCGGCCAACCACCCGTAACCCCCCTGTTGACGGGACGCGACACAACATGTAAAGAAATTTTACACTGTAAAAAAATCTGCACCCCGCAAGGTGACGCCGGCCGGCACTGGCTCCGGCACGGAGTCCAGCCGCTGCTTCGCGCGGAACGTCATTGACGGCGTCAATTTCCCGGTGGTACGATACCAGCCGTTGCAGCCAAATCCCACGCAGACAAGGAGAAGAGATGAAGCGACTGATCACTGCAGCACTTGCCACGACACTCATGATTCCGGCCGTTGCCCTGGCCAACGAGGCCATCGACAAGGCCGCCAAGGAGAAGGGCGCCGTCAAGACCCCCTCCGGCATGGTCTACCGCTCCCTCAAGGATGGCAGCGGCAGGTCCCCCTCCGCCACCAGCACCGTCGAGGTCAACTACCGCGGCACCCTGACGGACGGCAAGGAATTCGACAGCTCCTACAAGCGCAACCAGTCCATCAAGTTCCCCCTCTCCGGGGTGATCCCCTGCTGGACCGAAGGGGTGCAGATGATGAAGGTCGGGGGCAAGGCCCAGCTCGTCTGCCCGCCGGAACTGGCCTACGGTGCCCGGGGCGCGGGGAGGGCCGTCCCCCCCAACGCCACCCTGATCTTCGAGGTCGAGCTGCTGGACGTCAAGTAACAGCAGGACGCCGTACCGCAACGAAAGCCGGGGCCAGACCCGTCAGGGGAGCATCCCCAACTGGTCTGGTCCCGCGGCAGACCGTTACCGGCCTTTACTTGCCCGGAAAAAAGGCGTAACGTAGCACCCAGACTTCCCGCCCCCATCGGCACAAGAGGAGGACCCGTGGCCATAACCCTTCTGGACATGCTGCTCAACGCCGGACTCATCAACCGCGGCCAGTTCGAGGAAGCCCTGCAGAACCGGGTTCTGTACGGCGGCAAGATCGGCACCAGCCTCATCGAACTGGGCTACATCAGCGAGGAAGAGCTGGCCCGGTTCCTCGGCAAGAAGCTGGGGGTCCCCTATGTCGACCCGGACCAACTCCTCAACATCCCCCAGGACATCATCGACCTGCTCCCCCGGGAGCTGGCCCTGAAATACGGGGCCATCCCCTTGAGCCTTGACAAGAAACGGCTCAGCCTCGTCATGGCCGACCCGGCCGACCTCCAGAACATCGACGAAATCGGTTTCATCACCGGCTACACGATCCGCCCCCTGATCACCCCCGAGGTGCGCCTGATCCAGGCCCTCGGCATCTACTACCAGACGCCTGTTGACTTCCGCTACCAGCAGATCATCGACCACATCGAAAAGCAGAAGGCCGAGATCATCGAGCACCTGGAAGAGGTGGAGGAACTCCCGCCTCCGGAGGAGGTCCTGGAGGAGGTCGAGATCGTCGAGGAGAGGTGGACGGAGCGGATCAGCAGGTTCGCCCCCAGCAAGATATCCATGGAGCTCTCCCGGGCCGAGAGCAGGGAGGAGATCGCCGACCTGGTGATCGGCGACCTGGCGGACCGGTTCGAGCGTGCTGCGCTCTTCATGATCCGCGGTGAAACGGCGATCGGCTGGAAAGGGGTGTTCCTGCGCAAGCCCCTGACGACGCTGCACGACCTCCGTATCCCCCTGGCAGAGCCGTCGGTCCTGAAGACGGTGGCCGACGGCTCCGGCCTGTACCTGGGCCCCCTTACCGACACCCCCATGAACAGGAAGCTGCTCGAAGGGGTGGGCGACGGGAGGCCGGGAACGGTCATTATCGCCCCCCTGGTCATTTCGGGGAGAATCGTCGCCATCCTCTATGCCGACGGCTGGGACGACCTGGGGGAAAAGGTGCCGGAACTGCAGAAGCTGCTGGCCAAGGCAGCCCTGGCCTTCGAGGCGCTGATCTGCCGCGAGAAGATCCTCATGCTGTGACCATCCCTTGCGGTCCGACCGTGGCGATGGGCAGGTACCTACGACAAAGCCCCCCGGGAGCACGCCTCCGGGGGGCTTTGTCATTTCGTGATGGTTCGGACCCGCGAGCAGGCTGTTAAAAAAACAGGTTGTTCAAAAATCGTCAGATCGTCGCACCGCAGAAAACCACGCGGAGACGTAGCAGCGCTACGTCGCACAAGTGGCTTTCGAGGACGGCGGCGAGATGGCTGTTTTTCAACAACCTGCTAGGGGACAATGGTGATGCTGTCACCGGGAGCAATGGTCCCCCCCTTCAGCACCCGGGCGAAGATCCCTTCCTTCGGCATGACGCAGTCCCCGGCCTGGTAGTAGATGGCGCAGCGGGTGTGACACTCCTTGCCGATCTGGGTGACCTCCAGGAGTGTCTCCCCCACGGCCAGACGGGTCCCCACCGGCAGGTTCACCAGGTCGATGCCGGCGGTGGTGATGTTCTCGGCAAAATCCCCCGCATCGACCGCCAGCCCCATGGCCTGCATCTTGGCAATGCTCTCCCGGGCCAGGAGGCTCACCTGGCGGTGCCACTCCCCGGCATGGGCATCGCCGACAATGCCATGATGTTCCCGCAGCTCGACCCGCTCCACCGGGGTCTTCCTCTCCCCCTTGGCCAGGCTCACACAGACAGCTACCACCGTTGCAGACATGGAGTTCTCCAGATGTTTTGTCAACCGCCGATTTCGGCCATGGTAAAGGGGGTATACCCCCCATCGGTCGAGGTCAGGGAATGGTTGCGGGGCTTGCAGTCGACGACCGAGCGGAGTGCCGCCGCCACCCCTTCCCTGTCCCCCGCGGCCAGCAACGGCCTGAGATCGAGGCTCTCGTCCGCGAAGAGACAGCCGCGCACCTTCCCCGAGGAGGTGACGCGGATCCGGTTGCACTCCGCACAGAAGTGCCCGGTCACCGGTGTGATGATGCCGAAGGTGCCGGAAGCCCCCGTGATGCGATAGAGGCTGGCGGGGCCGGCAAGGCCGTCCCGGGGCTCGGCGGTGAATCCGTAGCGGCTGGAGACCCTTTTCAGGATCTCGTCGCCGGCAATCACCCGCTTTTCCCACCCGTCTTCCCTGATGGCGGGCATGTACTCGATGAACCGGACCGACACCCCCCGCGCCAGGGTGAGGGCGACGAAGTCGAGGATCTCTCCGTCGTTGATGCCGGCCATGGCAACCATGTTGATCTTGACCCTGAAGCCGGCCTTTTCCGCGGCAGCGATCCCTTCGAGGACCCGGGAGAGGCTCGCCCCCCTGGTGATGACGGCAAAGGTCTCCGGCTGCAGCGAATCGAGGCTGATATTGAGCCGCTGTACCCCCGCCCTGCGGAGGTCGGCCGCCATCTCCCCCAGGTTCAGGGCATTGGTGGTGAGGACGAGTTGCCGCAGCCCCGGGATGGCGGCCAGTTTTTCGAGGAAGGGGACGATCCCCCTGCGCACCAGCGGCTCGCCGCCGGTGATCCTGATCTTTTCGATGCCGTTGGCCACGGCCGCTTCCGCAATGAGGAGGAGCTCCTCGTAGCTGAGCACATCCCCGTGCTTGCAGAGGGCTACCCCTTCTGCCGGCATGCAGTAGACGCAGCGCATGTTGCAGCGGTCGGTGACCGACAACCGCAGGTAGTTTATTGTTCTCCCGAATGAATCGGTAAGCTCCATCCAGTTCTCCGCATGATTCCGCCACGGTGCGGGTCATGCCATGCATCGGTATCGACGTGCCCCTCGGGAGGGTGCCCGAAGCGCCACTGCAGGCTGCGCCAGTTTTTTAATCTTACATTGACGGCGGGAATATTGCCACTGTTCCCCGTTACCGGGGGGGGGTGACGAGTCTCTTCCCGAAAAGGTCGATCAGCTTGCGGGCTTCCGCGGGGCGCAGGTAAAAGGTGGCCTCCCGTTCACAGGGGTTCCTGGTGACGACTGCCTCCCTGTCCCCGTCACCCCCTCCGGGAGTGTACAGCTGGCAGAACCTTGCCTGTCCCAGCCAGGACTGGCCACCCTGGCTGGAGATGAACCTGGTGCCGATGACGGCCGGGCCGCTTGCGGGCTCGGTCTGGCAGGAGACGCTGCCGACACTCTTGATCGTGTCGATTTTCTCCCTCCTGGCGGTCTCCCCCCACTCAGCCAGCTTTCCGAGATGCATGGCATACGCTTCCATCCCCCCCCGCCCCAGGTAAAGGGAGAGGGCATCCGCTTTCCCCCTGTCGATGGTGATGACCGCACCGCCATGCCTGCCGGCGGTAACGACCAGTTCATCGCCGGCAGCTCCCCCGGACTGGACCAGGGACCTCTCGACCCTGACCGTCCCCAGGGGGAGCTCCTCCCCGCCGGGAGCCACCGTCCGGACGGTACCACACCCGCTGCAGAGTGCCATCATCACCAGACCGACCACCGCGTTTCTCATCACCTGACTCCGTTGCTCTGTCATCATGCCGACCGGTCCCCGGAAGCGCCCCGTTGACAAGCGGCTCCTGACGGTTTAAAATATTCAATAAATTGAATATCAACTAAGGGGGAAATCCATGCCGATATTCGAGTATCTCTGCCTTGCGTGCGGCACCCTGTTCGAGAAACTGCAGAAGAGCGCCGGAGACGAGGCGCCCCCCTGCCCTGCCTGCGGCTCGGCCCAGGTCAAGCGGAAGCTGTCGTCCTTTGCCGCCCCCCCGTCTTCGACACCGTCCGCCGGCTGCTCCGGGGGTGGCTGAAGGATCTGACGGCACCGGTCCGGTGCCATGACACTCACGCCACCACGACTTCTTACCCTTCCCGTACCGAAAACCGTGCCAGGGGGTCTATCCGCTCGATATCGACGCTGGACGTGTTGCCCGAAGGGTAGATGTCCCGTGCAAGGTACGCCAGCTCCTCCGGCTCCAGCTCGCTGGGGACGGTGACCCACCACCCCTTGCACCCTCCCCTGCCGCCGTCGTTCCAGCGGTACCCCCGCTGCTTCAGCAGATCCTTCCTGTCGAAGGGGGCATTGACCGCGCAGATGCGGGACGTGACCGCCCGGGCGTTATTCAGCAGCTCACCGAACACCGGCCGGTCCGAAACGGGCAACCGGCAGAGGAGCAGGCCGAGGAGCCCCTCGGCATCGTCCAGGGCCCGGTGGGCGTTGATGCAGTAGCCGCCGCACTTGTAGAGGAGGTACTCCAGGGAGCGGGAGCTGATCCGCTCCGCCTGCCAGTCGATCTGGGAGACGCTGCACCCCCAGGGGATATGGGCAAACACCGGGAACCTGGCCTCGACGAACTTCCGGTCGAAGGCGGCGTTGTGGGCGATCACCAGGGAAGCCTGGCCGGCCAGCTGGAGCACCTTCTGGTCGTCCAGCCGTTTGCCGGCCAGCATCTCGTCGCTGATGCCGGTGATCTCCTTCACCTCCCCGGAGAGCGGCCTCCCCGGGTCCTCGAAGCCGTTGTAGCGGTCGATGATCCGGCTGATCTCGCCGCTCGAGGGGTCGTACTCGAAGGCGACGATCCCCAGCTCGATGATCCGGTCCCTGCCGTGGTCCAGGCCGGTGGTCTCCGTATCGAGACAGAGACCGATGCTCCCCCCCTTGATCGCCTTTCCGGTGAAACGGCTGTCCCGCTCCAGGTTCAGGCGTCGCAGCACCATGAACTCACCGGTTGAGTGGAGTGCCGATATGGCAATCTCCGCTTCAAGGGGGTTGAGCGGCTCCTGACGATAGTCCCGTTTGTCTCTCTTTTTCATCGTGTTCCCACCCGCAGCAGGAGCGGCGTCTCCAGGGTATCCCCCCCCGTCGTCAGGTAGAGGGTGCCGTCCGTAATGGTAATCGACCAGGAGATGGTCCGGTCGAGGGTTTCCGCCAGCCTGTTGATGAAGCCAGGGGCGAGGGTCACCAC
Organism: uncultured Geobacter sp.; assembly: GCA_937860145.1. GTDB lineage: Bacteria > Desulfobacterota > Desulfuromonadia > Geobacterales > DSM-12255 > CALMBF01. The sequence goes on from CALMBF010000076.1 coordinate 15,468, forward strand.
CGTCAGGTTGGCGACCCTCTCCAGCTTGGGCAGCAGCTGCTGCTCCCAGTGGGGGAGCGAACGGCCGCAGGCCAGCAGGGCCAGCCGTTCCGCGTGGCGCCCCGCCTTGAGGAGGCGCTCCGGCTCCGGCAGGCCGACCTCCACCCAGAGAAGCACCCGGTCATCCGCCCCCTTGAGCCAGAGATCCGGTTCATCCCCCTCGCAGATACCCCTGGTGAACGCCAGCGCCGGCTCGTAAAACAGGGCATAGGCCAAGAGCCTGGCAACCAGGCGCTCCCCGGTTTCGGAGGGGTGGCGGGCAAGGGTGGTCTTCAGGGTTTCGTAGACCCCCCGGTCGACGTCGGCAAGCTCTACGCTTGCCCGGTGTATGGTTGAGGGGAGTGCCATGGTGCGGGTATCCTCGAAGATGATGGCGGCAGGTTCAGACGACGACATGCCGTCTCCCCCCTGAGCTGCCGGCGCGGGCAAAAGGGGTGCAGACAGGTTGTAGCCCATGAGACGGGAGCTGTCAACACCGGCCAGCCCCTCCCCCCCTTCTCCCGACAAAAAAACGGCAGCGGTGCGCCACGTGCGCTCCCTGCTGCCGTGTCGGCTGCTCCGCGCCGGGGCCATGACAGACCCGCGGCCCGGACGCTCAATGATCCGGTTCGATGGCTACCGGCTCGCAGACATTTTCCTTGTTATGTGATGTGGCACCGCACCGGGCGCAGATGACCTCAGGATTTCTGCCGAGGTTCGCCAGCAGCGACTCGTCCGTCACGGCGCATACTTTTGCCGTTGACCCTTTCATGACCGCTACCTCCTTCCGCCCTGACACTCCGTGCTTCTTCTTTTATAGTAAACCGATTGTGCAAAAAACAACACGGATATCGTCGACTCACATTCCATCATCAGGGCAGCAGTTCTTTTTGCGGAACATCAGCCGGGCCGTGGGGAGGTCACCCGCATCGCTCTCCTCGTGGAAGAGGATCTCCCCGTCGTAGCCGGCGAACAGCCGCAGCAGCTCCCCGGGCCGGAGGTAGAAGTCGGGGTTGCCTGTGGGGGGGACGGCAGGAGTGGCCAGGATGGTGTCGAAGAGGAGAACCCCGCCGGGGGTGAGGAGTTCAACCTCCACCGGGATCAGGGGGCGCTGGAGGAAGTTGAAGTTGAGCACCAGGTCGAACCGCCCCGCGGGGCGGACATGGTCCAGGTCGGCGTGGACGAACTCCACCGTCACCCCCGCCTCGGCAGCCCGGCGGGCGGCCTTGGCCAGCCCCACCTCGGAGATGTCGAGGCCGGTCACCCGGAAACCGTGGGTGGCGAGGAAAACGCTGTTGCGCCCCTCACCGCAGGCGATGTCCAGCGCCCGCCGGCCCGGGACCAGCACCTTGATCCGCTCGATCTCCCGGGCTAGGAACGGCGACGGCCGGCGGCCGAGAAACGACTCCTGGGAGGCGAACCTGCTGTTCCACTTGATCCTGTCTGATTCCACCCCTGCTCCTTCCGCCGGCTCCCCGGAGGTCAATCGGTGCCCCGCTCCGTGCATCCCTCCCCTGCCAGGGAGGGGTCCCGGTTCACCCGGGCCAGCTTGCAGCGGAAGCGGTCGACGATGGCCGGGTCGAACTGGGTGCCGGCGCAGCGGACCATCTCCTGTACCGCCTCCCTGATGCTGAACCCCTTGCGGTAGGGGCGGTCGGCCACCATGGCGTCGAAGGAGTCGGCCACGGCGATGATCCGGGCGGCCAGGGGGATCTCCTCCCCGGCAAGACCGTGGGGGTAACCGCTCCCGTCGTAACACTCGTGGTGGTGGAGGATCCCCGGGAGGACGTGGCGGAGCTGGGCGATGGGCTCCAGGATGGCCACCCCCTTCTCCGGATGCAGCCTGAGGGGGGGGAACTCCTCCTCGTCCAGCTCCTGAGGTTTCTCCAGGAGCGCCTCCATGATGCCGATCTTGCCGATGTCGTGGAGCAGCCCCCCCAGGCGGACCCGCTCGACCTCCTCGTCCGGAAGCCCCATCTCCGTGGCGATGCCGGCGGCCACCCGCATCACCCGCTCCGAATGCCCCTTGGTCCAGGGGGACTTGGCGTCGATGGCATTGGCCAGGGAGGCGATGGTATTGAAGAAGAGCTGGCGCATGTCGTTGTAGAGCCGGGCATTTTCCATGGCCACCGCCAGCTGGGAGGCGATCTTCTCGATGGCGAAGGCCTCCTCGCTCCGGAAGCGTCCCGGGTTGCGGTCACCCAGCAGCAGGACCCAGTGTGTCTCCTCCTGACCCACGATGGGGACCGCCAGGAGCGACCTGATACCGGTGGCAACGAGGGCCTTCCCCAGGTCCGAGTCCCTCTGCCGCTGGCTCATGTCCTGGAGGTACTGGCTCTCCCCGGATTCGACCGCGCGCTGGACGATTCCCTTCCCCTTGAGGATACTCCCCGGGGCCAGCTGGGGAGGTAGGTCTATGCCGGAACTCTGCCCCGCAAGCACCACCAGGTCCCGTTGCCGCAGTTCGACCAGCCCCCGCAGGTCGCACTGCACCACCCCCTCCATCCGGTCGATGGCGGTGGTGACGATCCGGTCACGGCTCAGGGAAGAGGAGATGGCCTTGTTGATGTCGTCCAGCATGAGGATGATGTCGACCCGCTTGGCAACCTCCAGGGCCATCTCCAGGGAGTCGTCCAGCAGGCGGATGTGGCTGGCCACCAGGGCGGCCTGGGCCACCAGCTCCCTGACGATGGCGATCTCGGCCGGGGTGAACGGTTCGAGCTTGCGGGGGCGGGCGACGAAGACGACCCCGGTCACCAGCTGCCGCACCAGCATCGGCACCGCCAAGAGGGTGTAGGGGCGGAGGAGCCGCTGGAACAGGGGGGAAAAGAGCTCGGAAGATGCCGGATCGGCAACCAGAAGGTGCCGGCGCCGGGAGAGGAGGCGCCGCAACAGGGGCTGTTTCTCCGGCAGGAGCGGTATGGTCCGGAACCGCTGCTCCCACTCCGCCGGCAGGCCGCAGCTGCGCGCCGGGGAGAAGCTGCGCGTCTCCCGCTCAAGACGATAGACCACGACCCAGCGGCTCTGCACCGACCGCTTCAGCATGCGGGCCAGGTTGGCGAGGACCTCGTCCTCGTCCCCGAGGCGTCCCAGGCTGAAGACGCTGCGGGAGAAGGAACGGCTGGATATTTTTTCCTTGGTTGCTTTGGCCATGGTCACTAGCAATTAAACCATATTCTGGCCGGAAATCTTACCCCGCTGGAAATATTCCCTTTGCGCGGCACGGAGCCTCATCCCCGGTTCCCCGGGGAGCAGATACAGGAAAGCCTGCTTTCGCAGGCTCTCCCCCCCGCTTCTCCGGGGTGGTTTCCGGTCTCGCCGCGGATCAGGCTCCGACCGGGTTGCCGTGGGTCTCCACGTCGAAAATCGCCAGCAGCGCCGCCGGCGAATAGGCGCAGTAGTCGGTCCGCATCTCGTTTTTCACCTTGTGCATCCAGCGGATCCGGTCGTGCATCCCCTCGTGCAGCAGGGTGATCCGGTTACCCACGACTCTCTTGACCTCGCCCCACATGTCGTCCATGGTCATCAACTCTATCCCGCCGATCTCCTCTCCGTCCCTTGCATCACGCATGAACCGGTCGACCAGGTCGTAATCGAGGAAGTCGTTCTCCTTGCGCCACCACTTCACGAACACCTGCTCAGGACGGCGCTCCTCCTTGATCAGCTTCATCGCTTCGCGGCCTCTCATGACGCACCTCCTTTTTCCCGCCTACGGGAATTTTTTCGCTCTTTTCATGATTCAATTATACTCCTCAGGCGCGGCAAAAGTAGAGCTTTTTCATCCGGCCGGCGCGCCACGGAGTCCTTGACAAGAGAGCCCTGACCGGTATAGTGTACAAAAAAACACTATCACGGAGCAGCCCCATGCACGACCCCACCCCCCGCCAGCAGCAGGTCATGGAGATCATCGCCAGCCACCTCGAAACATGCGGCTACCCCCCCTCCCTGCGGGAGATCGCCGCCGCCCTGGGGGTGAAGAACGTCTTCGGCATCCAGCGGCACCTGGACGCTCTGGAGAAGAAGGGGCTCCTCACCCGTGCCGGGGGGAGCTCCCGGGGGATCAGGCTGAGCCGGCCGGAGCGGGGGGAAGAGGCCCGGGCGGTCCACCTCCCCATCGTCGGCACCGTCCGGGCCGGTCTCCCCCACCCTCCCCTGGAGGAGATCGAGGAGCTCTACTCCATCGACCGCGACGTGGCCCGCTCCGGCGGCACCTTCTTCCTCCGGGTGCGCGGCGACTCCATGATCAACGCCGCCATCCGGGAAGGGGACCTGGCCCTGATCCGTCCCCAGGCGGTGGCCAGCAACCGGGACATCGTCGTCGCCCTGGTGGACGGCGAGGCGACCCTCAAGCGCTTCTACCGGGAGGCCGGCACCATCCGGCTGCAGCCGGAAAACCCCAACTACCCGCCGATCATCGTCAGCGGCGCGGAAAGCGACGTCACCATCATCGGCAAGGTGGTGGGGATCTACCGCCCCCTCGAATGAGGCAGGAAACGACAGGTGGGGACTGCCGGAATGAGAGCCTTAGGGCTCTTTCGTCGCAATCCTTTGCGACATGGAGCGACAACAGCCGATATTGTCTGAGCCCGCAGGGCGAGTTTATCGGCTGTAGCGCAATGAGCTTAGGATTGCAGAAAGAGCACGTCAGCTCGAATGCAGGCGGTCCTCACCTGTCGTTCGGACGACATCATGCATAACCTGAAAAGCGACATACGCGTCGCCGTGGTCTTCGGCCCCGGCAGGAAGCTCAGGCCGGTCTGGTTCGACCTGGACCGGCACAAACACGTCATCCGGGAGATCACCACCAGCTGGCTGGAGCGCCGGGGGGAGACCCCCCTGCTCCACTTCCACGTCACCGACGACGGCGCCCTCTACGAACTGGTCTACAACATGAAAGACGCCGTCTGGAAACTGGGACGGGTGGAACCCCTCTGATGGAACGGATCATCCTCCACATCGACATGAACGCCTTCTTCGCCTCAGTGGAGCAGCAGGCCAACCCCGCCCTCCGGGGGAAGCCCGTCGCCGTCAGCGGCAGCAGCAGCCGCACCGTCATCCTCACCGCCTCCTACGAGGCCCGGGCCTACGGGGTGAAGACCGGCATGACCCTGTGGGAGGCGCGGCAGAAGTGCCCCGGCTTGATCCTCGTCCCCACCAGCAACCGCCTCTACGCCTGGGTCTCCTCCCGCATCATCGACATCCTCCGGGACTACACCCCCCTGGTGGAGGTCTTCTCCATCGACGAGGCGTTCCTGGACATCACCGGCTCCGTCAGGCTCTTCGGCGGGGTGGAACGGATCTGCGCCCTCATCAAGGCCCGCATCAGGGAGGACCACGGCATCACCTGCTCCATCGGCGTAGCCCCCAACAAGCTCCTGGCCAAGCTGGCCAGCGACATGCAGAAGCCCGACGGCCTGACCGTCATCCTTCCCGACCGGGTCGCCGGAGTCCTGGAGCGCCTGCCGGTGACGGAGCTCTGCGGCATCGGCCGGAAGATGGAGCGCCACCTCCTCATGCTCGGGATCAGGACCTGCGGGGAACTGGGGCGCTACGACGCGGGGCTTTTGGAGAAGAAGTTCGGCGTGGTGGGAAGGAGACTGCACCAGATGGGGCGGGGGATCGACGACAGCCCGGTGATCCCGGAGGAGGAGGCGGCGGAGGTGAAGAGCGTCGGCCACTCCACCACCCTCAAAAAGGACCTGACGGAACGGGACGACATCCTCAGGGTGCTCCTCCAGCTGGCCGAGATGGTCGGCCGGCGGGCGCGGCGCCACGGCGTGGCGGGGAAGACCGTCCACCTCACGGTCCGCTACGCCGACTTCACCACCTTCGAGAAGCAGGAGATCCAGCCCGCCCCCCTGAACAACAGCAAGGAGATCTACCGGGCGGCGGTCCAGATCCTGGACTCCCTAGAGCTGGCCCAGGCGGTGCGTCTCCTGGGGATACGCCTCTCCAGCCTCCGCCCCGCGGGGGAGCAGCTCCCCCTCTTCACCGAGGAACAGACCTCCCTCAAGGTGACCGAGGCCATGGACAAGGTCAACAACCGCCACGGCGACTTCACCGTCACCTACGGCAACCTGCTGGACCAGCAGGACAAGGGGAGCCACGTCATCTCCCCGGCCTGGAAGCCGGAGGGGATCAGGAATGTGGGGGTGGACTAAAGGGGGCTGTCTCTTATACACATCTCCGAGCCCACGAGACCGTACTAGATC
>CALMBF010000077.1 GCA_937860145.1 uncultured Geobacter sp.
TGTTGCCGGAAGCCTCCGTGATGGGAAGCCCGGCACCGATGGCGGCCGCCATCGGCTCCTCGATCAGGTAGACCTCACGGGCACCTGCCGACTCGGCGGACTCCTTGACCGCGCGCTTCTCGACCTGGGTGATCCCCGAAGGGACGCAGATCACGATCCTCGGCCTGACAAGGGTCTTGCGATTATGGACCTTGTGGATGAAGTAGCGAAGCATCTCCTCGGTTATGTCGAAATCGGCGATGACCCCGTCCTTCATGGGCCGGATCGCGGTGATATTCCCCGGGGTCCGACCGAGCATCTTCTTGGCCTCCATGCCCACGGCAAGCACCTTCTGCTGGCCGTTGTTCATCTTCTGCACGGCAACCACGGAAGGCTCACGGATGACAATACCCTTCCCCTTCAGGTAGACGAGAGTGTTGGCAGTACCGAGGTCTATTGCCAGGTCATTGGAAAACATACCGAAAAGGTAATCGAATATCTTAAGCATTAAAAAACTGCTCCTTTATGCTTTTGCGTAGTTTCGTGAAAAGAGCTCATTTAAATACCAAAATTTTCTATGATTTTCAACTTAATTCCAACAGTTCCCGCTTGTTTTAAGACGGGGAGGTGTTATTATTTACCCATGAAAACACGTCATCTAAAACGGCGTTTCCTAAGCCGACTGAGCCTCAAAGAGTCGTGGGTCATATTTTTCATACTCGGCATCATCATGATGAATTACCCGTTCCTGCATATCTTCAACAAAAACATCATTATTCACGGAATACCGCTGCTGCTCATCTACATAATCGGCGGGTGGGCAGTCTCCATTCTGGTTATCTTTCTTTTCACAAAATCGATACGATCGGGCAGTGACGAACAGAGCGGGCCGGAGAATCAATGATCGGTCTGGGAACCCTGATAACTACCGTAGCGCTCTATGTCATCCTCCATTTCCTCGTGGCCACCTATGCCTATGACCGGTACCGCAAGGGGAGGAGCGTGGTATCGAACTCGTTCGTCTACTCCCTCTCCATCACGGTGTACTGCACCTCTTGGACCTATTACGGGAGCGTCGGCAGGGCTGCCACCTCAGGACTCGATTTCATCACCATCTATCTCGGTCCATCCCTGACGGCGTTTGCCTGGTGGTTCATCCTCCGGAAGATAGTCCGCATCGCAAAGGACAACAACATAACATCCATCGCGGACTTTCTGAGTTCACGCTACGGCAAGTCCCAGTTCCTCGGCGCACTCATCACCGTCATCGCCGTCCTGGGGATAGTCCCCTACATCGCCCTGCAACTGAAAGCCGTTTCCACGACATTCTCCCTCATCTGCTCCCACCCCGCTTTCCACATACCACCGAATCTCAGAGACTCGTTCATCATCAACAATTCCGGTCTCCTCTTCTCCATCTTCATCAGTTCGTTCGGCATCTTCTTCGGTGCGCGCACCCTTGCCACGACGGTCCGCCATGAAGGGCTGGTCGCCGCAATAGCATTCGAATCGATCGTCAAACTGCTGGCATTCCTGGGCGTCGGTGTGTACGTCACCTACTTCCACTTCAACGGGTTCGGTGACATATTCTCACAGATGGCAGCAAAAGAGCCCCGGCTCTTCGATCACCTGACAACCCTGGCAGGTGAAGGAGAGACGAGCTATATCGACTGGGCCTCCACCCTGTTCCTGGCGATGGGAAGCGTCATGCTCCTGCCGCGCCAGTTCCAGATCATGGTCATCGAAAACTCCGACGAGAGTCACATCAAGGAGGCCATGTGGCGCTTCCCCGCCTACCTCTTCGCCATAAACCTCTTCGTCATCCCCCTTGCCTTTGCCGGCATCCTCCTGAGCGGCAGCAACAAAGGCGCGGACTTTTTCGTCCTGACGATACCCATGAATGCCAACCACCCCTGGCTTGCCCTTCTCGCCTTTCTCGGCGGCTTTTCCGCCGCGGCAGGGATGGTCATCGCGGAATCCGTGGCCACCTCCACCATGGTCCTCAACCATCTGCTCATGCCGATGGTGCTCAAGTTCAAGGTGACCGAGTCTTACTCACGCCTGCTCCTCTTCCTGAAGCGGATCAGTATCTTCGCCATCGTTTTTCTCGGTTTTGCCTATTACAACATCATCGGCAGCACCTACTCCCTGGTCAACATCGGCCTCATCTCCTTTTCCGCCGCTGCCCAGCTGGCACCTGCACTTATAGGTGCACTGTACTGGAAGCGGGGAAACCTGATCGGGGCCGTTGCCGGCATATTCTTCGGCTTCGTCATCTGGATATATACCCTGCTCATCCCCTCCTTCATCCTGTCCGGTTGGTGGGAGTCCGACCTGCTGGAAAAGGGGCTTTTCGGCATTGAACTCCTCAAGCCGACCGAGCTGTTCGGACTGACCGGTCTGGGGCTCTGGAGCAATGCCCTTTTCTGGAGCATGCTCTTCAACGTCGGCAGTTACCTCCTGTTCTCCATCGTTCTCGAACAGAACGAAACGGAACGGGAGCAGAGCACCAAGTTCGTCGACCCGTACAACCTCGATGGACACCAGGATGCCTGGGAGACGAAACGTCTTTCCAAACCGGTCACCATTATGGAGTTCGTCAACCTGATGGAAAATTTCATCGGGGAAACCCATGCACATGCTGCCATCAGCGAGTACCTGGGTGAGCATGAGATCGATGAAAAAGGTATGGTCTCCGAATTCGAACTGCCGAGTCTCAAACGGTTCGTCGAAAAGACCCTGGCCGGCTCCGTAGGCTCGGCGGCAGCCAAGGCGATCGTTGAAAGTTATCTCTCCGACATCGGTTCACAGATGGAATCGTTCTACGATGTCTTCAGGTCCGTGCGCTCCTCACTCGAGGAGAGCCGCGAGGCACTCTATGTCAGGCTTAAATCATCGGAAATCATGAACAAGACGCAGGACCTGAAACTGATCATCAATGAGCTCCTTGAGCTGTTGATGACAGAGTTCAAGTTCGACTTGATCGTTGTCAGGCTTCTCGACCAGCAGGGCCGGCTGGCGGTCTGTGCTGCCCACGATTCATCGGGCAGCGCGAGGCCCCACCCGGATATCATGCCGGACGAGGACAGCTACATCGCCGAGCTTCTTGCCAGCAGACGACCCCAGTTTGCCAACGATACGCGCAACCTGAAGAGGTTTCCCCATTCGGCCGCAACACCCCTGGAGCAGTACCTGGCATTTGCCCACATTCCCATTGCCGGAGAACGAGAGCCTTCGGGGATCCTCTCCGTTTTCTCCACGTCGATTGTCGGCCTGTTCACGGAGGAGCTCCTGAACCTGCTGTCGAGCCTTGCGGGCCAGCTGGCAGTAGCCGTCGAACTCGTGGACGAGAGGGAAGCGAGGGAGATGGAAAAGGCGCAGAAGGACGCCGCCCTCCTCAAGAATGCGGCAGTTGTCCACGAGATGGAAATCGCGAAACAGATCCAGCTGTCACTGCTTCCCGAGTCACCCCCCGAACTCCCCGGAATCCAGACAGCCTTTCTCTCGGTAGCTGCCGACCATGTCGGGGGTGATTATTACGACTTCTTTGTCCGGGACGGCAGAATAGTCGATGCAGTCATCGCCGACGTCTCCGGACACAACGTGGGGGCGGCCCTGATCATGGTGGAGACCCGCTCGGTCCTCCGTGCCCAGGTCAATGTCAGCAGCAGCCCGGGCAGAATACTCGCGAGCCTCAACAATCTCCTGTTCAGCGACCTGACCAGGGCCGAGCTGTTCATCACCATGTTCTACATCAAATACGACACCCTGACCCAGTGGCTCTCCTACTCCAGCGCAGGTCACAACCAGCCCCTCCTCTATCGCAGTTCCGACGGGACTTGCCAGTATCTCGATGCAGAGGGACTCATCATCGGGGTCAAGGAAGATGTCTTCTTCGAGGAAAAATCCATCCTGCTTGACCCGGGCGACATACTGCTCCTCTACACCGACGGCCTGACGGAAACAGCCAACGAGGAGGGTGAAATGTACGGCCTCGAGCGGCTCAGCTCCCTTCTCGGCGAAATCCACGGCGAGCCGTTGCAGAACATGATCGACCTTATCTACCGGGACATGATCGGCTTTGCCGGCAATTTCAACCTTGCCGACGACGTTTCGATCGTCGCGATCCGGGTAGAACGCTCGGACCAGGATCAACAGGACTAGCATAAAACGCTAAATATGCTATATTATTAAATGATATCATCACATCTGCCGCAAAGGGACCACACCAATGAACCTAACCATCGAAAAAATCAAGGACGTTGTCGTACTCCACATCAAGGAAGAGCGTCTTGATGCACATAATTCGGGAGAGTTGAAGGCTGAAATGCAGCGCCTTTTCGAGGAGGGGAACAAACAGCTCCTGATCGAGCTGAAGGACGTACGCTTCATCGACAGTTCCGGCCTGGGCGCCCTGGTTTCCGGCTTCAAGAACGCAACGACCTACCAGGGGGATTTGAAACTCTCATCCCTCCAACCCCAGGTCAAATCGATGTTCGAACTGACCCGACTGCACCGGGTATTTGAGATTTTTCCATCAACGGCCGAGGCACTGGAACGTTAGATTTTGCGCAAGAGGTATTCATGAAGAGGAATGCCATCGAACTGGACATCAGGGTTCCGAACCAGACCCGGTACCTGAGCCTCATCGGCAGGATCGGCGAAGACATCGCCAAGGAACTGGACCGCTATTCCGGTGACAGGGAGACCCTTGCGTACCAGATAAACCTGGTGCTGACCGAGGCGATGGTCAATGCGATCAAGTATGGCAACCCTGAAAACAGGGAAGATTCGGTGCATATCCTCATCAACATCAGCGACAACGAACTGTTCATCAGGATATACGATTACGGGCAGGGGTTCGATATCAACGAGATTCCGGAGCCTGACTTCGAAGGTCTCGACGACCGGGGACGGGGGATATTTCTTATAAAGTCACTGATGGATTCGGTCTGCTACAAACGAGACCTGAAGGGAAATGTCCTCGAGATGATGAAGCAGCTGCATTGAAGGGGTTGAAGGATTTCACCCCTCCCGTCTGTTTCCGCGCACGCAACCAACCACGACCATACCCACTCCCAGGAAAAACATCGGCAGGCTCAGCAGCTGCCCCATGGTCGCCCCCCCCAGCAGGAAACCGAGCTGCCTGTCCGGCTCCCGGAAAAACTCGACACAGAAACGGAACAGGCCATACCCCCCGATGAACGTCCAGAACGTCGTACCGACAGGAGTCTTCAGCCTGGCGACAATCCTGACAATGGTGAAGAGGACCACCCCTTCAAGAAACGCCTCGTACAGCTGGGAAGGATGCCGCGGCAATCCGTCGCTGTTGGGAAAGACCATCCCCCAGGGTCCATCCGTCACCCTGCCGTAGAGTTCACCGTTGATGAAATTACCCAGCCTGCCGAGCCCGAGGCCGATGGGACCGGCCTGGCACAACAGGTCGGCCATCCGCCAGAAATCGAGCCCCTTCTTGCGGAAAATATACAGGGCGGAAACCAGGGCCCCGAGCAGGCCGCCATGGAACGACATCCCCCCTTCCCATACGGCCAGGACCTTGAGGGGGTGGGCAAGATACCAGGAAAAGTCGTAAAACAGGATGTAGCCCAAACGCCCCCCCAGCACTATCCCCAGCGCGATGGTGAACACCAGGTCAGACGCCAGTTCGGCTGAGATGTCCAGCCCCCGCCTCTTTGACTGGCTGCGGAGGATGAAGTAAGCGGCAAGAAAACCGAGGATATACATGAGTCCGTACCATCTGAACTCAAGGGGGCCGATACGGAGGAAAACAGGGTCTATGGAATGGAATTTCATGGAGATACCCGAGGCAGGCCTTGCGGATTGTACCAACAAAAAAGGGGAACGCTATTCGCGAACCCCTTGTTGTTTTTGGTGGAGCTGATCAGGATCGAACTGACGACCTCTTGAATGCCATTCAAGCGCTCTCCCAACTGAGCTACAGCCCCAAACGAAGCACTCTTATAACAAACCGAAGGTACCACGTCAACAACTTTTTTCGGGGTACCGCCGAGGCCTACTCACCGATTCCCACCTGCCTCAACTTCGTGATGTCCCGCAGCGGCGGCGAGCCGAACAGACGGCTGTACTCCCGGCTGAACTGGGAAGGGCTCTCATACCCCACCTGAAACGCGGCGGTCGAAGCATCCAGATGCTCCGTCAGCATCAGGCGCCGCGCCTCCTGCAGGCGGAGCTGCTTCTGGTACTGGAGAGGGCTCAGGGCGGTCATGGTCCGGAAGTGGTGGTGGAATGTGGAGGTGCTCATCCTCGCCCGGTCCGCCAGGTCATCGATCTTCAACGGCTGGTCGAAATTCCCCTTCAGCCACTCGATGGCCCGGGCGATCTGCTGGCTCTGGCTCCCGGCCGCCGCGATCTGGCGCAGCCGCGCCCCCTGGTCGCCGGTCAGCAGACGGTAGACTATCTCCCGCTGGATGACCGGCGCCAGAATCGGGATATCCCGCTCGTCGGACAGAAGGTCTACCAGTCGCTGCATGGCGGAGACGAGCGGCAGCGTCACCTCACCTGTCGCCATCCCCCGGCTCGACTGCTGCGTGCGGGGGGGCGGCAGGTTGCTGTCCGCCATCAACTGGGCGACCTCTTTCAGGTCGAACGTCAGGCGCAGCCCCAGGTACGGCCTTTCCGGGCTCGCATCGGTGATCTGCACCACCGTGGGGAGGTGCACCGAAGTGATCAGGTAGTGGTGAGCGTCATAGACATAGGTATCGTCCCCCAACTGCACCCGCTTCGCCCCTTGGGCGACCATGCAGAGGCTCGGCTCGTACATGCCGGTCATCGGCTCGGTCGGCTCGGTCCGCCTGTAGAGTCCCAACCCCGGGATGGCTGTTGCGTGCAGTTCCCCAGATTCGGTCAATCGGGCAATACTATGGCCCAATGCAGTGATGGCTGAATCCAGCTCCCTGCCCCTAACCTCACCATTAACCGGCTCGTCTTGCATACGCACCTCCTGAGTGCATACTACTCCCCCCACCCTTCGCGCCACAACCATTATCCAGCGCCTTGCAGAATCAGGCAATAAATCGACAGGATTGGTCTACCGGTCACGGTGTGACATGGAGTACGGTAAGATCATCGAATGGCAGATCCACACGGGTCAAAGGAGGATACACGATGAAAAAACATTCACTCGGCAAGAGTGGTCTTGAGGTTTCGGCCCTCGGGCTCGGCTGCATGGGGATGAGCTTTTCCTACGGCCCTCCCAAGGATAGGAAGGAGATGATCGCCCTGATCCGGACCGCCGTTGAGCGGGGGATCACGTTCTTCGACACCGCCGAGGTGTACGGCCCCTTCACCAACGAGGAGCTGGTGGGCGAGGCGCTGGCACCGCTGCGGGACAGGGTCGTGATCGCCACCAAGTTCGGCTTCGACACGAGCGTCGATCCCCGGGCCATGAAGGGGAGCGGGCCGGTCCTTAACAGCAGGCCGGAGCATATCCGGGAGGTGGCCGAGGCGTCCCTGAAACGCCTTCGGACCGACGTCATCGACCTCTTCTACCAGCACCGGGTCGACCCGGAGGTGCCGATCGAGGAGGTGGCCGGCGCGGTGCGGGAGCTGATCCGTGAGGGGAAGGTGAAGCACTTCGGCCTCTCCGAGGCCGGCATCGGCACGGTCCGCCGCGCCCACGCCGTCCAGCCGGTGGCCTGTGTCCAGAACGAATACTCCCTCTGGTTCAGGCGGCCGGAAGAAGGACTGTTGCAGACCCTGGAAGAGCTGGGGATCGGCCTCGTACCCTACAGCCCTCTGGGGAAGGGGTTTCTCACCGGGAAGATCGACGCCAGCGCCACCTTCGACAGCACCGACTTCCGCAGCACCCTCCCCCGCTTTACGACCGAGGCGCTGCAGGCGAACCAGGCGCTGGTGGAACTGCTCGGCAGAATCGCCGCGGAGAAGCACGCCACCCCGGCCCAGATCGCCTTGGCGTGGCTCCTGGCCCAGAAACCGTGGATCGTCCCCATCCCCGGCACCACGAAGCTGGAACGGATGAACGAGAACATCGGCGCCCTGTCCGTGGAGCTCACCCCTGGCGATCTCGCTCTGATCGAGGAGGCCGCCGCCCGGATCACGGTGCACGGCAACCGCTACCCGGACAGGCTTGAAGCGCTGACCGGCCGTTAACAGTACAGACTAATTCAGGAGGCTACCCAATGTACAAGGCTAAAGCATATTCAGTTGCCAGCGCCACCTCACCCTTCACCTCAGACACCATCCCCCGCCGGGAGACTACCGACCGGGACGTGCAGATAGAGATCCTCTACTGCGGCATCTGCCACTCGGACCTGCACACGGTCCGGGACGAATGGAACAGTGTCATGCCCACCGTCTACCCCTGCGTACCGGGGCACGAGATCGTCGGCCGGGTGACCGAAATCGGCTCGGCCGTCAGCACGGTCAAACCGGGCAACCTGGTGGGGGTCGGTTGCCTGGTCGATTCGGACCACACCTGCCCCAGCTGCCGGGCTGACCTTGAGCAGTTCTGCCCCGATGCGACGTTTACCTACAACTCCCCCGACAAGCATGGCACGGGGCCGGTCACCTATGGCGGTTACTCGGAGAGCATCGTCGTTGACGAGCGTTTCGTGCTGCGTGTCCCCGCTCATCTCGACCTGGCAGGGGTGGCGCCGCTCCTCTGCGCCGGCATCACCACCTACTCTCCTATCCGGCGCTGGGGAGACATCACGGGTAAAAAAGTCGGCGTGGTGGGCCTCGGCGGCCTGGGACACATGGGGGTCAAGTTCGCCCGGGCCTTCGGAGCCCATGTCGTGGTCTTCACCACGTCGCCGGGCAAACGGGATGATGCCCTCCGCCTGGGAGCCCATGAGGTGATCGTCTCCACCGACGCCGCCGAGATGCAGCGGCACGCCGGCAGCTTCGACTTCATCCTCGACACCGTTGCCGCCGAGCACGACATCAACGCCTCTATCGCCATGCTCGGCCTCGATGGCACCATCACCCTGGTCGGCGCGCCGGACAAGCCGCTGCCGGTATCGGCATTCAGCCTCCTGTTCGGCAGAAAAAGCATCTCCGGCTCCCTCATCGGAGGCATCAGGGAGACCCAGGAGATGCTCGACTTCTGCGGCGAGCACAACATCACCGCCGTCGTGGAGGTCATCCCGATCCAGAAGGTCAACGAGGCGTACGAGCGGCTGGTCAAATCGGACGTGAAGTACCGGTTTTCCATCGACATGGCGTCGCTGAAGACTGAGTAGTCGCACGCCAGGGAGGAAAGGTGTCCAATGGAATCTACGCTGGATAGTCACACTAAGAGTACTGACTGCGTACGTGACGGGATGAACCTCACTCGCCGGGAATTCATCAAGGGGGTCGGATTAGGGGGCGGCGCAGTCGTGCTGCTTGGCCAGTTCGGCATCCATGGGGCGGCCTGGGCCCTTTCCGGGGACCCCCTGCTGAAGATGGTGCTGGTTGATTACGCCAAGTGCACCGGCTGCCAGACGTGCGAAGCGGCCTGTTCGGCGCAGAACCGGCCGGTAACCGTCGCTGGCCGGGAACTGCCGGGGCTCGGGAACCCACGGTTCGCCAACATCCGGGTGCACCGTTTCAACCCCGACGTGGATGTGCCGAGCGTCTGCGCCATGTGCAGCGACACCCCCTGCGTAAAGGCGTGCCCGGTCGATCCGGACCCCAGGACCGGCCGGCGCGCCCTCTACCGGGACCAGGCGACCCGCACGATCCGCAACGACCCGGGCAGGTGCCTCGGCTGCCGGAGCTGTGCCAGGGCCTGCGCGACGGAGCGGACAGGGGTCATCACCCCCAACCCGGCGACGGGCAAGCCCGAGCGGATCTGCACGCTCTGCGGCGGCGACCCGCAGTGCGTCAGGCGGTGCCCCTTCGGGGCGCTCTCCTTCGTGGAGGTCCGGCGTGACCGGAAGTTCTATGGCCTGGGACCGGAACAGATAGCGGCTGAGCTGGCCAAGGGCTGGTACGGAACGGCTGAATTCGGAGGTGCACAATGAGCGTCAAACCCGGCTACCACGGGGTAGTCCTGAACATCGACCTTTCCACGGGTAGGAGTGAAAAGGTGGCCGTCCCCCCCGAAGACCTGGACAGATTCGTCGGCGGGCAGGGGCTGGGGATGAAAATCCTCTGGGACCGGCTGAAGAAGCCAGGGGTCGACCCACTTTCTCCCGAAAACCCGCTCATCTTCATGCCCGGTCCGTTTTCGGGGCTCCCGGTCCCCTCATCGTCTCGGACCTGTGTGGTGACGAAATCGCCCATCACCTCGCCGGTGGAGTCCGACTATCCCCATGCCTCGACCGTTTCTTACTCGAACATGGGGGGCTTTTTCGGGCCGGAGGTCCGGTTCGCTGGGTATGATGGGCTCGTCGTTACCGGTAAGGCGCCGGAGCTCTGCTATGTCGTCATCGACGACGGCAGGGTGGAGATCCGCGAAGGGAAGAGGTTCAAGGGGATGCGCACCGATGCTTTCGACAGGGCATTCCAGGACTCCCTTGGCGACCGGCGATTCAAGACCGTGTACATCGGGCCGGCCGGGGAGAATCTCGTACCGTATGCCAGTATCATCCACACCGCCGGGCGGGCAGCGGGCCGGGGTGGGATGGGTTGCGTCATGGGATCCAAGAACCTGAAGGCCATTGCGGTAAAGGGCTCGGGGCAACCAGGGGTTGCCGACCACCAGCGGTTCCTGGCCGCCTTGGAAAAGGCGCGGTCGGCCCTCTACGGCACCGCATATGCCAAATCATGGGCCGAGCAGGGAACGGCCCGGGCCATCGTCGCCAACAGTCATGCCGGCACCGAGGCGGTCCGGAACTACCGCGAGGGGACATTTCTGGAGGCAGACAAGATCGGCGGCGACGCAGCCCGGCGCGACGTCTGGGTAAAGGACATCGCCTGCTACTGCTGCCCCCTGGCTTGCAAGAAGAGCGGCATGACGCGGGGCAAGTATGGCGGTATCATCCATGACGGCCCCGAGTACGAAACCGGCGTCATGCTCGGCTCGAACCTCCTCATCTCCGACATGCCCGGTCTGCTGAAGGCAATCACCATCATCGACGATCTCGGCCTGGACCAGATCTCCACGGGGAACGTCATCGGCTTTCTCATGGAGGCCTACGAGAAGGGGCTCATCAACCGGAGTTTCCTGGACGGCATCGATCTCACATGGGGAAGCGTCGATGCGACACTGGCTATGATCGAGAAGATCGCCGCCAAGGAGGGGGTGGGAGCCCTGGCCGCCGAAGGGGTGCGGGCACTCTCCTGGCACATCGGCAAGGGGAGTGAAAAGTTCGCCATCCAGGTGAAGGGGCTGGAACTGGCGGCCCACAACATCCAGGCGAACCAGCCCCGGGGGCTCTCCTACGTCACCGCCTCACGGGGGGCCTGCCACATGAGCGGCGACAACATCGCCATGCAGAACCGGCGGGCCATGCTCGACTCGACCGGCATGTGCTTTTTCCCCACCTTCGAGCCGGCGCTGGAGGAACCGATGCTCGCCATGCTCAGCGCCATCACCGGCCGGGAATACGACAAGACCCTGTTCGAGAAAACCGGCGAACGGATCTTCAACCTGGAGAAGCTGTTCAACTACCGCGAGGGGTTTCGCCGCGCCGACGACCGGCTCCCCGACCGCTTTTTCGAGGACCCCTTCACCATCGGCTCCAAGAAGGGGTCGGTACTCGACCGGGGTCAGTTCGACGCCATGCTCACCCAGTACTACAAAGACCGGGGCTGGGATCCCGAGACTACCAGGCCGGGGGAGGCGAAGATACGAGAACTCGGACTGGACTCCATCTCGGAAGGAATGCAGAAATGAAACTGATCCTCGGTACAATGATTGCCTTTTTCCTGATCATCATGGTCTGCATCAGTGCGGGCGAGGCACGGGCCGCCGAAGCAGACAAAAAATCGCAAACCATAGCTCGGGCCGGCTCCCAGCCTTCCTCGAAGGGATCGGCCGACTACTTCACGGGCACCGTCCGCGTTGACCCACTGTTTTCGGCTACGGACACGGCCCCCTTTTCCGGGGCGTATGTAACCTTCGCGCCGGGGACCCGGTCTGCCTGGCACATTCACCCGACAGGTCAGCGACTGCTCGTTACTGCCGGCACGGGCCGGACCCAGGAGTGGGGCGGACCGGTGGAAGAGATCCGGGCAGGAGACGTAATTGTCTGCCCCCCCGGGGTGAAACACTGGCATGGTGCCTCCCCCACCTCCACCATGACCCATATCGCCATCACCGGGACCGTCAACGGTACCAACGTCCAGTGGCTGGAAAAAGTTACCGACGAGCAGTACAACCCACTGCCGTCTTCTCTGAAAGGAGGACCCACCATGACGAAAGAACCTTCCGCAGCGGAAAAAATGATCGGCGACATCGCCCCCAAGCTGGCCGATCTGACCGACACCGTGCTCTTCGGCGATGTCTGGGAACGCCCGGAGTTGTCGAAGCGCGACCGGAGCCTGATAACGGTGGCGGCCCTGGTCGCCATGAACCGCCCGGAACAGTTGAAGCACCATCTCGACCGGGCGCAGGACAACGGGGTAACACGGGCGGAACTGATCGAGACCATCACCCACCTGGCGTTATACTCCGGCTGGCCGAACGCCATGACCGCCATCATGACGGCCAAGGAGCAGTTCGCAAAAAGGGAAGCCAACGAGTGAAAGAAAACGTAACACGTCAACATCTTGCCCTGGTGAAGCTCGTGCTGATCCTTGGCGCACTGACCGCCTTCAACTCTATGTCCATCGACATGTACCTGCCGGCCTTTCCGCAGATTGCCCGGGATCTTGCCGTCCCCCTCGGGAAGGTGCAGCTGTCCGTATCCGCCTTCCTGTTCGGTTCGGCGTTCGGCCAGCTGTTCTACGGGCCGGTTGCCGACCGGTGGGGACGGAAACGCCCTCTCCTGTTCGGACTGGGGTTGTACGTGGTGTCCACCATCGGGTGCGCCCTGGTCCGCTCCGGTGAGGGGCTGCTCTTCTGGCGGGTCGTCATGGCCCTGGGGGGTGGTGCCAGCATCGTCATCTCCCGGGCCATGTGCGCGACCTGTACGATACGGCCGAAGCGGCACGGATGTTCTCCCTGCTCATGCTGGTGATGGGGGCGGCGCCGATCCTTGCCCCTCTGGCAGGGGGGCAGCTGCTTCTGTTTACCGGCTGGCGGGGAATCTTCGGCTTCCTCGGGGTTTTCGGGGTCATTTCCTTCGTTGTATCACTGGTATGGCTGCCTGAATCGTTGCCCCGGGAGAAGCGGAGCGATTACAGCATCGTGGAAATGGTCACCGGGTACGGCAGCCTGTTCAGGCAGCGGCAGTACCTGCTGTATGCCGTCGCCCTGGGCGCCATCGCCGGGTTCAACTTCTCCTACATTGCCGGTGCTCCCCAGCTCTTCATCGAGCTGCAGGGGATTTCCCCCCAGCACTTCGGCATCATCTTCGGGCTGAATGCCTTCGGGTTGATCGGATCGTCGCAGCTGAACCGCGCGCTGCTGCGCCGGTACACTTCCGAGCAGATCCTGAGCCTTTCCTTCACCGTCAACCTCCTGGGGGCGCTCCTGTTGACCGTTTCAACCATGACCGGCATCGGCGGTTTCCCGGCGCAGCTCGTCCTCCTGTTTCTCTGTCTCTGCACCACCGGCCTGTTGTACCCCAATGTCACGGCCCTTGCCCTGGCACCGTTTGCCGCGGCGGCAGGCACTGCATCCGCGCTCCTGGGAACGATCCAGTACGCACTGGGCGCCACGGCAGGAGCGTTTGTCGGCATGTTCCACAACGGGACCAGCCTGCCCATGATCCTGACCATGACCTTTTGTGCCGTCGTGGGGAGGTTGGCCATCATGTTCGCCCAATCGCCCGGGAACATGCATGAGCCGGCACTCGGCGGCGTGGAGGCAGAAGCAGCGCCCTGAGCAGGAACACCTATTGAAAATCAAGCGAGAGGAAGAAAATTATGGCAAAGAACGTACTGGTAATGTCCGGCAGCCCTCGTAAAGGGGGCAACTCCGATCTGCTCTGCGATCAGTTCGTGCTCGGCGCGACTGAAGCGGGTTACCGGGTGGAAAAGATAGTCATCGCTGACAAGCGGATCAACTACTGCACCGCCTGCGACGCCTGCCAGGGCAACGGGGGGAGGTGCGTCCAGAAGGACGATATGGCCGAGATCCTCGACAAGATGATCAGTGCCGACGTGATTGTGATGGCCACCCCGGTCTATTTCTACACCATGAGCGGACAGATGAAGACCGTGATCGACCGGACCTATGCACGGTATACCGAGGTCAGCGGCAAGGAGATGTACTTCATCATGACCGCCGCTGTTGGTAACCAGGAGCTGCTGGAGCGGACCCTTGAATCATTCCGGGGGTTCACTGCCTGCCTGACCGGAGCCAGGGAAAAAGGGGTCATCTACGGGACGGGGGCCTGGAACAAGGGGGACATCAGGAAAAGCCCGGCAATGGGCCAGGCGTATGACATGGGGAGGAATGTCTAGCATGGTGGTTCCGGCTCACGTAACCTATCGAACGATTTTTCTCTTGACCCGCCCAAACAATTACGATAGTGCTTACTCACTCATTTAAATTGAGAAAGAACACTTATGGCCAGACCGAAAAGCACAGAGAAGCAGACTGCACTATTGGAAGCCGCAGCTATGGTCATAGCAGCACAGGGTCTGGGGGCCTCAACGGCCATGATTGCCAAAAGTGCCGGTGTCGCTGAAGGGACTCTCTTCCGCTACTTTGCCACCAAGGACGAGCTGCTGAATGAGCTGTACTTCTCTATAAAGCAAAGCCTTTGCGATGCGATGAAAACCAGCTATGCACAGGCTAAAACCCTGGAGGATCAGGTCAGATCTCTCTGGAATGGGTATATCTACTGGGGGGTCGCCAACCCTGCTGCCATTAAAGCCCTGAACCAGTTAACCGTTTCCGACAAGATTACCGCTGAGACTCGTGCTCGCGTCATCGAGCTGTTTCCAGAAATACAGGAGATTTCTGGTGCGTGTGTATCTAGGGGCGCACTCTCGGATCGGCCAGCTGCATTTGCTGACGCTCTGTTCATGGCGCTTGCAGATACCACTATGCAGTTTGCCGCTCAAGAACCGGATCAAGCCGCAGAATATACATCAGCAGGCTTCAAGGTATTGTGGCAAGGGTTTACACAGTAATTTTTTTACCTATTTGTATGAGTGATTAATCACTCTTCAAAACAAATCAAAGGAGAAATGAATGCGTACTATATTCTCACGATTAACGATTGTTAGCCTGCTTGGAGCGCTGTTTACCTGTACATTTGTCCAAGCTGCCGAGAACCCGGTTTCACCTGCTTCTGCTGCTTCATTCACGAAAAAGAAGGTCAGCTTCAAGAACAATCAGTTCTATTTGGCAGGGGAGCTCTATCTGCCCAAGGATTACGAAGCGATGGGCAAGCTCCCTGCCATCATCATCAGCCATCCGGCAGGCGGGGTGAAGGAGCAGGCGCCCGCCCTTTACGCAAAAGGTCTTGCGGCAAAAGGGTTTATCGTCCTGACCTACGACGCTTCCCATCAGGGGGAGAGCGGCGGCGAGCCTCGTTACCTGGAGAATCCTTTCGACAGAGTTGAAGACATCCGCTGTGCCGTTGATTATCTGACGACGATCTCCTTCGTGGATTCCAATAGAATCGGTGCAATGGGTATGTGCGCCGGTGGCGGCTATTCGATCTCCGCAGCGACCACTGATAGAAGGATCAAAGCTGTCGCCGGGGTCAGCGCGACAGATGCCGGTTCCGCCATGCGGGACGGTTGGGACAGGCCAAATCCGGTTGCAGAGCAACTGAAGCTCCTCGAAGCCGCTTCCGCCCAGCGTACTGCCGAAGCGAATGGAAAGCCGGTCGCCTATGGCGGTTATGTTCCTAACGAACGTGATCTCAAGCTGCCCAATACAATGCAGGAGGCCTACGAGTATTACCGGACGCCGAGAGCGCAGCATCCGAATTCCGTCAACAAAGTCATGTTCACGAGTTTTCTCCCTCTTTTCACATACGCGGCAACCGACAGAATTGATACGCTGCTCACGCAACCGCTACTGTTGATCGTCGGC
Source organism: uncultured Geobacter sp. (assembly GCA_937860145.1). Taxonomy (GTDB): domain Bacteria; phylum Desulfobacterota; class Desulfuromonadia; order Geobacterales; family DSM-12255; genus CALMBF01. The sequence continues at coordinate 16,067 of CALMBF010000077.1, forward strand.
AGCAAATCCGATGCTATCCATTTCAGCAAAAAGTTCATCGACCTTGCTGCTACCAAGACGAAAGAACTTTACCTCATTGAGGGCGCTACTCACGTCGATCTCTATGACAGGCCGCACTTTGTCGAGCATGGGACCGCGAAGCTCGTGAACTTTTTCTCCAGTAAACTTTAGGGGATGAACAGGTTACAGGTGCAACCCAATCCATGCATTGAATCGAGGTCGGTATGTTTGACACAAGTACTCACAAAAGCAGCCGCAGGGTCGTCATTGCCGGCGCCACGGGCCTTGTGGGATCAAGCCTGCTGCTTGAGTTGCTGCATGATGTCTCTGTCGCCGAGGTACATGCCATATGCCGGCGCTAATTAGGCATCAGGCATGCCAAGCTGACCTTTCACGTGGCAGATTTTCGCGCCATCCAGCCACTGCCGCCCATGGAGGAGGTCTATCTGGCGCTTGGCACTACGATCAAACAGGCGGGGAGCAAGGCGGCTTTCCGGACTGTGGACTTCGAGGCGAATCTCGCCGTGGCTCAGGCAGGTTTGGCAGCAGGAGCCCGGCGCATCGGGCTGGTCAGCGCCATGGCCGCGGATTCCCGGTCTTCGGTTTTCTATAACCGGGTCAAGGGGGAACTTGAGGACGCCCTGACAAACCTGTCTCCCGAGACACTGGTTGTTGCACGGCCATCGTTTCTGCTCGGAGATCGGGATGCGTTGAAGCAGCCCACACGCTATGCTGAAAAGGCAGGGATCTGGCTCAGCCGCCTATTTGCGCCATATATTCCAGCGAACTATCAGCCTGTCGAGGCACACAGCGTTGCGCTGGCCTTGCTTGCGACAGTTCCTGTGTTCCAGGGAAGAAAAGTGTTACTGTCCGGCGAGATTCAACAGTTCGGGCAAAATGTGAAACCTTAGGATCTGCATGGTTGTAGATTCGGGAAGGTTGACGACTAATTAATAGCCGGAGGATCAGACAATAAACTGACAGTATCGGCCTACCACTCACGGCTCACTCCGGAGTACTATCATGCAAATATCTGGCTGCGTGTCCGCATGCTCGCCACAAACAAAACATCCAGGCAGGAGCCGATGAATCGAATCGTCGTATATAGTCTGATTACAGGAGCCCTCATCGTCATGACAGCCACACTGCCCAACACACCCAGCTCTGCCCAGACCCGGTCACCACTCTCCCTTGAGAGCGACCTGAAGAACCCGGTCATGGTGACCAGGGGTGGGCGGCTCGAACAGGCCCGCATCATGTGGGATTTTCTCTTCAACAAACCTGCGGACACCCACCCGTCCGGGGCGATACCGGTACAGGCACTGACCACAGTGCACCTGATGACCGCCCCGGACAACACGGTCTACCGCCTCGGACACTCGACCGTCCTGATGAAGCTCCAGGGCTCCTTCTGGCTGACCGATCCGATGTTCTCCCACCGGGCGTCCCCGGTGTCGTTTGCCGGTCCGGAGCGGTTTCACGCCCCCCCCATCGGTATTGACCAGCTCCCGCCAATCAGGAGTGTCATCATCTCCCACGACCATTACGACCACCTGGACCATGGTTCCATCATGAAGCTGGCGGAAAAGACGGACTATTTCCTGACACCCCTGGGGGTGGGGGACATTATTATCGGCTGGGGGTACCGGCGGCCAAGGTACGGCAGCTGGACTTGTGGCAGGAAACTGACGTTGACGGCATCCAGCTCGTCGCCACCCCTGCCCGGCACTTCTCCGGTCGCGGCCTGTTCGACAAGAACAGGACCCAGTGGGCGTCATGGGCCATCCTTGCCCCTGACCGGCGGATCTTCTTCAGCGGCGATACCGGCTATTTCGACGGCTTCAGGCAGATCGGCGAGAAATATGGTCCCTTCGACCTGACCCTGCTGGAAACGGGGGCCTACAATGAAAACTGGCCGAACGTCCACATGCAGCCGGAAGAGGGCATCAGGGCCCACCTCGATCTCAGAGGCAAGGTTCTTCTCCCCATTCACAACGGGACGTTTGACCTGTCCATGCACTCATGGAGAGACCCGTTCGACCGTATAACCGCCCTGGGCTACGCCGTGGGTATTCCGGTCATAACACCCTTTATGGGTGAACCGGTGAGTACGCACGACACTGCGGTCGACCAGCGCTGGTGGGAAGACTTAGGTAGCACCGTAAGGAATGGAAGTTTACGCGAGCTGTCGGGACAATCAATTGTAGATCCTAGCTGACATCGTAGGACCTCTTCCAGCTACACTCGATCGCGGTAGGCGACCGCATTGAATGCCTCACCCTCACTCATAAGGGTGCCACCTTGACCAGAGGGGGGTGACTGCTATATAAAGAAACCATGAAACATAACGCCCAGATATTCAAGGCACTCTCCGACCCCATCCGCCTGCGCATCATCCTGCTCCTGCAATCCGAAGGTGAACTGTGCGTCTGTGACCTGATGGCAGTGCTCGGTCTCCCCCAATCCACGGTCTCCCGCCACCTGGCCTACCTGAAACGGAGCTGCTGGGTAGATATCCGCCGCCAGGGGGTCTGGATCTACTACCAGCTAAACAGGGAAAGCTGCCAGCTGTGCCGGGAGCTGCTCGACACCCTGCAACGCCATGTGTGTACCCTGCCCGAAGCAGCCTCGGACCGGCAGGCGCTCGCAAAATTTATCAAAAGCAAAACTCCCGCCTGCACGTGACATAACCCACTGCTCTTGCCGGCAACGTGCGCTTCTGAAATTCCCCCCTTGATTTATCCGCAAAAGCGGATATATTAAGCGCTATGAAACAGCGCGTCCTCTTTCTCTGTACCCACAACTCCTGCCGCTCCCAGATGGCCGAAGCCTTGGTCAACCACGACCTGGGCGACCGGTTCGAAGCATTTTCCGCCGGCACCAGGGCGACCCGGGTCAACCCGATCGCCGCCCTCGTGCTGACCGAGGTCGGCATCGACATCTCCCATCACTACTCCAAGACGATCGACGCATTTGCCGGCCAGACCTTCGACCATGTCATTACCCTGTGCAGTGATGCCGACGAGAAGTGCCCCCTGTTTTTGGGCGGGGTGAAGCGCACACACATCGGCTTCGACGATCCGTCACGCTGCTCAGGCGCGCCCCACGAAGTGATGGCCGAATTCCGCAGGATCCGGGACGAGATCAGGGAAACAGTGACGGACTACCTGCTGAATGCACGTCGGTAATAACCTCAGGGAGCACCGGTAATGGAAAAACAGATGAGTTTCTTCGACAAGTACCTGACCGTCTGGGTGGCGATCTGCATGGCCGTCGGTATTGGGTTGGGCAAGCTGCTCCCCGGCATGGTCTCGTCCCTGCGGGGGATGGAGTTCGGCACGGGGTCGCAGATCAACATCCCCATCGCGGTGCTGATCTGGCTGATGGTCTACCCGATGATGCTCAAGGTCGATTTCTCCTCGGTGGTCAATGTGGGCAAAAATCCCAGGGGGCTCTTCGTCACCCTGTTCGTCAACTGGATCGTCAAACCCTTCAGCATGGCTTTCTTCGCCTGGCTCTTCTTTCGCCTGGTGTTCAGTTCCTGGATCGCGCCCGGCGAGGCCGACCAGTACATCGCCGGCTCCATCATCCTGGCCGCCGCCCCCTGCACCGCCATGGTCTTCGTCTGGAGCTACCTGACCGACGGCGACCCCGGCTACACCCTGGTGCAGGTGTCGGTGAACGACCTCCTGATGCTGGTCCTGTTCGCACCCATCGTCAAATACCTCGTGTCAGGCGCATCGAACCTGATCGTCCCGTTCGGCGTGCTCTTCACCTCCGTGGTGGTATTCATCGTCATCCCCCTGGCGGCCGGGGTGGTAACCCGCAACGTCCTGATGAAGTCCCACGGCCCGGACTGGTTCAACGACACGTTCCTCCCCCGGCTTCACCCGGTGGCAATCAGCGCACTGCTGGCTACCCTGGTGCTGATCTTCGCGTTCCAGGCCGACAACATCACCGGCCGGCTCTTCCACGTGCTGCTGATCGCCGTGCCGATCACCATCCAGGTCTATTTCAACTCGTCCCTGGCCTACGGGCTGATGAAGTGGCTCAATATCCCTTACAGCGTCGCCGCGCCCGGCGCGCTCATCGGTGCCAGCAACTTCTTCGAACTGGCCGTGGCAGTGGCGATCACCATTTTCGGTCCCGAGTCCGGCGCCGCCCTCGCCTGTGTGGTCGGCGTACTGGTCGAGGTGCCGGTCATGCTCTCGGTCTGTTCCATCTGCACCCGCACCCGTCACTGGTTCCCGGCCAGAGCATGATTGCAACGATACAAGGAGCTCGATCGTGACCGGCACAAAAATACTGACCATCACCTGGCGGCGACTGCTGGCCGGCGGTGAAACCTGCCCACGGTGTGGCGCCACAGAAGCCGAGGTCGATACGGCGGTGACGCTTCTCCGGCAGTCGCTCGAACCGCTCGGTTTCGAGGTCAGCCTCGTAAAGCAGGAGCTGACCATGATGCAGTTCAAGCAGGATACCCTCCAATCAAACTCGATCCGGATCAACGGCCGTCTGCTGGAAGAGTGGCTCGGCGGCAGCACCGGCCAGAGTGTGTGCTGTGACGTCTGCGGCTCCAACGATTGCCGGACCGTGGAAGTAAAGGGCGACGTTTATGAATTCATCCCGGCGGACCTGGTTGTCAAGGCCGGCATGCTGGCGGCAGCGCAGCTGATGGGCGCTTGTGATTGCGCCAATGATCAACCGGAGCACAGTTGCTGCTCGTAACCTTGCCATGGTGAGATTGTTGAATGTTCGCATTTCTTGAACAGTTCGCCTCTCTGGTCGTGACGCAGTGGCTTGGGCTGGAGCTCTCTACCCGTCTCGGCGGGGCGCTGCATTTCTTCATCTACGACACCCTGAAGATCTTCATCCTGCTGGCAGTGATCATCTATGCTGTCGCAGTCATCCGCTCCTGGTTCCCGCCGGAAAAGACCAAGCGCATCCTTTCCCATGAACGCGAATACATCGGCAACGTCATGGCCGCACTGCTCGGCATTGTCACCCCCTTCTGCTCCTGCACGGCGGTGCCGCTCTTTATCGGCTTCGTCGAGTCGGGGGTGCCGCTCGGCGTCACCTTTTCCTTCCTGATATCCTCCCCCATGGTCAACGAGGTTGCCCTCATCATGCTCTGGGGGATGTTCGGCTGGAGGATCGCCCTGATCTACGTCGGCACCGGCCTCATGGTGGCGATCGTCGCCGGCATCGTCATCGGCAGGCTCAGGATGGAACGGCACGTCCAGGATTACGTCTGGGAGATGCAGGTGGGGAGTGCGGAGATCCCCGAGCAGAACTGGCCACAACGATGTACCTACGCCTACGACTACACCGTTGGACTGCTCAGGAAGATCTGGCCCTATGTGATCGTCGGCATCGGTATCGGCGCCTTCATCCACGGCTACGTCCCCCAGGATTTCCTGGCCCGCTGGGCCGGGCGGGACAACCCCCTTGCCGTCCCCGTGGCGGTCGCGCTCGGCGTGCCGCTCTACAGCAATGCCGCCGGGGTGATCCCCATCGTCCAGGCGCTCACTGCCAAGGGGATGGCCATCGGCACCGTGCTGGCGTTCATGATGGCGGTCACCGCCCTGTCCCTGCCGGAGGCGGTCATTCTCAGCAACGTCCTCAAGAAGCCGCTCCTGGCGACCTTCTTCGGCACCGTCGCCGCGGCCATCGTGATCGTCGGCTACCTGTTCAACGCAATCCTGTAGAGGAGTACCATTACCCATGAAAGAGCTAACCTACGGTCGTGCCAACCAGCTGGCCCTGTTCACGATTCTCTATAATCTGGCGGAAGGGCTGGTTTCGGTCTGGCTCGGCGTTGCTGACGAAACCCTTGCACTGTTCGGCTTTGGCGTCGACTCCTTCATCGAGGTGGTTTCGGCGATCGGCGTCTGGCACATGTTGCGCCGGATCAGGGCCAACGGCAACGAGACCCGGGACGAATTCGAGCAGCGCGCCTTGAGGATCACAGGCACCGCCTTCTACATCCTGACGGCGGGACTTGTTATCACGGCAGGACTCAACCTCTATCAGGGGCACCGGCCGGAGACGACCCTGTGGGGTATCATTGTTTCGGCAGTCTCCATGTCGTTCATGTGGTTCCTGATCCATCAAAAGACCAAAGTCGGCAGAGCGCTGAACTCTCCGGCCATTATGGCCGATGCAGCCTGTTCCCGCGCCTGCCTGTACCTGTCGGTTGCCTTGATGACTGCCAGCATTGGCTACGAGCTGACCGGCATCGGCAGTCTTGACGCCATCGGGGCGATGACGATTGCCTGGCTTACATTCCGGGAAGGCAGAGAAGCCTTTGCCAAGGCGAAGGGGATGAAGTGCTCCTGCAGCTGTTCCTGCGGTTCCAGGGAGGCCATGCCTGATTAAAGCTCGACGCCACCGGTACCATCCGTGAAGCGCTCTCGAAAAGTCTGGCTACTGGTGCAGCAAGGTCGACACGGAGAGACCCTGCAGGCAAAACGGGGCGGCGTTGACGGCAATGATGACGTCCGGCGGACCGGATCCTGTCCTGTCGTGGTCTGCAAAGAAATGTCATACCGCGGCAGATGCTGTCCGCGGGAAATCATGCAACTGCCTGGCACGACGACCAGGCCAGAGGAGAAAGGACCATGAAAATAGAAGTTCTCGGTACCGGCTGCGCCAAATGCACAACCCTCTACGATAACGTGAAAGCAGCACTGGCTGAACTGGGCAGGGATGCTGAGGTGGTGAAGGTGCAGGACATCCCGACAATCATGAAGTACGGCGTCATGAGCACGCCGGCCCTCGTCGTCGATGGCCAGGTAAAGTTCGCCGGCAAGGCACCCGGCGTGGCGGAACTGAAAGGTCTGCTCTGATGCGCCGGCTCATCGTATTGTCTCTCCTGCTTGTTGCCGGCATCGCCCGTGCCGAGCTCACGTCGGCACCGGCCGCTACCGTGACGAAGACGCTGGCATCGGGCAAACCGGTGGTCATCGACCTGGGAGCCCGGACCTGCGTCCAGTGCAAGAAGATGGCGCCGATCCTCGAATCCCTGGCTACCGAATACCGGGGCAAGGCAGGGGTGCTGTTCATCGATGTCAGCTCCGACCCCGGCGCTGCCGAGCGCTTCAAGGTCCGGATGATCCCGACCCAGATCTTCTTCGATGCCCGGGGGAAAGAGGTGAAGCGGCATATCGGCTTCATGGACAAGGCGGGGATCGAGCAGGAACTCAGGGGGGCGGGGCTCAAGTGAACCTGCTCGACAACATCGAGCAGATCGTCGCCACCTGGCCGCTTCTTGCCTTCGGTGTCGTCTTCCTGGCCGGCATCGTGTCGTCGGCCTCACCCTGCGTGCTGGTGACCATCCCGCTTGTGGTAGGCTTCGTCGGAGGGTATGCCGACGGCGACCGCCGGAAGGCCTTCCGCTACTCCCTGGCCTTCGTCCTCGGCCTCTCCCTTACCTTCACCGCATTCGGCGCCGCCGCCGGGCTCCTGGGTACCCTGTTCGGCACCCTGGGCGGTAAATGGCACATTCTTGCCGGCATCGTCGCCATTGTCATGGGCTGCCAGCTGATGGGGCTCTACGAACTGCGTCTTCCGCTACCCCGCGACTTCAGGCCGAAGCAGGGTGGGATTATCGGCGCGCTCTTTCTTGGCCTCTTCTTCGGCGTCGTCTCCTCTCCCTGCGCCACCCCTGCGCTGGTCGTCATTCTCACCTTCGTCGCCACCAAGGGGCAGGTGCTGTACGGCATCGCCCTCCTCTTCACCTACGCCATCGGGCACTGCCTGCTCATGCTGCTCGCCGGCACGTTCACCGGTTTCGTCGAGGCATTCGGCAACGCCCGCGGCATCGTCAGCTTCTCCACCTGGGCCAAGAGGCTCAGTGGTGCGATCATCACCGTGACAGGGTGCTGGTTTGTCTGGCAGGGGCTTCACTAGCACATCACCACCAGTTGCTTACCCGGGCAGACTCAGCCCCTTGCTACAGGTACCAGATACAACAAAAGCGTTTGAATGCGTGCCATTCAAACGCTCTCTGAGCCGACCTCCAGTCTCAAATAAAGACCTCTTGCAACAAACGGTCATTCTCCCGTCAGCAATTCTCTCATCAACTTCGGGCTTGCGTTCATGAACTGATTTGATTATAATTTTTTCTCTTTGCCAGAGTGGCGGAATGGCAGACGCATTCGACTCAAAATCGAACGGGAAACCGTGTGGGTTCGACTCCCACCTCTGGTACCAACAGAAGATGCGGGAGCATGGAAAAATCCATGCTCCCTTTTTGTTACCCCCGCAGCTCGCCGGGGGAGAAGAGAAAGATGAACCGGAAGAGACAGTACTTGTAGAACTCGGAGAAGAGCAACCGGACGCTGCCGCCGTGACTCCACCACCCCTCGGTCGACGGGTTCGACGTCACCGGGTAGGGATAGATGGCCACATCCCGGGGGAACACCTGGCGGAAGAGGAGCAGGGAACGCTTCATGTGGTAACGGGAGGTGAGCAGCAGCATGGACCGCACGTTGTGCTGCATGAGCATTTGCCTGGCCAGGATGGCATTTTCCAGGGTATTGCGGGAAACGTTCTCCAGGTAGACCTGGTCGCCGCCACGCTGGCCCGCTTTCTCCACGAACAGGTCGGACTTGCGCACCGACGGGTCGACGCCGATGAGAAACAGCCTCTCGCCTTTCCCCTCCCGGTAGAGCCGCACCCCCTCTTCGATCCGCCCCTTGCCGCCGGCAAGAACGACCACCGCATCGGTGCGCACATCCCGCTGCCGGACGGAAAAGGTCTTATACACGAAATCGACGAAAAGCACCGTCAGAACCAGTGCCGCAAGAATCACCAGGGAAAACAGACCCTTCACCAATGCCACAAATGATCTCCGCTCAAGAAATGCCGTGCCGTGTCCCCGGATTATTACCCGTAACGACACCAGCGGACAAGCTCTAAAAAAGAGCAAAATTGTACTTGCTCTTTATGCCTGTTTCTGCTATTAAATGATGCTTCAGTCTCTCAGGAGGTAACACCATGTCTAAAGTATGTGAAATCTGTGGCAAGGGTCCGAGCTTCGGGAACAACGTGAGTCACGCCAACAACAAAACCCGTCGTACCTGGCACCCCAACCTGCAGAAAGTTAAAGCTATCCGGCAGGGTACTGTAAAAAGCATCAAGGTCTGCACCCGTTGCATCCGCTCCGGTCATGTAACCAAGGCTCTCTGAAACAGTCAGCAGCGAACCTCTTAGATAGTTTGAACAAAAGCCGCATTCAATCCCGTTGAATGCGGCTTTGTTTTATCCGCTACCCAGTGACGGTACCGGCACAGTCGTTTCTAGCCGGCCAGGGCGACCACCTCGATCTCGATAGCCACCCCCTTGGGGAGGGCACTGACCTGCACGGTCGACCGGGCCGGGGGCGCTGCGGGAAAATGGCGGCCGTATATCTCGTTCACCTGCCCGAAATCGGCCAGATCGGTCAGGAATATGGTAGTCTTCACCACCGACGGGAAACCGGTGCCGGCCGCGGTCAGCAGCGCCCCGATGTTCCGCATGACCTGTTCGGTCTGGGCGACAATGCCGCCGGACACAACCTCTCCACTGGCAGGGTCAATGGGTATCTGCCCCGAAAAGAAGATGAACCCGCCACCCCTCACCCCCTGGGAATAGGGACCAATCGCCGCCGGTGCACTATCGGTATGAATGATCGTTCTTTCCATCGGTTAACACCTCCCACCTGATTCAGTCCTTCAAGATTTTCCCCGATGACGGGGATCCTTTCAACTGCGCAACCTCTCCACATTGGTCACACCAGGGAGTTTCAGGATCGAGTTCATCACCTTACGAAGATGATCCAGGTCCGTCACCTCGACCTCGAAGATGTTGACCCCCATCCGGTCCACCGTACTCTGGATATGGGCGCTGGTTATGTTGGCCTCGCAGTTGGTGATGGCCTGACTGATGTTGGCCAGGATCCCCTTCTGATCGTGACAGGCCACCCTGATTTTCACCGGCAGTGCGGCTTTCTTGTCCCGGCTCCAGGCGACCTCGATACGCCGCTCGGGATCGCTCCCCAGGGCAACGACACAGTCGCTGGAATGAACCGTTACCCCCCTCCCCCGGGTGATGAAGCCGACGATCTCGTCGCCGGGAAGGGGATTGCAGCATTTGCCGAACCGCACCATGACATCCTCCACGCCGCCGATCTGAATGGCACTGGAGGGTTTCCCCTTGAGTTTGTTGATGATCTTTTCGACCCGGGACTCGGACTTTTCCCGGGGGATGTCGAGTTTCTCGTGGGGCACCAGCTTGCCGACGACCTGCAGGCAGGAAAGCTTGCCGTAGCCGATCGCTGCCATGAGATCATCCTCGGAATGGAGACCGAACTCGGCCGCAACCCGCTTGATGTCGCCGTTTTTCTGCATTTTGGCGAAGTTGAGGGAGTAGCGGCGGAACTCCTTCTCGCAGATCTCCCTCCCCAGCGAAATGCTGCGCTTGCGCTCCTCGGTCTTGATCCATGCCCTGATCCTGTTCCTCGCCCGGGAGCTTTTGACGATCTTCAACCAGTCCTTGCTGGGGGTGTGGTGGGGAGAGGTGATGACCTCGACGATTTCCCCGTTCTTCAGCTCGTGCTTCAGCGGCACCAGCTTGCCGTCGACCTTGGCGCCGACGCAGCGATGGCCCACATCGCTGTGGATGCTGTAGGCGAAGTCGATGGGGGTTGCCCCCTTGGGGAACGACTTGACGTCACCCTTGGGGGTGAATACGTAGACCTCTTCGGGGAAAAGCTCGACCTTGACGCTGTCCATGAATTCCCGGGAATCCTGCAGCTCCTGCTGCCACTCCAGAAGCTGCCTCAGCCAGGCAAAGCGCTTGACCTCCCGCTCGTCGTACCCCTTCCCCTCCTTGTACTTCCAGTGGGCGGCGATCCCCGCCTCGGCAACGCGGTGCATCTCCTCGGTACGGATCTGCACCTCCATCCGCTCGCCGGTGGGGCCGATCACCGTGGTATGCAGCGACTGGTACATGTTCCCCTTGGGCATGGCGATGTAGTCCTTGAACCTCCCGGGAATCGGCTTCCAGGTGGAATGGACCAGGCCGAGCAGTTCGTAGCAGGCCCGGATATCCTCGACCATGACGCGGATGGCGACCAGGTCGTAGATCTGGTCGATGTCCACGTTGCGCTTCACCATCTTGCGATAGATCGAGTAAAGGTGCTTGCTCCTGCCGGAAACCTCCCCCCTGATGCCGTGCTCGGCCAGCTTCTCGGAGATGACCCGTTTCACCTCATCGATGTAGGCCTCCCGCTCCTTCTTCTTCATGCTCACCTTGGAGGCGAGGTCGTAATAGACCTGGGGATCCAGGTAGCGGAAAGAGAGGTCCTCGAGCTCGCTCTTCACCCACTGGATACCAAGGCGGTGGGCGATCGGTGCATAGATGTCCAGGGTCTCCCGGGCAATGGCACGTTGCTTGACTTCGGGCTGGTACTGCAGGGTGCGCATGTTGTGGAGACGGTCGGCAAGCTTGATCAGGATGACGCGGATATCGTCAGACATGGCGAGGAGCATCTTGCGGAAGTTTTCCGCCTGGCTCTCCTCCTTGGTCTTGAAGTGGATCTTGCCGATCTTCGTCACCCCGTTGACCAGGCTGGCGACCTCCTCCCCGAACATCTCCGCCAGCTCCTCCAGGGTCGTCAGGGTATCCTCCACCGTATCGTGAAGCAGACCGGTGACAACCGACGGCACATCCAGCTTCAGGTCTGCCAGGATAGCCGAGACCTCCATGGGATGTACCAGGTACGGCTCACCGGAGAGGCGGGTCTGCCCCTGGTGTACCTTGGCGCAGTAGACATAAGCCTTGCGGATGATGTCCAGGTCCGCAGAGGTGTTGTAGGAAGAGACCTTGCTTAATATGTCATTGAGTCTGATCATGGAATAGGCACACTAACCGAGCGTAAAAGAAAGGCGACGATTAATACCGTCGCCTTTGGCGTTAAGCTGATATGAAAAAACCCTTGTCGACCGTTATTTCCCGCCGCGACGGCCGGAATACTCGTACTTGACCTTGCCTGCGGCGATCTCGCGCAAAGAGAGGACGACGTTCTTGTTTTCAGCCTTGTTGTCGATGAGAGGCTTTGCCCCCTTGTAGTGCTGCTTGACCCTTTTGGAAGCGAGCATCACCAGAAGGAAACGGTTATCTACGTGCTCCAGACAATCTTCAACAGTAACCCTTGCCATAATTGACTCTCCTGAAAGAAGTGGACGGCCGGTCCGCCGTCCCCTAAAGTTTGAATTCGTTACCAACTGCTGCAAGCATCAGGGCTGTCCGCTGGTGCTCGGCAATGATGATCGACCTGAGTTCCTCCACAGCCTTGGGGAACTGGTCATTGACGATGATGTAATCGTACCACCGTGCCTGACTGATCTCGGCCGCGGCGTTGTTCATCCTGGTCTCGATGACGTCCGGCTTGTCCGAATCCCGTCCTTCGAGGCGACGTCTCAGCTCTGAGTAGCTGGGGGGGAGGATGAAGATATTGACCCCGGCGACCTGCTTCTCCTTGAGCTGCAGAGCCCCCTGGCAATCGATGTCGAGGATCAGGTCGATCCCCTTCTCGCGACTTTCGGCCAGGGTGCGTAATGCAGTGCCGTAACAGTTGCCATGAACTTCGGCCCATTCGGCAAACTCGCCACCTCGGACCATCCGTTCGAATTCGTCCTTGGAGACGAAAAAGTAATCCCTACCGTGGACTTCTCCGTTTCGCGGAGCGCGGGTGGTGAAGCTTACAGAGTGCCGCAGCCCCGGGAAAATGTCAAGGACTTCCCTGCAGAGCGTGGTTTTACCCGCACCGGAAGGGGCCGAAACGATAAACAGTATTCCTTGTCGCTGCATGGAGACCTCGATTGCTACTCTATGTTCTGTATCTGCTCGCGCACCTTCTCCAGCTCCGACTTCAGCTCGACGACAATGGCGGCGATCTCCGCATCGTTTGCCTTGGAACCGATGGTGTTCACCTCGCGGTTCATCTCCTGGAGGAGAAAATCGAGTTTCCTCCCCACCGGTTCATTCATCCCCATGGTGGAGTGGAACTGCTTGAAATGGCTGCGCAGGCGAACCAGCTCCTCGGTAATCTCCATCCGGTCGGCAAGGATGGCCACCTCCTGGGCAAGACGCATTTCGTCGACCGGCGTCTCCCCCAGCAGCCGGGAGATCCTTTCCCTGAGCCTCTCCCCGTTGGCGGCGACGGCAACGGGCGCCCGCTGGGCCACGCTCTCGACCATTTCACTCACCAGGGATGCCCGCCCAATGATCTCACGGGCCAGCTGTTCCCCCTCCTTGAGGCGCATGGCCTCCATGCTGTCCGATGCTGCATTCAGGGCGGCATGGAGATCGGCAGACTGCTCCTCAAGGTCGACCGTTGCCTCCTGGGCAGCGACGGTGAGCACGTCCTTCTGGGCCAGGATCAGATCGAAGGGTACGTGGTCGTATACCCCCAGAGCCTGACGGATCTGGCCGAAGGCCTCGTTGTATGCCAGCGCCAGCGGGATGTTGGCGACGGGGGGGGTGACGCTCCCTGCAGCAGGTTCGAACTGGATGAAGACATCGATCTTGCCCCGCTTGAACCTCTCGGACATCCGCCGCCGGATGTCCCCTTCAAGGGAGAGCAGCTGCCGGGGAAGCTTGACCGACACCTCCCCATAGCGGTGGTTCACCGAACGGATCTCGACGGTGAACTTCCCCCCCACGCCCGTAACTTCTGCCTTGCCGTAACCGGTCATGCTTCTGGTCATGCATTTCTCCTCGTATCATCGTGCGGCCGGAAACGACCGCGTCTACCTGCCGTGCAGTTTCCGCTCCCAGTTCCAGGCATCGCTAATGATCGTCTCCAGATCGTCCCGGACCGGCTTCCAGTCGAGGACCGACCGGATCTTTTCGGCACGGGCCACCAGCATGGCCGGGTCTCCCGGCCTGCTCCCCTTTTCCACGACCTTGAAATCCACGCCGCTGACCCGCTTGACCATGGCAATGACCTCGAGGACGGAAGCCCCTTTGCCGTAACCGACATTGAGCAGCACCGACTCCCCTCCCTGCGCCAGATGGGAGAGCGCTGCTAGGTGGGCGGAGGCCAGGTCCTCCACATGGATGTAATCGCGGATCCCGGTGCCGTCAGGAGTCGGGAAACCGGTGCCGTAGATGCATACTTCAGGCCTGAGCCCGAGAGCCGCCTCGCAACAGACCTTGATCAGGTGGGTGGCCTCGGGGGTCCGCTGCCCCATGCGGGCACGGGGATCGGCGCCGGCGACATTGAAATAGCGCAGTATGGCAAATCTCAAAGGGTGGGCGGCGGCCGTGTCCCGCAGCATCCATTCGCTCATCAGCTTGGAGGTGCCATAGGGATTGATCGGGACGGTCGGGCTCTCTTCCGAGGCATGGCCGTTCTCCGGCATGCCGTAGGTCGCAGCGGTGCTGGAAAAAACGAACCGCTCCACACCATGTCTGACGCAGGCCTGCAGCAGGTTGAGGGTATTTCGAGTATTGTTTGCGTAGAACTTCAACGGATTCGTTACCGACTCCGGCGCCACGATCGAGGCGGCAAAATGCAGGACCGTCCTGAACCCGTAACCGGCAAAAAGGGTCTCGACTGCCGCCGTGTCGGCAAGATCTCCCTGCACAAGGGTTTCGCCGTTCACCAGGGCATCGGCAAAACCGGTGGAGAGATTGTCATACACGACCACCCGAAAGCCTGCCTCGGAGAGCTGACGCACCACGTGGCTGCCGATATAGCCGCAGCCACCCGTGACCAGAACCGTTTCCATAACCACCTCAGCGTTTGTAATAGTCCCTGTACCAGGAGACGAAGCGGGCAATCCCCTCTTCTATCGTGGTCGCCGGCCTGAAGCCGACGGCACTGCTCAGGTCGTCGATGTCGGCATAGGTGGCCGGCACATCGCCGGCCTGAAGGGGAAGATAGTTCTTTTCAGCCTTCCTGCCGAGACACTCCTCCAGGATCTCGATGAATCTGCTCAGCTCCACCGGCCGGTTGTTGCCGATATTGTAGATGCCGTAGGGGGCGAAACTGGTGCCGGGATCGGGAGCCATCCCGTCCCAGTTCCCTGCCGGCTCGGGTATCTTCCCCATGACCCGCACCACCCCCTCGACGATGTCATCGACATAGGTGAAATCCCGCTGCATCCTGCCGTAGTTGAACACGTCGATGGGACGACCTTCCAGGATCGCCCGGGTAAAGAGGAACAGGGCCATGTCCGGTCGTCCCCATGGGCCGTAGACAGTGAAGAAACGGAGACCGGTGGTGGGGAGGTTGAAGAGGCCCGAGTAGGTGTGGGCCATCAGCTCATTGGCCTTCTTGCTCGCAGCATAGAGGGACAGGGGGTGATCCACGTTCTGGTGCACGGAAAAAGGCATCTTCGTGTTGGCACCGTACACCGAACTGGACGATGCGTAGACGAGGTGCTTGACGCCGCTGTGACGGCACCCCTCAAGGATATTGGTGAAGCCGACGATATTGCTGTCGATGTAGGCCCGGGGATTCTCCAGGGAGTAACGCACCCCGGCCTGGGCAGCCAGGTTCACCACCACGTCGAAACGCTCCCGGGCGAAAAGTTCCCCGACCGATTCGCTGTCCTCCAGCCCCAGGCGATGGAACGTGAAACCGGGCTCGGGTTCAAGCTGCTTGAGCCTGTCCAGCTTCAGCTGCACGTCATAGTAGCTGTTCAGGTTGTCCAGCCCGACAACCTGCTCACCCTCACGCAGGAGCCGACGGCTGAGGTGAAATCCGATGAAACCGGCAGCCCCCGTTACCAGAACTTTTCCCATTGACGACCGTCCTTGTCCGTTACGTGACCGCGCACTTACGGCGCTGGCACCTACCCATAGCTCTGCAGAATCTTCTCGATGATGTTGGTGGTCGACTTCCCGTCCACGAAGGAGACCAGCTCGACTCTCCCCCCGTAGGACTCGACCACGTCCCGCCCCACGACCCCGTCGAGGGTGTAGTCTCCCCCCTTGACCAGTACGTCCGGCCTCAGGGCGGTTATCATCCGGAGCGGCGTATCCTCTTCGAAAACCAGTACGTAGTCGATGCAGTCCAGGGCGGCCAGGATATGGGCCCTCTCCTCCTCGCAGATGAGGGGGCGCTTCTCCCCCTTCAACCTCCGGATGGACGCATCGCTGTTGAGCCCGAGAACGAGGATATCCCCGAGAGACCGGGCTTTTTGCAGGTACTTCACATGGCCCACATGAAGAAGATCGAAACAGCCGTTCGTGAAGACGATCTTCTTGCCGCGCCCCTTCTCGGCCTCGATGATCCGGGTTAACACATCCAGGTTCTTGATCTTGGTGTCGCTATCCTTGTGCCCCCGGCAGACCTCGACCATGATCTCATCGGGAGTGACCGTGGAGGTACCGAGCTTGCCGACCACGATCCCTGCCGCCGTGTTCGCCAGCCGGGCTGCGGACGCGAGGTCGACCCCGCCGGCCAGGCCCAGGCTGAGGACCGCAAGCACCGTGTCACCGGCTCCGGTAACATCGAAGACTTCCCGAGCCACGGTCGGGATGTGGAGGGAGGGGCCGTCAGCAGCGAACAGCGACATCCCCGCTTCGCTGCGGGTGATCAGCAGCGCCGCCAGGTCAAGGTCGGCAAGGAGCTTTGCCGCCGCACCCTTCAGGCTGGCCTCGTCCACGATCGCCATGCGGGAAGCCTGCTCAGCCTCCTTCCGGTTGGGAGTGATGATGGTCGCGCCGCGGTATTTCGCGTAGTCATCCCCCTTCGGGTCGACCACCACCGGGATGCCGAGCCGTTTGCCGGTGTCGATGACAGCCCGCAGTACCCGCGGCGTGAGCACCCCCTTGAGGTAGTCGGAGACGACGAAGACATGGAAGGAAGCTCCTTCACGCTCGAGGAATCCGATGATCTTCTCTTCGCATTCGGAAGATATCTCCTCCTTCGACTCCCGGTCAATCCGCACGATCTGCTGATGGGTCGCCAGCACCCGCGTTTTCTTGCCGGTCCTCCGGGCCGGGTCCTCGAAAACGGCATCCGTGTCCACCCCCATGCCGCTGAACACGTGGCACAGCAGGGTACCGTTGTCGTCGGCGCCGATGACACTGCAGACGGCCACCCGGCAACCGAGGGTGACCAGGTTGTTGACCACGTTCCCCGCCCCGCCGAGACGGAGGTCTTCCCGCACCACGTCAACGACCTGTACCGGCGCCTCGGGAGAAATCCGCTCCGCCTTCCCCCACAGGTACTCGTCCAGCATGAGGTCGCCGATGACCAGCGCCCTGATCTCGCCGGCGCGATTGAAAAATGATTCGATGTTCTTACGCTCCACTACTGACTCCTGTCGGGCAGCACCTGTCCGCTACGAGTTGATTTTATCCAGGATCCCCGCGGCCAGCAGCGGGATCATGATTTCATGGTGCCCCGTAATGGTATACCCCCTGCTCTTCCCCGAGGTCGGCCGCTTCACCACGTTCTGCAACGGCCGGTAGTGCTGCTGCATGTCGAAGTTCGCCGTGGTGAAATGATCCACGTGGTGCCCCAGGTTCTGGGCGATGGAGAGGGCCTTGAGAAACACTTCCGGCAGCAGCACGGCACTGCCGATGTTCAGGTACACCCCGCCGTCCCCCAGTTCGCTGACGATGGAGGTGAAGAGCCTGAAATCGGTGAAGGTCGCCTCGCCGATGACGGCACCGTCTGCGGAGGGGTGCTGGTGGATGATGTCCGTCCCCACGGCGACGTGAACGGTCACCGGGATGTTCCGCTCGGCGCAGACCGCCAGCAGGCTGTCCTCCCTGTGGGGGTTCCCGTTCTCCAGGATGAAACGGCCGACGGACTCGCCGTACCCCATCCCCTGTGCCACTCCTCTCTTGAGCGCAAGGTTGATGTCCCGCCCCGTCTCTTCCGCCATGCCAAAGGTGCCGCAGTGCAACACAGCCCCCACATCCTCGCTGGTCTCGCCGATGAGGGATATTTCGTAGTCGTGGATGGAGCCGGCACCGTTGAGGGCAAACGCGGTGATGACGTCGGCTTCGATGAGACTCTTCAGCACCGGCTGCAGGCCGCACTTGATCACGTGGGCCCCCATGCCGACGACCACTGGCTTGCCGTTTGCACGGGCCGACACGACAGCGTCGATGACACCGACGAGCATCTCCGCCCCGAGCTGGGGGGGCATGGCGGCAAGCAGGTCGGCAACGGACATCCCCGCCCGGACCGATCCGGACCGGTCCCGGGCCATGATGGTCTTGTTCTTGCGGGTTCCGATGGGGTAGGTCGTCACATGGGACAGATCAACGGGTTGGTACTTCACAGACAGTCACCTCTGCTCGTCGGGCGTGACACGACTAGCCACGCACGAGGGTGTAATGTTTCTTGCTCATTTCGAGACCGAACAGCTTCTCCAGTTTCATCAGGACCCGGTGTTTCCGTTCCCTGCGGGTGAGACGATGGTCGGGGTCCGCCTGAAACAGGCCCGGATTGCCCGCGGGGAGCCAACCGGCCATGACGGCGGGATGGACCCCGGTGAACTCCCTCAACACCAGGGGATCGATGAGGGAGTAGTCAATCTTCTTGGGCTCCTTCGCCCAGTACTTCTCCACCTTGTCAGCCTTGCGGTTCATCTGCTCCTCGCTGCGCACCCAGCCGTAATGGTAGACGGGAGCATTGACCAGGGCGGCCCGGGGGTAGCGCCCCCGCTTGTTCGTCCCAAGGACCAGGAAAAACAGCCCGTCGGGTGAGTACGAGCGGAGGGTGTTCCGGATGATCCGGGGAGCACGGCGATACCAGGCAGGACTCCAGGCGATGGTCGAATGATTGCCGTAAAAGTGCAGGTAGTCGAAGACCAGTGCCTCCACCCGTTCGTCAGGAAGATACGTTTCCATGGCGGCGCGGATGGCGGGCAGATCGTTTTCGTGGAGGACCTCGTCCGCTTCCAGGTAAAAGGCCCAATCCCCGGTGCAGTTGAAGTGGGCGATATTCTTCTGCTGTCCGTAGACATACCCCTTTACCCGCATCTGCTCGTTCCAGGCACTCTGCACGATCCTGATCCTGGGATCGCCGATGGCCTGCACCATCTCGAGGGTCCGGTCCTCGCAGGGGCCGATGTTGACGATGAACTCGTCGCACAGGGGCAAGGCGGAACGGATCGACTCGACAAAGGGGTAGCCGAGCATCTCGCCGTTGCGCAGAAAGGTGAAGCAGCTGACTTTCATTTCCTCACGACTCCTTCCCCGAGCAGGGACTCGACCGCGGCAAGGACCTCGCGGCTCTCCATTTCCAGCAGGCAGCGGCTTTCCGGCTCCCGGCCGGGACACCCCACCCCGCCGCACGGCACGCACTCCCACTCCTTCTGGAGCATGATGATCCTGCGGGAGGGCCGGGGCCCCCTGAGGATGGAGCGCTGCTCCTCAGCCGGCACGCTGTTGTCCCAGGGACCCCAGTAGGCGCCCGGGGTCGGACCGTAGAGGGCCACCACGGGGATGCCCGTTGTGGCGGCAAGATGGGTGATTGCCGTGTCCAGCCCCACGTAGAGGGCAGCACCCGCAAGGAGGCAGGTCATCTGGTTCAGGCTGAACGCGCCGGCAACGGTGAGGGGCCGATGCCGGCAGAGCTGCGCCGCCGCCTCGAGCTGGTTCACCTCGTCGGGAAGCGGCGACGAAGACCAGACCGGCTGCAGGCCGTATCTCCCGGCAATGGCATCACTCACCTCGGCAAAACGGTCCATGTGCCATACCTTGTGGCGCCCGCGGGCAAAGGGGTGAACGACGAAGTAGGGGCGATTGTCCCCCCGCTCCAGCGCCGAGGCGACCATGCGCTCGTCATCGCCATCCCAGAAAACCTTGCATTCAAGCTTCCCGGCGGGGATGCCGAGGGCATCGGCGACCTTCTTGCACCGGTAGGCGATATGTTCATACGGTTCGTACTTTACCGGATGGGTAAGAAGAATCTTTTTCCAGAAGGTCTTCAGGAAACCGTCATCCCGGTAGAAGCCGATGCGGCTCTGCCGGCCGGCCAGGATCGTCGCATAGGTCCCCCGGTCGGCGTAATTCATGTTGATGGCCATGTCGTAACGACGGAAGATACTGCCGAAGTAGCTTTCACCCTGGGCACGGGCGTTCCTGTCGATATCGAACTGCCTGAAATAGATCACCCGGCGCACGCGAGGGTCCTTTTCGAGGAACTCGCCGGTTTTGACCGTCACCAGGAGGTCGATTGCCGCCTCGGGGTAGGCGGCCTTCAGCAGGCCGATCATCGGCGTCGTCAGTATCACGTCGCCGATAAGGCGCATCGAGCAGATGAGAATGGATCTGGGCTTCATCGTCGCGCACCCCGGTCTCAGTAGAACCGGAGCTTCCCCCCCTGCCATTTTTCCCTCAGCGTGTGGCCGTAACGCACCTGCTCCCCCACCCTCCAGATCAGCTCCCGCGCCTTCGACCTGCGGCGCAGCACGAAACGCTTCAGCCAGCCGAGCCGCCACTTCTCCCGGAAATACGCACGGTGTTCAGGGCCGTAACACCGCTTGGTGATCTCCTTCTTGACGTAATCCTGGGTCACGCAACCGTAGTGGTGCATGAACGAACAGCCGGTCGAGCCGCTGCGAAACCCCGCCGCCGCAGCACGCCAGAAGAAGTCCGTATCCTCGCCGCCACCGATCCTGAAGTTCTCGTCGAACAGGCCGATCGCCTCGAATACCCGGCGGTTGACCATGAAGCAGACCCCGTGGGTCTCCCCCCGACGGACGACCTCTCCCATTGCCCCCATGTAGGTGCGGGCATAGGACGCAAGGTCGTAATTGTACTCCCCCTCCCGCAGGGCCGGACAGACGATATCCCACGAGTACCTCGCTGCGGCCGCGAGGAGGCCGTCCAGCCACCCTTCGGGGAGGAGCACGTCGTTGTTCAGCACCACGACCCAGGGTGACGATCCGGCCCGGACCCCCTGGTTCCAGGCAACCGCGCACCCCTGGTTCCGGTCGTTGCTGATCACCGAAATCCGCGGCAGACCTGCCAGATATTCCGTCGTGCCGTCCGTAGAGCCGTTGTTGACCACGTAGATCCTCACCTCGGGGGGGACCGTGGCAAACAGGGACTCGAGGCACGGCCGGGTGTACTCCAGCTGGTTAAGAACGGGGATGACTATGTCTACGGGCATGGAAGCGATCCTGGCTGGTGGTGGAATTCATATCGGAACATCGATCGTCGCACTGTCACCTCAAAGAAAGGGTGCACACAGGGCATAGACCCGCTTGAGAATGCTCCCCGCGAGCCTGCCGCCTCGGTACTTCAGCAGGGCACCGACGCTGTTGTCACCGTTCAGGCGCTGCAGTTTTCCCCGGCAGGCCCAGTTGTCCGCCCGGAGGTAGGCCCTGCGCATCCCGGTGAACGCCGCCATGTTGTTTTCGGTGGTCGCGAGCATTGCCTGCACGTAGCTCTTCTCCCGGGCAGGGGTGGCCGCATGGCCACCGGCGTGCACCCGGTAGGCCGCGACGGCGGTATCGATAAAACCGAGCAGATCGCGGGCCGCCAGGCGGTAGTAAAAATCCCGGTCCTCGACGGCGATCGACTCGTCATACCCCCCCACCAGGTCATACAGTTCCCGGCGTGCCAGGAAGACCGGGCCGGGGACGCACCAGTGGAATACCAGTTCGTAACTCAGGAGTTTCGGGGAAGCGAGACGGGATACCTCCGTCTTGAAAAGTGCGGCCAGGGCACTTTGGGCGGTTACTTCACCGGCATCGTTGACAACCACGCTGTCGGCAAAGACCGCCATCTTCTCCGGATGCCCCTGCAGGTAAGCGACCCGCGCGCCGATCCCCCCGGGGAGGAGGTAGTCGTCGCTGGCAAGGAAGGCGATGAAGGGGCCGGCGGCCAGGCCGACGAGTTCGTTGAGAGTCCTGGTTATGCCCCGGTTCTCCCGGCTGTAACAGCGGAAGTCGACGAGATGCTCCCCCCGGCCCGACTCGCGCCACCGTGCAACCACGTCCAGCGAATCGTCCTTCGACCCGTCGTCGATGATCACGATCTCCTTGGCAGGATAGGGGTCTTCGACGATGCTGTCAAGGCAACGCTCGATATAGGCCGCGTGATTGTAGAGCGGGATGACGACACTGACGAGGGGATCGGTCACCGTGACTCCGAGTAAAAGTTATTGATAGCGTCGCAGACATACCCGACGTCGTCCGTTGTCAGCGTCGGTCCCATCGGCAGGCTCAGGACCTCCCGGTGAATGGACTCGGTACGGGGGAAACACCCCTCCCCCAGCTCCAGCTCCGCATAGGCCGGCTGCAGGTGGGGCGGGATCGGGTAATGGATCACGGTGCCGACACCGCAGCGGGAAAGATGCTGCTGCAATTCGTCCCGCCGCTTGCTGCGCACCACAAAGAGGTGCCACACCGGTTCCGCCCAGTCGGGGACAACCGGCAGAACCACCCCGCTCTCCTGCAACCGGGAGAGATACAGTGAAGCCATCTCGGCACGATGCCGGTTGTCACCGTCGAGGGTTGTCAGCTTCTCCCGCAGCAGCGCAGCCTGCAGCTCGTCCAGCCGGGAATTGAACCCCTTGACATCATTGTAATATTTCACCTTGGAGCCGTAATTGCGCAGGACGCGGATCTGCTCGGCCAGGGCCCCGTCGTCCGTCGTGACGGCACCACCATCACCCAGGGCACCGAGGTTTTTCCCCGGATAGAAACTGAACCCGGCCGCATCACCCAGTGATCCGGCTCTCCTCCCCTTATAGCGTGCACCGTGCGCCTGGGCGGCATCCTCGATCACCTTCAGGCCGTGGCGTGCGGCGACCTCGTTGATACGGTCCATGTCAGCAGGCTGCCCGTAGAGGTGCACCGCCATGATTGCCTTGGTGCGCGGCGTGACAGCCGCTTCGATCAGCGCAGGGTCCAGGTTGCACGTGGCGGCATCGGGCTCCACGGGGACCGGCGTTGCCCCGGCGTAGGAGACGGCAAGCCAGGTCGCGATATAGGTATTGGCCGGAACAATCACCTCGTCACCGGCACCGATACCGTAAGCCCGGAGGATCAGATGGAGGGCGTCCAGGCCATTGCCGACCCCGATCGCATGGCGTGCGCCGCAGTATGCCGCAAACTCCTCCTCGAAGGCGGCGAGCTCACGCCCCATGATGTACCAACCGCCCTCCAGCACCCGCTTGAACGCGTTCTCCAGTCCCGTTCGGTGTGCCGAGTTGACGGCCCCCAGGTCCAGAAACGGTATCTCCTGCCGGACACCACCCGGAATGCTCATATCCCCCCCGCTTTCACCTGCGTGATGAAGGTGGCATAGTCGCGGTAGTAATCATCCTCGTCGTACAGGTTCGAGGCGAGGACCATGCAGACGGAGCCGGAAGAGAAGTTATCCAGCTCCCGCCAGATCATGGGGCATACGTAGAGGCCGTAGTACGAGCGGTTCAAATGGAAGCGCCGTTTTTCATGGCCGTCGTCCAGCAGCACGTCGAAACTCCCCGACATGGCCACGATCAGCTGGTGAAGCCCCTTGTGGGCATGCCCCCCCCGCTCGGCACCGCCAGGGACATCGTAGAGGTAATAGACCCGTTTGATATCAAACGGAACGTGTCGCTCTCCTTCGATAAAGGTCAAATTACCCCGGGGATCTGAAATCTTGGGCAATTCGATAATGTTACAGTTAAAAATGCTCATATAGCACCTGTGCAGGCAAATACTTTAAGTATTTTTTCTTGATGGACTCATATTGTGAAAGAGGCAGCTCGTAATAGACGTCAAGCTCATCAGATTTTATGATTGTCGCTCCCATTCTTTCGTGGAAAGCTCTAACTTTGGTATTTTCAATACGTACATCGAAATGACAATGCTTGAATTTCAAGAAATAGAAGGCGAACTCATACACCAACAAGGCAGATTCAATACCAGCGGTGGCAGGAGCGTCAGAACTCAATAACCAGCTTCCCCAGCAGAAAGAGTCACCGATAAAATCATAAATGCGGACGGCCCCGCACGGTTCATCATCTTTGTTACAAATTATGAAATAATACTCAGTTTTTCTCGCTTCTCTAACTTTATAGTCAATCAACCAGTTACGTTGATTTTCTACATCAACCTTGGTCAAAAACTTGTTTTTCCGGTCAGCTCTCAAGTTCACCATGAATTCTGCGTCTTCGAGTTCCACTAACCGTAAGTTGATATTTTTGCCGGTAATTTTCATAAACGTCCCATTGCCCGAAGAAGTTCTGCTGTTCTGCTCACATTTATCGATGTTGTTTCCAAAAATCAAGCTCTCGCAGGTGGTTTCACTGCTATCACCTCAGCACATATAACACATTTGAATATTTCATGGCATCGTCTCCTGAATATGAAGGCTCTGTTTTATCGTCGCATCGATTTGAGCATCCAGATTACCGGCAGTGAGCAGAACGCCTATCCCTTCATCTTCCTGCGTCTGCCTTCCGGTCATGATACGCATCAATGGAGTTGCGCGTTCCGGGTACAGATGATGGGCATCCATAAAGTTTCTCCTGTCCATGGTGAAACGGTTGACATACATGAAGTTGTATGCCCGTCCGAATGCTCTGACAATATCCCGAAGCCATCGATCATAGTCCGGTAACCTGCCGCTCTTTACGAGAAGGGCAAAGAGCTCCCTCGTCACGGGTGTGGTAAAAACCACAAACTCAACATTGGGATGCCCCTCTTTGAGCTGTCGCAGGATAGTGTAATAATCCCGGTTATATCTGTAATCACCGTAAATGGTCTTAGCATACAAATCCAGCTGCTTGTTGAACTGCCGGTCAGACTCTTCCTGTCCCATGAATTGGGTAACCTTATCGATCGTTACCCGATCATACTTGAAAACTTCCTTTTTCCCTCGCAACATCTTGAACGAGTATTTCAGAGCATTCCTGCCTATATATGGCGAAACGGTCTGAAACGGATCAACAACAGATGCGTGGTAATACCCGGGCGGTTTGGCATGCTCATGGGTAATGGCATTGCTGCCGTAAAAATCCAGTCCCAGAAAGACAACAACCCTGCCGTTTCCATTCTTCTTGAGGAAAAAGTCCAGATACTCTCCGGCTTCGTCCGGATACAACGATGGCAAAGCATAATTGAACAGCCTGTAAGGGAGAAAATCCTGTTGCCTGAACTGCTCTGCACGACTGCTTCCAAGGAGCAGAGCATCGTACTTTTCATTACCGTGGTACAGGCGGTTGGTTTTCTGGACCCTGGTGTCAATGACCGGCACGTAACGGTTACCTGGATGAACAGAGCTGAATATCATCAGAGGGTCGAAATAACCGTTGAACGTTGCTATGGCCGCAAAGACGAAGAAAAGCAGCCCGATGCAGGAGAGGAAAAATTTTCGATAAACTTTGTTAGCTCTCATAATCAGGCATTCGTCGATCAGGGGAACCGCACAACCGAAAATATCTTCTCCGATGCTTTCCAGCTGGAGTGGGTATCGTCGGCATAAAAAATATCCTTTTCCCCTTTTGCCAGCTCTTCCCTGAGCAGCTCCTTCGTGTCGATGTACTGGTACCGTTTTGCCAGGGGGCGCAAGAGTTCGAAAAACTGGCTTTCGGGGTACGTCGGACGGACCAGCCAGTTCCGGTACAGGGTGTATTTATCCACATAGGGCATATAGATCAGCCTGATGCCATGGGCGCTGAGTCTGTCGGCGAGCATGTTCATGTTCTCGTTGAGCGCACCCACCTCTGCAGCACCGAACTTAGGTTTATAGGGCAAATAGAGCAGCTTGTCACCCTTTGTGACGGAAAAAAAATCACCCTTCAGATCGGCAACGCGTACGTCACCGAACAGGCCATGGTCCGTGAACCTGAACCAGAGGGCATTGAAAAGAAACTTGAAGTTGCCGTTGTTTATGAACGACACGTCGGGAGGATGGGAAGCATGGGGGTACAAGCGGTACCCCCGGACCGTCTCAAGGGGCTCCACCCGGGAAAAATCGACCGGATGAGCCAACTCCTTGATGCCGCGTTCGCTTGCCTCTATGAGGACGTAGCGGGGACGGACCTTGTCGAGGAAGCCGTTGTTGAGAAACAGCGAGATCGTGGTGATGAAATCGACATCCTTGTAATGGTCGAGGTTGAGCACCGTCATGTCGTAGCGTGTCGCGATATAGTCCTGGTAATACCGGTTATACCCGCCACCGCCCCCCTGGGAAAAGGAGTCGCCGATCGTGACCATGTCGACCGGCTGGCCCGCGTACTCCTTGAGGGAGATATGGCGTCGCGGCAGGTCGACCCTGTTGTGCCGGGGCATCTTGGAACCAGGGATATACCCCATGCGGGTGAGATCGCCCCCGTCGAAGTGGGCATCGGTTATCAGGTCCTGGGTCCAGCTCTTCCAGATGACCCCGTTCAGGGCCACGAACACGACAAGCATCCCTGCAAGGATGAGTACCAAACGTTTATACCGCATATTCACCGTCAGAATTGGAAATAGAGAAACTCGCTGACCTGGCTTATGTTCAGGAGCCCCCAGAAGGCAATCGTCACAAGCACGGCAAAGTGCTTCCAGTCGGGTTTCAGACCTTCGACGGCCTGCATCGAGTTCCGGCAGGTGACCGCGAAAACCAGGGCGAGCAGCGCATAGATGTACGTCCGGTCATTGCCGTTGATGCCATCGAGCCAGGAGCCGCTGAAGTTGACCCCCAACCGTTCGAGCAGGTGGACCTTCTTGAGTGAACGATGCATGGTGACCCCGTTGACCCCGGCCATCCCCGCGAAGACCTTCATGGCCCCCTCCAGGGACTTTGCCCTGAAGAAGACGAAGGAGGCGTTCACGAAGTTGAAGGTGATCAGCCAGGCGAGGAAACGGGGCATCGACAGTTTCCTCTTGCGCCAGATGTGGTTGATCACCAGTGCCGCACCGTGCAGCCCGCCCCAGATGATGAAGGTCCAGCCGGCCCCGTGCCAGATGCCGGATATCAGCATCGCCAGGAAAATGGCCGCCAGCGAGACACCGAAGGTAATGCGGCCGAACGACCGGAGGATCGGGGCATAGAGGTAGGTGGTGACAAACTCCGTCAGGGTCATGTGCCACCGCTTCCAGAAATCGATGATGCCGGTGGCCTTGTACGGGCTGTTGAAGTTGATCGGGAGCCGTATGTTGAACATCCAGCCGATCCCGACCGCCATGTCGCTGTAGCCGCTGAAATCGAAGTAGAGCTGCAGGGTATAGGAGAGGCTCGCCAGCCATGCCTCGAAGAACGTGAGCGATGGTGCGGTGTCGAAACCCGGCGTGGCCCAGGCGGCAAACTGGTCGGCGATGATCACCTTCTTGAACAGGCCGATGAAGAAGAGGGCAAGCCCGAAATAGAGGTTTTTCC
Source organism: uncultured Geobacter sp. (assembly GCA_937860145.1). GTDB lineage: Bacteria > Desulfobacterota > Desulfuromonadia > Geobacterales > DSM-12255 > CALMBF01. Next base: position 43,388 of record CALMBF010000077.1, read on the forward strand.
AGTTGATCACTTTGTTCCTCAGGTGGTCGAACTGGGGCATCATCTCCTTGTGGTGGAGGATCGGTCCGGCCAGCAGGTGCGGGAAGAAGGTCACGAACAGCGCATAGTTCAGCAGGTTGCGCTCCTCCACGAGCCCCTCGTAGGCATCCACCAGGAAGGCGATCTGGGTGATGGTGAAGAAGCTGATCCCCAGGGGGAGCACGATCTTCAGCAGCGGCAGCCCGGTCCCGAACAGGGCATTCACGTTGCCGATGAAGAAATCCAGGTACTTGAACCAGCAGAGGAGCAGGATATTGGCCGTCACGCCGACGACAAAGATCGCTTTCTTGGAAACGAGCTTCCGTTTCAGGTCGTCGTACTCGACCAGCACTCCACCGATGGTGTAGTTGAACAGTATCGACCCGAGAATCAACGGCAGGTAGCGGACATCCCACCAGCTGTAAAAGACAAGCGACGCAAACAGAAGCCACGACCTGGCCGCAACCGTCAACCGCCAGTGCAGCAGCAGGAAGTAGCCGACCAGTACCAGGGGGAGGAACGCGAAGATAAATACGAGGGAATTGAAGAGCATCGGTCTAACGTTCCCCCTGCTACGCGAGCTTCCGGTTAATCAGATCCAGCATCTCTCCCACATTCTTCAGCCGCTGAAGCTCACCCAGGGCAAATTTGATCTTGAAGCCTAGTTCAAGGGCAATGACCAAGTTCATGTGGGTCAGGGAGTCCCACTCCTCGATGTCGTCGGCAGTCGTCGACCTGGTGAGCACGATCGACTCATCGTCGAATACCTGGCGGAAAATCGGGTTCAGCATCTCCAGTGTTATCATTTCTGTTCACTCCTCCAGTGTTGAAATATCCCCGGCATCCTGGCCGAGGTACTGCGCCTTGAGAACCCTGCGCATGATCTTGCCGCTTTTGTTTTTCGGCACGGACGGCACCCCAATGACCTCCTGAGGTATGGCCAGGGAAGAGAGCCTGTTGGCCACGTGGATGCGGATCTTCAGCTCCAGTTCCGCGGTAAGGTCGATGCCGCGGTGGAAATGGACGTACGCCACCACCTTCTCGAAGAGCAACTCGTCGGGTACGCCGATCACCCCCGACTCGGCCACCTCGGGCAGTTCCAGCAGGGCGCTTTCGACCTCGAAGGGGCTCACCAGGTGCCCGGAGGTATTGATGACGTCATCGCTGCGGCCGAGGAACCAGAAATAACCGTCCTCGTCCTGCCAGGCCATGTCGCCCGTGTGGTAGTAACCGTTCCTGAACTTGCTTGCATAGGCTGTCGGGTTGTTCAGGTAGGTGATGAACATGGAATCCCACCCCTGTTTCACGCAGAGGTTCCCGTGCTCCCCGGGGGAACAGATGGTGCCGTCGTCGGCCACGATGGCGGGTTCGACCCCGGAAATCCTCGTCCCCATGGAACCGGGCCGGACCGGAAGACCGGGACGGTTCGCGATCATGATCGCCCCGGTCTCGGTCTGGAACCAGGTGTCGTAGATCTCCCTGCCGAACGTTTTGCCGGCCCAGGTCATCACCTCGGGGTTGAGCGGCTCGCCCACGCTGCATATGTGCCGCAAGGCGGGGAGGTCGACCCCTTCGTAGGTCTCCCCATCCTCCCTCATCAGCATTCTCAGGGCAGTCGGCGCCGTGTACCAGACCGTAACCCCCTCCCCTGCCAGCAGGTCCATCCAGTTGCCCGCATCGTACCCTCCACCGTAGTGGACCTGAGTCACCCCCAGGCTCCACGGTCCGATGATGCCGTAGGACGTCCCCGTCACCCACCCCTGGTCGGCGGTACACCAGAAGATATCGTCCGGTGTAAGCCCCAGGACCTCGCGGCAGGTCCTGCTCTGCTGGAGGATGCTGCCATGACGGTGCAGGACCCCTTTCGGCTTGCCGGTGGAACCCGACGTGTAGTGGAGCACGGAGGGGGTGCCGGCGGATGTTGCGGGAGTTTCGAACGTTGCGGCGGCAGCGTCCATGAGCCGGGCATAGCTCAGGACATCGTCTGCGAGATGGTCCGCCACATCGACGAGGATGACATGGCGCAAGTGGGGCAACCGGGGACGAATCCTCTCGACCTTCTTGTACAGGCTCCGTTTCGTGACCAGCACCTGTGCCCCCGAATCGCCCAGGCGGTCGAGGAGGGCGTCCTCACCGAAATTGGAGAAGAGCGTGCCGGTTATCATCTCCCTTTTCAACGAACCGAGGAAAACGAAGAACTGCTCCATGCATTTCGGCAGGAACGTACAGAGCAGGTCCCCTTTTCCCATTCCCAGGGAGCTCAGGACGTTGGCAAAACGGTTGGACTGCTCGTCCAGCTCGGCAAAGGTGACGTCCGTCCGTTCGAACTGGGGGGAAATCCAGCGCATGGCGACCTTGTCGGCAAGGCCGTTCTCGCAGATCTTCCCCGTACAGAGATAGGCGATATTGTGGTTGTCAGCTGACATGGGTCTTCCCCCTGAAAATAGCTCTGGTTCCCCGTTTACCGGGGAGATGGTACTCATGCCGGACCAGCCCAACCGCTCCCGACAAGGACCTCGCGCAGGGAGTGCACCGATGTCCCGGGATCGAGCCGAGGGATGGCAAAGGGGTTACCCCCCGGCCGTGCTACACCGGCAGCGGTCGTCAGCAGCGCCGTGTAACCCGCGTCGCGGCCCCAGGACTCCCCCTCCGCGGGGATACTTCCATATGGCCAGCAGAAGCAGTCCGCAGCCACACCCAGGTTGGCAGCCAGGAGTGCGCGCGAGTGGAGCAGCTCATGCATGACCTCATCCCGGGGCAGATCCGCACAGCGGGGATGGGTGTGGGAATGGGGGTAAAACCCGGCGAGGCCGCTGCGGTGCATCTCCCGGGCCGTCTCCCAGCCGATGACGACCCGGCCGGCCTCCCCTTGCCGTATGGCCTGCTTCGCCCCCTCGTGGTCGGGGAGAGCTCCCGGCGCGCTGTTGTGAGCGGCTGTAGCGGCAGCGGTGCGCGCAGTGATGAGAAAGAAGCTCCCCCGCAGGCCGAATTCCCGCAGGACCGGAAAGGCATACTGGTAATTGTCCAGCCAGCCGTCATCGAAGGTAAGGACCACCGCCGGTCGCGTGAGCCGCAGGCTCCCTGCCATGAAAGCCAGAAGTTCCCCCAGGGAGAGAGACTCATACCCCGCCGCCACGAGCCAGGCCATCTGCTCCCGGAAAACGTCAGGGGTGACGGTGACCAGGTCCCCCTCGTGGGGGTTCACGTGGTGGTACAGGAGGACCGGCACGGATGCGGGCACGCCCTTCACCTCTCGGCTGTCCCGCTTCCGGCAGCGGAGCCGGCGGACCGTATCTCCCGGGCCTTGGCGTATTTCAGGAACGTGTAGACCGCGTACAGCAGGGAGAGCAGCAGGCCATGGTACCCCTCCCTGAACCCTTGCTTGAGCACGAACATCTTGAAGAACGTGAAGAGCGGCCGCAGCAGCAGGGCAGCGACTCCCGGCTTCTTCCCCGCCTTGATCACCTCTTCCGCGGCCAGGGACGAGTATTTGTCCATCCGCTGCAGGTAATCGGAGATACCGGCGTAGGTATAGTGGATCAGGTTCCCCTGCAGGGTCCCCACACCTCCGGGACAGGTAACCGCCTCATGGACCAGGCGCTCGCTGAAGCGGCACTGGTTCCGGTTGTACAGGCGGATGTTGTAATCGGGGTACCAGCCGCAGTACCTGATCCGGCGCAGGGCGAAATAATTCTCCCGGGCCACCCGGAACCCTGTGAAGCGGGTCACATCGGCCGCCAGGATCGATGCGCGCAGTTCGGGCGAGACCCGCTCATCGGCATCGATGTTGAAAACCCACTCGTTCCGGGCCAGGTCCGCAGCCCGGTTCTTCTGCCTGCCGAACCCTTCCCAGGGGAGTTCGTGGAAGCTGACCTTGGGGTGACTGCGGCAGATCTCGGCTGTCCCGTCGCTGCTGCCGGAGTCGACAACGATGATTTCGTCGGCGAAATCCAGGCTCTGCAGGCAAGCGGGGAGATTCTTCTCCTCGTTCTTGACGATGATGGTGACGGATATCTTCATGGCACGGGAGGGGTCAGCAGATCGGTTATGGCGCCCAGGAGCGCCGGCACCTTGATGCTGTCGCGGCAGGCATCATCCTTGTCGCACTCCTTGTCGAGGCAGCGGCTGCAGTGGAGCGGCGACTGGACGATCCGGTGCATCTCCCCCCGCGGACCGTTGCGCTTCCCGTCCGTGGCCCGGTAGAACGAGACGGTGGGGGTGCCGACGGCAGCCGCGATATGGATCGGGCCGGTGTCCCCACCGACCATGAGATCGACCTTCTTCAGCATGGCGGCAAATCCCTTCAGGGAGAGGCGGGGAAGAAGCCTCGCCTGGTGACCGATCCCGACCGCAATCCGCTCCGATGCCCGCATCTCCTCTTCGCCTCCCCAGGAGAGCAGGATGGTGGCATCGGGGTAGGTCTCCAGCAGCTGCTTCCCCAGCTCTATCCAGCCGGCTTCATGCCAGAGCTTGGTCTTCCAGGTCGTCCCCTGGTGAAAGAGGATGGCGAACCCATCGGACAGGGTAGCCAGAAAGACCTCGGCGGCCCTGTCGTCCTCGGCACTTGTCTGGATATCCATGCTCAACCGGACATCGGCATAGTCCTTGCCGAAGGGGACGCTCACGACCCGCAGCGACCTGTCGGTCACGTGGTAATCCTGCTTTCGCAGCGGCACGTGATTCGTCGTGCAGTAGAGGTTGGGCGTCTCGCGCACCGCGCCCCGGTCAAAGCCGTAACGGCGGGGGGCAGCGGAACACCGGGTGACCAGGCCGCTTTTCAGGTTCCCCTGGATGTCGAAGGCAATATCGTACCTTCTCTCCTGCAGTTCCGAGCGCAGAAGGGAGATTTCCCGCCAGGTATCCCGTGAAAAGGGGCGCTTGCGCCACCTCTTCGTCCTGACCAGGAAGAGCCTGGAGAGGAGGGGATTCCCCTCGAGGATCTCCCGGAAAGACTCCTCCACGACCCAGTCTATCTCGATGCCGGGCAGGACCTGGTGCAGGTAGTCCAGCACCGGCAGGGCGTGGACGATGTCACCGAGAGCAGATGTCTTTACGATCAGTACGCGCATATCAACTGTCCGGCTCCTGCCCGGCGGATCGTTCCTCACAGCTCATCTTCAACCGTTCGGCCGCGGCGATGACATCATCTACCGTGACCCCGGTCATGCAGCGGTGATCGGTCGGGCACTCCCGTTTCATGCAGGGGGCGCAGTCGACCTGGGCACGGACGATGGCGGCCTTGCGCGAAAGGGGAAAGGTGGTGGAGTGGTCCGTGGACCCGAAAATAGCGACCAGCGGCACACCGAAGGCCGCGGCAATGTGCATGGGGCCGGAATCGTTGGTGACGAAAAAATCGCACCGCCTGATGACGGCCATCAGCTCACGCACCCCTGTGCTTCCGGCCAGGTTGCAGCACGGCATGGTCATGAGCCCGGCGATCTCCTCGGCAATCCCCCGCTCATCGGGACCTCCGGTGATGACGACCTTCCCCTGCCAGCGCCTGGCAAGGTCGTCGGCCACCCGGGCGAAGCGGTCGGGGTACCACCGTTTCGCCGATCCGTAGGTGGCGCCGGGATTGATGCCGATCAGGAAATCGCCGGGAGCGATCCCCCCCTGGGAGAGCCGGCCGGCCATGGCCGCGTCCTCGGCCGGCGTCGTGGCAAGAAGCTGGGGATGCTCTCCCGGGGCGATCCCCCAGTAGGCAAGGAGCGCCAGGTAATACCCCGACTGGTGTCCCGTGAGCAGGCGCTCGGAACGGGGAACGGGATGCGTCAGCAGCAGACCCCTACCATCGGTGGCATAGCCAAGGCGGCGGGGGATACCCCCGAGCCAGGTGACAAGTGCCGCATTAAGTGAGTTGGGGAGCAGGATTGCCAGGTCGAAACGGCGCTGCCGCAGTTCGCCCGCCATCAGCAGGTAGCCGCGTATGCCGCGATGTCTCCCCTTCCGGTCATAGACCAGGACCTCATCCACCCAGGGGTGGGGAGAAAACATCTCGGCCACCAGGGGGGGAGCCAGCAGGGTTATGCGCGCAGCGGGGAACGCCTCCCGGACGGCACCGATGGCAGGGGTGGTCATCACGGCATCGCCCAGCCAGTTGGTTGCCCGAATCAGGATGCTGCCGGTTTCGGCTGCGGTAAGGGGGGTCCGCTTCACTCGTCACCATTCGTCAGGACATCGGCCTCGTCAACCAGCATCACCGGGATCCCGTCCCTCACCGGGTAGGAAAGCCTGCAGGTCAGACAGTCCAGGGACGGCTTTTCCGGACGGTACCGGACCTCTCCCTTGCAGCGCGGACAGGCCAGTATAGCCAGAAGAGCGTTAGATAGTGCCATATTTGCCTCCGATTTCATAGCAGATTATCCAGCGCTGCCCGAAGGGGTGCTTCGTCGTGGAAAGCCATTTCCAGGCAGGCGATGTAGAAAGGGATGTCGGCCGGAACGGCAGAGCCGAATTTGACCCCGTCCTTGGCAGTGGTGATCAGGTAGTCGGCACCGCACCCCCGGCGAAGCCTGGCCAGGGCAGCACACTCCTCGTCGCCGTAGACGCTGTGGTCGGGAAACGCGAGGGTCGCCGCCAGGGTAAGCCCCTCCGCTTCCAGTGCGTCGAAAAATGCGGCGGGGTTGGCAATGCCGGCAAAGGCAAGTCCCCTGCGCCCGCGCAGACCGTCGAAGGGGCGAAGCGCTCCCCCTCCGGTGGTGGTGAAGCCGGTCAGGCGGTGAACGGCATGGCAGACGGGCATCCCCGCCGGGAGGGGGAGCCCCGGCGGCGTGCGGCCGTCGGAACGGGTGAACACGACCAGGGACGCCCGGCCCACGGCACCGAATGGCTCCCGCAGCAATCCGGCCGGAAAGGTCAGGGAGTTACCCCGGGGATTCGTCCCGTCAAGCAGGACGACGTCCAGGTCACGTTTGAGCTTCAGGTGCTGAAAACCGTCGTCAAGGATGAAGATGTCCGGGTTGAAACGGGTCATGGCAAGGGTCCCGGCCCGGAAACGGTCGCTCCCCATGACGACGATCAGGCCGGGGAGGCTGTCGGCCAGGAGACACGGCTCATCGCCGGCATCCGCCGGTTCGAGCAGGCGCCGGGTGCCGTCGGCGACCACAGCCACCTCCCCTTCGAGCCTGCCGCCATACCCCCTGGTAAGGACCGCAACCCGCTTCCCCTTCCCCATCAGGTAGGAGGCGATCCAGGCCGTCATGGGGGTCTTGCCCGTACCGCCGACGACGATGTTCCCCACGGAGACGACCGGCCTCGGCAGGCGGTGGGAGGCGAGGATGCCTGCACGATAGAGATACGCCCGTACCACCATGACAACGGCATAGGGGATCGCACAGAGACGGAGGAAGGCAAAAAGGATCCGGTCCGCCGGGGATCGTCGTGTGCCGTCGACAAGTTCGCGGAAGTATGCCTCGCCAGTTACCATACGCTAGTCACCCTGGAGAATGCGGTCAATAACCGCCATGTTCAGCTCGGTAGCTCCGCCCTGCTCGCTAAGCAGCCTCCGGCCGTTCCCGCCCATGACGGCCCGCTGACCCTCGTCGCGCAGGAGCTCCACGGAAGCGTCCGCCAGGGAGGAAGCATCCGTTACCTGGCGGGCGGCACCGTACTGCAGCGCCATGGCGGCGATCTCGCGGAAATTGTTCATGTGCGGCCCGAACAGGGTGGCTTTCCCCAGCGATGCCGGCTCCAGAAGGTTGTGTCCCCCGAGGGGCACCAGACTCCCGCCGACAAAAACCAGGTCCGACACTGCATAGATGGCCATAAGTTCGCCGACCGTATCGACCAGGAGGACGCTGCCGGGAACGAGGTCAGCACCGTGCGCTCCGAGGTCCGAGCGCAGCACGACGTCCCTCCCCCCCCGCGTCACCAGCTCGCCAACGGCCTGAGCCCGCTCGGGATGGCGCGGGACGAGCACCAGCAGGACCGGCAGGCCCGTTGCCAGCAGGGCGGCATAGGTGGCGAGGACGGCTTCCTCCTCTCCCGGGTGGGTGCTGCCGGCGGTGAAGATGAACAGGTCCCCGGGGATGCGGAAGCGGCTCCTCATGGTCGCAAGCTCTGCCGCTGAATGGAGGGGGGTCGAGATGTCGAACTTCAGGTTGCGGGTGACATGGACCCGGGAAGGGGGAGCTCCCATGGAGATCATTCGCCGGGCATCCTCGTCGCTCTGCATGCAGCATGCGGCGAGATCCCCCAGGACGCTCCTGAAAAAACTCCCCAGTTTCAGGTAATGCCGCAGTGAGCGGTCAGATATCCGGCCGTTGACGATGACCGCGGGGATACCTGCGGTACGGGCCCTGCGGAGGAAATTGGGCCAGAGCTCGGTCTCCACGATCACCACCAGGCAGGGGTCGAGGGTCGTGAGCAGGCGACGGACGGCGAAGGGGTAATCGAAGGGGAAATAGATGGCAAGGTCCACGTCGCGAAGGGAGAGGGCAATGCTCCGCCCGGTCTCGGTCATGTTGGACAGGACCAGCGGCCTGTCGGGATAGCGCCTCTTCAACGCGGAGAGCAGGGGCTTGACGGCGATGGTTTCGCCGACGGAGACGGCATGGACCCAGATCGGCCGCCGCCCGGCGAGAACCGCCAGCTGGCCGGGAGGGAGGAAACCGAACCGGGGGAGGAATGCCGCCGGTCTTCCCCTGCTGGCGGAACGGTACGTGTGGTAGAGCACGATCAGCGGCAAAGCCAGCCATATGAGGACATTGTAGACACTATGCATCAGCCGTCTTCTCTTCCCGCCGCTTACTTCGTTCGTCCTACCATCTCGTCCGCCCGTTCGTTCACATGCCGCAGGGCAGCTTCGATGCGGAGCCGGAACGCTTCCATATCCTCCCCTTTTTCATAGCGGACAGGGTCGCCGACATACAGGACCCCGCGGGAGAACGGGTAGGGAATCATGAACCGGTCCCAGCTGGTCGCCCGGATGCAGGGTGAGGCACTGAAGGTGACGGGGATGACCGCTTTGCCCGACAGCCTGGCTGCCTCGGCGACCCCGGGCTTCAGCACTTCGACCGGTCCTTTCGGCCCGTCCGGGGTGATGGCAAGGTCCTTCCCCTCCTTCAGCAGGTGCAGCATCTCCCGCAGCGCCGCGGACCCCCCCTTTTTCGAGGAACCCCGGACCAGGCTGAAACCGAAACGTTTCATGACATTGGCGATAATTTCGCCGTCCCGGTGGATGCTGATCAACACGTGCATGACACTGCCGGGGTAGATGAAGGGGATGAGGAGCATCCGGCCATGCCAGAAAATCCCGATGAACCCCTCACCACGCTCGACAACCTCGGAGACGATCTCCCTGCCGATGAAGGTTATCCGCATGGTCCGGAACAGGAGGCAGATGAAGCCGTGGAGGAGAAACGACCCGACACTGCCGGACAGGTTCGCCGCTATTTTTCTGCGCAGTTTCTTCATGCTGTCACGTGAGCTGCATGGAGTGGAGCTTGCTGTAGAGCCCGTCCCTGCCGATAAGTTCCTGGTGAGTGCCGCTCTCCACGATCCGCCCCGCCTCCAGGACCAGGATCCGGTCGGCATGGAGGATGGTCGAGAGGCGGTGGGCGATGACAAAGGTGGTCCTGTTGGCCATCAGATTGTTGAGCGCACCCTGCACCATCTGCTCGCTTTCCGTGTCCAGGGCGCTGGTCGCCTCGTCCAGGATGAGTATGGGCGCATCCCTGAGAATCGCCCGGGCGATGCAGAGCCGCTGCCGCTGCCCGCCGGAGAGTCGTACCCCCCGGTCGCCGATGTTGGTACCATACCCCTCGGGCATCTCCATGATGAAGTCATGGGCATAGGCAGCCCGGGCTGCGGCCTCGACCTCCGCGTCGGTCGCGTCGGTCTTGCCGTAGCGGATATTGTTGGCGATCGTATCGTTGAAGAGAATGGTCTCCTGATCGACCAGCGCGACCTGGCGGAGCAGGTCCTGCAGCTTCATCCGCCGCAGGTCGATGCCGTCGATGAGGATCGCCCCGCCGCTCACGTCGTAAAACCTGGTGATGAGTGACACCAGGGTGGTCTTCCCCCCCCCCGATGGCCCCACCAGGGCGATAATCTCCCCCTTGCGGGCCTCCAGCGATATATCCTGCAGTACCGGGTCCTCGCCGTAGCTGAAGCTGACATGGTCAAAGGTGACCTCCCCCTTCACGCGCTCCACGATGACGGGGTCGGCCAGATCGACGATATCGGGCTGCTGGTCGATGACCTCGAACACCCGCTCCGCCGCGCCCAGGGACCTCTGCAGGACGTTGAAGGCGCTGGTCAACCGCTTCACCGGTGCGTACACCAGGGCCATGGCCGTGATGAAGGAGAAGAACTCGCTGCTGGTCATCCTGCCGGAGATGACGCTGTTGCCCCCTATCCAGATGACGCCGGCAACCCCGAAGGAGGTGATGGTCTCCATGACCGGGGCGGAGGAGGAATCGTACTTGATGGTCTTGCGCACGAACTCGTAGAACTTCTGGTTCTGGTCCCTGAACTTCTCGATCTCCCGCGCCTCCAGGCCGAAGGCCTTGATGACCTTGATGCCGGAAAAGGTCTCCTGGAGCACGCTGGAGAGGTCTCCCATCTTCTCCTGGCCCATCTTGGAGTACCGCTTGATCCTCTTGCCGATCAGCTGGGCCGGGTAGACCGTGGCCGGAATGACGAGGAAGGAGATGATCGCCAGCTGCCAGTTGCGGTAGAAGATGACGAACAGGAGGGACACGGCGGAAAAACCGTCACGGAACAGGCCGGTGATCGTGTTGGCGACCCCCTCCTGCATCATGTTGACATCGTTCAGCACCCGGGACATCAGCACGCCGGTGGCATGCCGGTTGAAGAAACCGACGGAGAGCCCCATGCACCGCTCGTACACGGCATTGCGGATCTTCTGTATTGCCAGCTGGCCGGCCGTCTTGACGTAGTAATCGTTGATGAAGCGGCATGTCCCCCGGAAAACGAAAATCAGGATGATGCCGAAGGGGAGCAGCGTCAGGATGAACAGCTGGTTCTCGGAAAAGATCTTCTTCAGCAGGGGTTCCACGAGGTAGGCGAACGTGCCGTCCATCGCCCCGACACCGACGGAGCCGATGGCTGCCAGCAGGATACGGCGCCAGTAGCTCTTGCTGTACGATATCAGGCGTTTGAAAACTTCCATCAGTACCTATTCCCTTCCATCCATTAGTTTCATCGCCAGGGTCGCCACGCGGCCCGGAGCCCCCGGCTTCCCCAGCTTCGCCCGTACCGCCAGGAGCTTCTCCCTGATGACGGCATAGCGCTCTCCGTCGGTCAGCATGCTGCTGACCTCGGCAACGATCCTCCCCGGCTCAGCCTCGTGCTGGATCAGCTCGGGCACCACCCGCTCGCCGGCGATGATGTTGCAGATCCCCACGTGCTCAACCTGGACGAGACGCTTGCCGATGGCGTAGGAGAGGGGCGCAACCTTGTAGACGATGACCATCGGCACCCCGAAGAGGGCGATCTCCATGGTCACGGTGCCCGAGGCGGCGATGATCAGGTCGCAGACCTGGATGACGTCGTAATTCTTCCCCTCGACGACGGTCACCTTCACCCGGGAGGCAGCGAGGAACCCGTCGACAAGCTTCCGGTCAAGACTTGGTGCCAGGGGGAGGATGAACTGGAGGTCGGCAAACTGCTCCTCGAGGAGAACCGCGGACTCGAGCATGACCGGTAGGAGCCCGTTGATCTCCCGCCTCCGGCTCCCGGGGAACAGGCCGACCGTTCGTTTCCCGGCATCCAGCCCGAACTCCCTCTGCGCATCGTCCCGGGACATGGTGGGGACGGCCATCTCCAGCAGGGGGTGGCCGACGAAGGTTACGGGCAGCCCCTCCCGCTCGAAAATGGGGACCTCGAAGGGGAGGATCACCGCCGCATGGTCCACCAGCCGGGCGATCTTGCGGGCTCGGCTCGCATGCCAAGCCCAGACCTGGGGGGTTATGAAGTAGAGGACCTTTACCCCGGCCTTTTTCGCCACGGCCGCCAGGCGCAGGTTGAACCCGGGGTAGTCGATGAGGATGAGCAGGTCAGGCTTCTCCTGACGCAGGAGGGCCTCCATCCTGCGGAATGCACGGTAGATGACGCCGAAATGGGCCACCACCTCGACGAACCCCATCACCGCCATCTCCCGGGAATCGACGAGCGTCTCCACCCCTGCCTGCCGCATCGCCTGGCCGCCGATACCGAAAAAGCGCACCGACGAATCGAGCCGGTGCGCCTCCTCAACCACCTTTGCGCCGTACATGTCACCGGACGCCTCGCCGGCAATGATCATGACCCTGCGTGACAACAGGCTCTCCCTACCGGCCGCAGCTGCCGGCGGCGTTGAACCGGGCGATGCTCTCCCTGATCTTCTCCTCGACCATCAGGGCAGTTTCCAGGGCATTCAGGCCGTCTTCACCCGGGACCACCACCGGCGCCCCCGTGGCGACGGAAGCGACGAACGCCTCGATCTCGGCCAGGATCTGGTCCCTCTGGGGGACGGAGAGCTCCTGCACGCTCACCGCCGGCACTCCCGGGGCGCTCTCCCCCTCACCCCGCGTGGCGATGGTGGCCTGGCGGTTCTGGAAGTCGATGCTGATGTAGGAGTCTTCCTGGAAGATCTGCATCTTCCGCTCGCTCGCGAGGCTGATGCGGCTGGCGGTCACATTGGCGACGCAGCCGCAGGCGAACTCGATCCGTGCGTTGGCGATATCGGGCTCGTTGCTGTAGACAACGGCACCGGTAGCACTGATCGCGGTGATCTCCGAACCGACGAACCGCCTGATGATGTCGATGTCATGCACCATCAGGTCGAGGACGACACTCACATCGGTCCCCCGGGGCTTGAACGGGGCGACGCGTACCGCCTCGATGAAGCCCGGCCGCTTGAGCCGCCCGGCAACCGCGGTGAACGCCGGGTTGAACCGCTCCAGGTGCCCCACCTGGAAGACCAGCCCCTTATCGGCGGCCGTGGCGATCAGGTCCTGTGCCTCAGCGACGGTGGTGGTAATCGGCTTTTCCAGGAGGACATGGATACCGTTGTGCAGGAAAAAAGAGGCCACGGCATGGTGAAACCTCGTGGGGACGACGATGCTGACCAGGTCGACCTTGCCTGCAAGTTCCCGGTAATCGCCGTAGGCGACCGTGCCGAGCAATCCGGCTATCTCGGCAGCCCGGGCAGGATCGCTGTCGGCGACACCGACCAGTTCAACGTCCTGCAGCGCCCCATACTTCTCAGCATGGAACCGCCCCAGGTACCCAACACCCACAACCGCTGCACGCAACTTTTTCATGGCCGTACGATCCCCCGTTTCGAACTTTCGATAAACTCGATGAAGTGGTCCCTCTGGGGCGAGGGACGAACCACGTTCCTGATCCGCTCGATCGCGTCGGGAAGCTTCAGTTTCGAGAATGCCAGGATCTTGTAGGCGTTCTTCAGGTCGCGGATCAGTTCGTCGCTGAAACCGTTCCGCTTCAGGCCGATCAGGTTCAGGCCGCGCAGGGATGCCTCGCGCTTGTCCTCGGAAACGGCAATGGTGTAGGGGAGGATGTCCTGGGCGATCATCGTGCCCCCGCCGACCATGACGAACTCGCCGATTCGTGTAAACTGATGGACGGCGCAGAGGCCGCCGAAGACAACGTTGTTCTCGACCGTCACGTGCCCCGCGAGGGTTGCGGAGTTCGCCATCACGACATTGTTGCCCACCCGGCAGTCGTGGGCGATGTGGGAGTAGGCCATCATCATGATGTTGCTCCCCACGACGGTTTTTCCCGTACCGGTATGGGTGCCGAGGTGAATGGTGGTGAACTCGCGGATGACGTTATTGTCACCGATCTCAAGGGTGGTCGTCTCCCCCTTGTACTTGAAATCCTGGGGAGGGGCGCCGATGGAAGCCATGTGGAAGATCCGGTTGTTCTCGCCGATCGTGGTCCAGCCGTCGATGACCGTGTGGGCTCCGACGGATGTCCCCTTGCCGATCCTTACGTTTGCGCCGATGATCGCGTAGGGTCCGATGCTGACCCCCTCGTCCAGTTCTGCTCCGGGATTGATTATTGCTGTAGCATGAATCATTACGTGCTCCTGTACGTTCTGAGTTGTCCCCTATTGAGCCTTGGGCGCAAAGGTTGCCTTAAGGTCCGCTTCGGTCGCCAGCTTGCCATCCACGTACGCCTTGCCCGAGAAGGACCAGATGCCGCGCTTGCAGCTTATCGCCTCCATCTCGATCCTCAGCTGGTCCCCAGGGACCACGGGGCGGCGGAACTTGGTATTTTCCACGGCAACGAAATAGCAGACCTTGTCCTTGACGTCATCCCCCATGGAAAGACCGACCAGGATCCCGCCGGCCTGGGCCATCCCTTCGATGATCAGGACCCCCGGCATGACCGGGTGCCCGGGGAAGTGCCCCTCGAAAAACGGCTCGTTCATGGTGACATTCTTGATGCAGGTGATTCTCTTCCCCTCCTCGAACTCAAGCACGCGGTCGACGAGCAGGAAGGGGTACCGGTGGGGGAGTATTTTCATGATGCCATTGATATCTATCTGCATTGCCATCTCCTTCTGCCTGTAGGGTCATTCTGTCGCGATGGCGGCCGTCATACCGCCACCCCGTTATTTTTCCAGGGCCGCGACCCGCTTCTCCAGGTCGGCGACGCTTTTTCTCATCTCCGGCAGCCGTGGCAGGGTCATGGACATCCTCAACCACTCCTTGTGGGGCATTGCCGGGCTGCCGCTGTATACTCCCGGCTCCTTTACGCTGTTGGGGACGCCGGACTGGGCGCCGAACATGACGTTGTCGCAGATGCTGATGTGCCCCACGACGCCCACCTGTCCGCCGAGGATGACGTTGTTCCCCACGGTCGTGCTCCCGGCAATGCCGACCTGGGAGACGATGATGCAGTTCTCGCCGACACTGCAGTTGTGCCCGATCTGGACGAGGTTGTCGATCTTGGTCCCCCTGCCGATGACCGTCTGCTCCAGGGCGGCACGGTCGATGGTCGTATTGGCCCCGATCTCCACATCATCCTCGATAACGACGATGCCGATCTGGGGGATCTTGTACTGCTTTTTCCCGTCGGGAGCATACCCGAAACCGTCACTGCCGATGACCGCGCCGTTATGGATAATGACCCGGTTGCCGATGCGGCACCCTTCGCGGATACTCACGTTGGCATGCAGGGTCACATCGTCACCAACGGAGCAGCCGGCATAGATGACCACACCGGGGTGGATGACGACCCTGTTCCCCAGGGTGACCCCCTCCCCCACGTAGGCTCCGGGGTAGATGGAGACATCGCTCCCCAGCGTGGCGGACGGGCTGACATGGGCGCCGGGCATCACCCCGCGGGGGGATGGGGCGGGACAGTAGAAGAGTTCGAGCAGCCTGGCGAACGCCAGCTGGGGATTGGCCACCTCGATGACGTTTTTACCGAACCCGTTCCCCCCGGGAGGCATGATGACGGCGGTCGCCGCGGACTCCCGTACCTTGTCGGCATACTTGGGATTGGCGAGAAAGGTGAGTTCCCCCGCGCCAGCCTTATCGAGGGGTCCGAGGCCGCACACCACGGCGTCCGGATCTCCGACCACCTTGGCACCGAGGTAATCGGCAAGCTCCTGCAGAGTTTTTTCCATGGCGTTACCCCGTTATTTTTTCAGGCTCTTGCGGACCGCATTGAACTGCTTGAGGATGTCATCGGTCAGGTCGGCCTTCTCGTCCATGTAGAGCATGCTGTCGTTCTTGACGAAGATGTAGGAGTACCCGTTCTTCTTGCCGAACTCCTGCACGACCTTGACGATCTCCTCGACGATCCGGTTGGTGAACTCGTCGTTTTTCGCCTGGAGGTCGTCCTGGGCATCCTTCATGAAACGCTGGTACTCTTTCAGTTTCTGCTGGTAGTCCTTCTCCTTGGTGATCCGGGCACTCTCCGAAAGGAGCACACTCTGCTTCTCCAGCTCCCCCTTGAGTTTCTTCAGGTCCTCTTCCTTGACGTTCTTTTCCGCCTCGTACTTGGCCGCCTTAATGGAGAGCTGCTCCTTGGCATCCTTGCCGGCCTCGGAGAGAAGCAGGACTTTCTGCATGTCAACCGTGCCGAGCCTCCCCTCCGCGGCGACCACGGGAACGGCAAGGGCAACGAGAACCGACACCACCACTGCACTGAAAAGTTTCTGCATACGATATCCTCCTGAAGTCGTTTAGAAAAAGCTGCCTATGGAAAATTCGAGTTTACCGCTCTTGTCGATGCCGGTGCGGGGATTGAGCGGAATGCCGTATTCGAGCCGGAGGGGGCCGATGGGCGAGAACCAGCGGATGCCGAACCCGTAGCTGGTCAGAATCCCGGAAAAGACATTGCCCATGCCGTCGACCGAATTGCCGGCATCGAAGAACAGCACCCCCTTCAGACCGGCATCCTTGAGGAGCGGCACGGTGTATTCGGCGTTGAGGATGGCCTCCGAATCACCGCCGTAGTACGCCCGTTCCGTGCCGGTCTGGATGCCGTCTATCGCCTCCGTTTGGGGCGTATTCTTGTAGGGGCTGACGGTCCTGCCTCCATAGCCCCGCAGGGTGCTGATCCCGCCGAGGTAGAACTTCTCGTCGATGGGGATGGGCTCACCGATTTTCTGGATATTCCCCACGGTCCCGTGGAGCATGAAGACGGTGCCCCAGCCGACCGGCATGAAGATCGAGCTCTGTGCGATGGCGCGCAGGTAACGGCTTGAACCGCCGAGGCCGGCAAACTCGACGGAAAGGCTGTTGACCATGCCGCTGGTCGGGTCCATGCGGTAATCGGTCGTGTTGCTGGTGATGCTTGCGGAGATCGCGCTGGTCGTCGTGTCGGGAGGCGAGACCAGGTCGGGGTAAAGTATGCGCGTCGTCTGCAGGGCAAGGGATTCCTTGGTGATGTTCTTCTTCTCGAACTTGTAGAGCAGGAACGTGCTCAGCGTATCGCTGATCTGGTACCCCCCCTTGATATCGGCACCGGTAGCCTTGCGGGTGTAGTCCACGTACTCCCGTTCGGTACGGTAGACATCCCCGCCGAGGGACCAGCGGGTATCGAGGAAGTAGGGGTCGGTGAGCCCGACGTTGTAGGTGCTCGACTTCCCGCCGATGGACGCCGACGCGTTCGCCTTCAGGCCAAGCCCCATGAAGTTCGCCTGCTGCACCGATCCCTGGCCCACGAAACCGTCGAGGGAGCTGTAGCCGCCGCCGATGCTGAACGTGCCGGTCGCCTTCTCCTTCACCGCCACATTCAGGTTCAGTCGGTTGTCGCTCCTCCCCTTTGCCGTGGCGATGTTCGCCTCCTCGAAAAAGCCGAGGTTCATGATGTTCTGCTTGCTCTTCTTCAGGGCCGTGGCGCTGTACAACTCCCCTTCGGCAATGCGGATCTCGCGCCTGATGACCTTGTCGCGGGTTTTGGCATTGCCTGCGATGTTGATCCGGTCGATGTAGACCTTCTCCCCCTTTTCCATGTCGAACGAGATGTCAAGCAGCTTCAGGTCGTTCTGCAGCTGGGTCAGGGGGGTCACGTTGGCAAAGGCATACCCCTTGTCGGCATACAGGTCCGTCAGGGTGAAGATATCCTGGCGCAGCGTCCCTCTGCTGAAGATCTCGCCGCTCTTTGTCTTGATCTGCTTGACGAGTTCGTCCCGGTTCTCCAGGAGATCGCCCCTGAAGCCGATCTGGCCGACGCGGTACTGATCCCCCTCGTTCACGACGATATCGACATACAGGGCTTTCCCGTCCGGTGTCAGGGAGACCTTCGGTTCGCCGAACTTGACGTTGATGTACCCGTTGTTCATGTAGAACTCGGTCAGGAGCGCGATGTCGTTCTTGAGGATGTCATCCTTGTAGACCCCCGCACCGGTGATCCAGGCCAGCCACCAGTCCTGGGTCGTCTCCAACAGCCCCCTCAGTTTCCTGGCGGAGAATGCCCGGTTCCCCTCGAAGCGGATCTCCCTGATGAGGATCTTGCCCCCCTCCTTGATGCGGAAGGTCAGCTTCAGCTCGTAGGGGGAGAGCTGCTCCTTTACCGTTTCGACGTCAGCCTGGGAGTACCCCTCGTCCATGTACAGCTTCTTGATCTTTTTGACACTTTTCGCCAGGTCCTTGGTGGAGACGATCGAGTTGACCTTGATCTCGACAGCCTCCTTCAGCTTGTCCTGGCTGATGGCTTTGCTCCCCTCGAAGAGGAGTTCGCGGACGACCGGTTTTTCCGTTACCCGGTAGGTGAGGCTGATCTCCTTGTCCTTCACGCTCTTCTCGACCTTGACGTCGGAGAAATAGCCGAGATTGTAGATCGCCTTCACATCCTCGTCGATCTTCCCCTCGAAGAAGTTGTCGCCGGTTTTCACCTTGATGACGTTGAAGACGGCCGTGTTCTCGATACGGCGGTTACCGGTGACGATGATCTCCGAGATCTTCTCGTCGGCAGCCGTAACCGGAGACGCAAGCATCAGATACAGCACTGATATAGCTATGAACCTGAGTATGCTGGGCAAGTCAGTATCCTTTAACCCTGTATTTTCCCGTCCTGCAGACGGATCTGCCGGGATGTCCTGGCGGCAAGCTGTTCGTTGTGGGTCACCACCAGCACCGTCAGCCCCCGTTTCCCGTGGAGGTCGGTAAAAAGCTGGTGGATGCTCTCACTGGTCCTCATGTCCAGATTGCCGGTCGGCTCGTCGGCGAGGAGCACCCTGGGCTCCATGACCAGAGCCCTGGCAACGGCCACCCGCTGCTGTTCGCCGCCGGACAGTTCGCCCGGCTTGTGGGAGAGACGCTGGGCGAGCCCGACCTCGTCGAGGAGGGCTGCGGCGCGGCTCGATGCTTCCTTCCGCGGCACTCCGTTGATGAGCGCCGGCATCATGACGTTCTCCAGGGCGCTGAACTCGGGAAGCAGGTGATGGAACTGGAACACGAAACCGATGGAGCTGTTGCGAAATGTTGCCAGCTCCCGTTCCGATTTCCGGAAAAGGTCCTCGCCGAGAAAGCGGACAGTCCCCGAGGTGGGACGGTCCAGTGCCCCCATGATATGCATGAGGGTGCTCTTGCCGGCGCCGGAGGCCCCGAGCAGGGCGATCATCTCGCCGCTGCGGATCTGCAGGGATACGCTGCTCAGCACATCCACAACCCTGTCGCCGGTGCGAAAACTCTTGCACAGGTCGAGGACCTCGATAAGGAGATCACTCATAGCGGAGAGCCTCGGACGGCAGGAGCCTGGACGCCTGCCACGACGGGTAGAGGGTGGCGATGAACGATATCACGATCGCGGTGACGGAAATGACGCAGACATCCAGCGGCACGACCTGGGACGGAAACCTGTCGAGGTAGTAGACGTCACGGCTGAAGAGCTCGAAGCCGGTGAGCCGCTGGACGAACCCGACGATCGCCTCGAGGTTCTTCGCCACCAGGAGGCCGGAAAGCACGCCGACCATCGTACCGGAAACGCCGATGATGAGCCCCTCCATGATGAAAATCTTCATGATGCTCCGGCCGGTCGCCCCCATGGACTTGAGGATGGCGATGTCCCTGTTCTTCTCCATGACCAGCATGAACAGAGTCGAGGCGATGCCGAAGGCAGCCACCAGCACGATCAGGGTAAGGATGATGAACATCACGACCTTCTCGGTTTTCAGGGCAAAGAGTATGTTCTTGTTCATCTGCATCCAGTCCCGAGCAAAATAGGAGAGACCGAGTTCCCGGTTGATCCGCCTGGCAAGTTCGCCCGTGGCATACACGTCGGACACCTTCAGCTGGATGCCGGTCACCGTATCCCCCAGGCCGAGGAAGCTCTGGGCCTCCTTCAGGTCCACGTAGGCAAGGGTCGAATCGTACTCGAACATGCCGGTGCTGAAGATGCCGGCAACCCGGAAACTCTTCATCTTCGGCACCATCCCCAGGGGGGTGATGTTACCCATGGGGGAGACGACGTTGACCCGGTCCCCGACGAACAGGTTGAGGTTCTTGGCCAGCTCCTTGCCGATGATCAGGCCGGGGGGGATGGTTTCCGAGCTCCTGGCAACGGAGACGACCCCGTGCTCGGGGGAGAGGTCGGCCAGTTTCCCTTCGACCATGGACTTGTACAGGTTTGTTACCTTGGGGTCGCTCTCCGGGTCGATACCGCGCAGCACCACGCCGGACACGTGCTTTCCCGAGGTGAGCATGACCTGGTTGTAAATGAACGGGGTTGCGGCCACCACCCCTTCCAGCTTGCCGAGCCTCGTCATGAGGCTCCCGTAGTCATCGATGGTGCCGCCGTTTTTCAGCACCACGATGTGGGCATTGGTCCCCAGGATCTTCTCTTTCAGGTCCTGCTCGAAGCCGGTCATGACGGCGAGGACGATGATGAGCGCCATGACCCCGAGGGCGACACCGGCCGTGGAGATCAGGGTGATGATGGAGATGAAGGCCGACTTCCGCTTTGCCTTGAGGTAGCGGAGGCTTATGAGCAGTTCGTAGGGCATAGGAACCAGTGAACGGGCGCAGTGGACGGCTGCAGGGTGAAGCGTGAACGGCGTCGAAGCTGATCACACTACTACCCTGGTACTGATCCCTGCGTCCCGCCGTTATTTTTCCTTCCTGAGCTGCGGGAAGAGGATGACGTCGCGGATGGAAGGTGAATCGGTCAGGAGCATCACCAGCCTGTCGATGCCGATCCCCTCGCCGGCGGTCGGGGGAAGGCCGTGCTCCAGGGCGCGGATGTAATCCTCGTCCATGTAGTGGGCCTCCTCGTCACCGCTCTTCTTCGCCTCGACCTGAGCGAGGAAACGCTCCTTCTGGTCGACCGGATCGTTGAGCTCGGAGAACGCATTGGCCATCTCCCTGCCGGCACAGAAGAACTCGAACCGGTCAACGATCTCCGGGTCGAGGTCGTTCTTGCGGGAGAGCGGGGAGACCTCGGTGGGATAGGCAGTGATGAAGGTCGGCTGGATCAGCTTCGGCTCGGCGACCTCTTCGAAGATTTCCGTGATCAGCTTGCCGTAGGAGATGTTCTCCGGCAACTCAAGGCCGATGCTCCTGGCATAGCCGTAGGCAAGATCGCGGTCCTCGACGGTCCTGGCATCCACCCCGCCGTACTCCAGGATGGCCTCTTTGACCGTGAGGCGCTTCCAGGGTCTCTGGAAACTGATCTCCTGCCCCTGGTAGGTGAAATCCAGGGTCCCCAGCAGCTCACGGGTCACGTGGCAGAGGAGTTCCTCGGTGAAATCCATCAGGTCGGAAAAGGTTGCGTAGGCCTGGTAGAACTCCATCATGGTGAACTCGGGGTTGTGGCGGATGGAGATCCCCTCGTTCCTGAAGTTGCGATTGATCTCGAAAACCCGCTCGAACCCGCCGACAACAAGTCTCTTCAGGTAGAGCTCCGGTGCGATCCGCAGGTAGAGCTCCATGTCGAGGGCATTGTGATGGGTGACGAACGGCCTGGCGGTGGCTCCCCCCGGGATCTGCTGCATCATCGGAGTCTCGACTTCGAGGAAATCGCGGCTCACCATGAACTCGCGGATCAGGCTGACGATCCGGGAACGCTTGATGAAAACTTCGCGCACTTCGGGGTTGACGATCAGGTCGACATACCGCTGGCGGTACCGGGTCTCCACGTCGGTCAGGCCGTGGAATTTCTCCGGCAACGGGAGCAGGGATTTGGTCAGGAGCCGGATCCCGGTTGCGTGGAGCGACAGCTCGCCGGTCTTGGTCCTGAACGGCCACCCGGTGGCACCGACGATATCGCCGATATCGAAGGATTCGAAGGCGGCAAAGCTCTCCTCGCCGACGGTGTCCTTCCGGACGTAGAGCTGCATCCGCCCCTTGCGGTCCTGGATCTGGACGAATGCCGCCTTGCCGAAGGAACGGCGGGCGATGATGCGGCCGGCCACGGCAAAATCGGCAGCTTTTTCGGGGATCTCCTGCTGGTCGCCGAATGCGGCATGGAAATCGGCGGATGTATGCTCCTGACGGAAATCGTTCGGATAGGGGTTGATGCCTGCTTCCCAGAGGGCGTCCACCTTGCGCCGTCTCTGCAACAACAGTTCACTGAGTTCTTCCACACATGCTCCCTTCGGATTCGACCACACCCATGGGTCGAATGTTACGCAGATAACCTGAAGCAACGAGGCGCGACCTTCATGCCAACCTGTACCATCCGCCCCTGCCCGGCTGGTAATAAACTGTCAAAATAGCCCACACGCTCAGTACAAGTCAAGGGCAAAGGGGGCGGCAACGACATGCAAACCGCTGCCGTTTGCCTTGGTTTTCAGGCAATTAGACTAAAATAACGACTTCGCCGGGAGCAGCAGGGTGCCGGTCCCTCCCATGCCGAGTTGGCCGAAGGTGTTGTCGCCCCAGACATACCACGTCGAACCTTTCCTGGCCATGGACGAAGAGCCGAAGGCGCGGATTTCCGTGACCCCGGTCAAAGGAGTCGTGCCCGTTTCATCGAGGACCGGCACGGCAACGGAACTGTCCAGCTTGGAGTTGGTGCCGAGCTGGCCGTAGATGTTGTACCCCAGCGCCACGACTGAACCGCTATCGAGCAGGGCGAGGCCGTGCTGAATCCCTGCGGCAACTTGCTTCACGTTGGTCAGCGGCACGTTACCCGTCATCATGACCTTGACCGGCGCGAAGCTGTTGGTTGTCGTGCCGTTGCCGAGCTGGCCGTTGCCGTTGTTGCCCCAGGCATAGACCTCGCCCGTGGCTGTCAGGGCGTAGTTGAACGCACCGCCGGCGGCAATGGCGACAATAGGTGCCGGAAATCCGGCAACGACCCTGGGCGTGGCAAGTGCGCCCGTCATTGTCGGGTCCAGGCCCAGCTGGCCGGCTCCGTTGTATCCCCAGGCCCAGACCTGGCCGAAACTGTCCAGGGCAAGGGAATGCCGACCATTCGCGGCAATGGCCGTGATGTTCGAAAGCGGCGTCCCGTCGACCGTCACCTGCACCGGGACCGTGCTGTAGCCAAGGGTGCTGATGTTGGTACCGAGGGAATTGGTGGTGTTCGCCGGGACCCCGAGCTGGGATGCGGTGTTGTCACCCCATGACCAGACGGTGCCATCGCTCTTGAGGGCGACGGTGTGCAGCCCCCCCGCGGCAACGGCAGTCACGTTGTTCAGGTTGATGGTCCTGACCGGCACGCTGCTGTAGGTCGTGGTGCCGTTGCCGAGCTGGCCGACCCTGTTGTCCCCCCAGCTCCGGACGGTGCTGCTGGCATTATTGAAAACGGCGACGGAGTGGTCGCCCCCGGCAGCAGCCCCCTTGCAGAACAGTCCGCCGGACACGGCAACCGGCACCGACTGGTTCCCCAGGTTGCCGGTCCCCAGCTGGCCTGAGCCGTTGTACCCCGCGGCCAGCGTGGTACTGTTCCGGAACACGAGGCTGTGGGCGTAGTAGACCGAGAGGGTATTCGGTATGGCGGTAGGAGTCGAGGATGAGCCGCCGCCGCAGGCGGTCAGGGAGGCGACTACTGTCAGGGCGAAAACCGACAAGACGATATGTTTCAACAGGTTATCCATATGACTCTCCAGCTCTGCGTGAATTGTCTCATCAATTGCTGCTGCAGCGCAGCTCAACGGTACGACCGCTCTCCAGGAGCGGCAGACGCCCCCGCCCCTGGTAGATGCCGTCACTGTAACAGCTTATCTCCCCCGGGGGGAGGGAAACGCCGGTGGTATTGGTCAGGGCAACGGACATGAGGGGGATCGGACCGGCCGGCTCCAGCTTCCTGACGGCAGGCAGGTCGGCGACCATGACCGCTCGACCGTTTTCCCGATAGGGCAAGGATGACACCTCGTTGCCCTTGTCCACGTTCGCGAGGCTGACGGTGCACCGCTCCCCCCGCACGAGCTCCGGCGCTCCGGGGAAGACGGCGAAACGTGCCGTGTCCCCGGCGTTCACCCTTACCTCGTACTGGGGCTGCCAGGTCCGGTCGGACTGCAGGTACGTCGCGGTGACGACGGCTGACGGAGGTGTCACCCACACCCTGGCCAGGGTCCCCCCCGTCTGTCCGTCCCTGGCCAGCCGGCCCTTTTTCTCCTCAAGCTGCTTCAGCTCCAGGTTCGTCCTGCGCTGCATCTGGAACACCGCTTCAAGCTGGGAGATGGCATAGTCCGTTCCCTGGCGGATCGTCGCAAGGGGCTCGGGATTCGTCTTGGTGCGCCGCGGCGCCTTGGCGCTCTGGGACTTCGCCGCGGACCTGAAGATATCTTCCTTTATGGAGAGGGCCTTGAGACGGTCCTGGAGCAGCTCCTGCCGCTTCGTCAAGGCGGCAAGCTCCTTCTCCGCCTTGCCGCCGGGCTGGTTCGGGACGAGCTGTACGCGACTGATCTGCGCCGTGCCGACCGGCCTGATGCGCAGTGAATCCGCCCGCACCGACGCGGGGAGGGAGAGTTCAAGGTAGCCGTTTCTGGCGGTCTCGCTCCGCTCGACAACTGCTCCGTCGAGGTAGAGGGAGACGTTTCGGCCGGCCGAAACGGGGCCGCTCCAGAGCAGGAGAAGGAGCGCCGGCGCGGCTATGCGGAAGCAGGCTCGCCTCATGGGTGTCAGTTTATATCCAGCAGGATCACTTCGAAGACGAGGGTAGCGTTGGGAGGGATCACCCCCCCGGCGCCGGCAGCACCGTAACCGAGCTGGGGAGGAATGACCAGCTTCCTCTTGCCGCCGATCTTCATGCTCATGACCCCCTCGTCCCAGCCGGGGATGACCTGGCCGGCACCGATGACGAAGGAGAACGGTTCATTGCGGTCCACCGAGCTGTCGAACTTCGTTCCGTTGGTCAGCCAGCCGGTGTAATGAACGGTCACCTTCTTGCCGGCCTTGGGTGAATCGCCACTCCCCGGGACAAGGTCCTCATACTGCAGACCGGAAGCTGTCCTGGTCATCTTCTCCCCCGGCTTCTGCTCGGGGGACGGGGCGGAAGCCTGGACCGGTTTCTGCTCCTCCTGTTTGCGGCTCTCGTTCTGGGTGCAGGCCGGGATCAGGGCAAAAGCGATCAGGAGAAAGATGATGAGGTATTTTTCCACAGTGCGCATGGCAACGACTCCTTTGATGAACGGCATGCTGCTCAGCCGGTCAGCTGAGCAGATGGACAAACAGCCCCGAACGGAGCTTCGGCTCGAACCAGGTCGACTTGGGGGGCATGATCTTGTCCGCATCGGCCAGGGCCATCAGTTCGTCGATGGTCGTGTGGTACAGGGAGAAGGCGATGGCATAGTCGCCGCCGTCCACCAGACGTTCCAGTTCGCCGAGACCGCGGATCCCGCCGACGAAATGGATCCTCTGGTCGGTACGAGGATTCCGTATCCCGAGCACGGGGCTGAGCAGGTTGTTCTGCAGGATGGACACATCGAGGCAGCCGACCGGGTCCTCGGCATCGAACGACTCCTCCCGGGCCGACAGCTCGTACCACTTGCCGTCCAGGTACATGCCGAACAGGTGGCGCTCGGTGGGCTCGGAGCGTGAGGAGAGCGGCGTGATCTCGAAGTTGCGGCTGATGAGGGTCATCAGTTCTGCCAGGGAATGACCGTTCAGGTCCCGGACGGCCCGGTTGTAGGACATGATGTTCAGCTCGTTGTCGGGGAAAATCACCGTGAGGAAGTAGTTGTACTCCTCCCTGCCCGTGTGGGAGGGGTTGTTCTCCCGGCGAAGCTCCCTCACCCTGCTGGCGGCGGCGCTGCGGTGGTGTCCGTCGGCCACGTACAGGTAGGGGATGCCGGCGAAAGCCTCGGTCAGGGCACGAATGCTCTCCCTCTCCCGGACAACCCAGAGGGTGTGGGAAACCCCGTCCTCGGCGGTGAAGTCATACTCCGGTGTGCCGGAAATCGCCGCGGTCAGCAGCGCCTCGATATCCGCGTTGTGGCGAAAGGTGTAAAACACCGGCTCGTCGTTGGCATCGAGGTAATCGATATGCTTGACCCTGTCCTCTTCCTTGTCAGCCCTGGTCAGCTCGTGTTTCTTGACGATGCCGTTCTGATAGTCGTCAACGCCGGAACAGACGACCAGCCCGGTCTGCACGACGGACCCCATCACCTGGCGGTAGACGTAGTAACACTCCTCGTCATCCTGGACCAGGGTACCGTCGGCGAGAAAGGCGGCAAGGTTCTCCTGCCCCTTGACATAGACCGGCTCGGCATGGATGTCCACATCAGGGGGGAGATCGATCTCGGGCCGCGAAATGTGGAGAAAGCTGTAGGGGTTGCCCGCTGCCATCCCCTTCGCCTCGTCGGTGTTCATCACGTCGTAGGGGAGCGCCGCCACCTTTTCCGCCAGGTGCACGGGGGGGCGCAGTGCCCTGAATGGTTTGATTATAGCCATTGAAAACCTCGTCACTAGTGCCGGGGGCGGGAAACCACAGAGGCGAAGGGTCGCGCCCCACGCCTCTCGCTTCACGCCTCACCGTTAAAAATATCGTTTCGCGCCGATAAACCGCTCGGCAAAGTACTTTTCGTCGATGGTGGAAATCTTTATTTCGTCGCCCCGTCGCGGTGCGTGCACGAAACGTCCCCCCCCCACGTAGATCCCGACATGGTTGATCCTGTCGGCAGAGCTGCCGAAGAAGATAAGGTCGCCATCCATGAGGTTTTCCCGCTCGACCTTGTCACCTGCCCGGTACTGCTCCCCCGAGGTCCGGGGTATATTGACCCCGCACAGGTTGTAGACGGCCCGCACGAAACCGCTGCAGTCCATCCCTTCGACCACGTTGTCCCCCCCCCACCGGTAGGGGATGCCGACGAACCGCTCGGCGGTACGGGCGGCGATCGAGCCCATGTCCGTCGCTCCGCTTCGCTTTACAGGCGGCAGGCTCTTCTGTGGTTCGACCGGCTGGGTAACCCTCTGGCTTTTCTTGAAAACGGCGTCCGGTGACGCAATAAAATAGCTGTCGATCAGCTTTTCCGCAACCAGTTTTTCCGCGCCTTTGCGGGCCATGTCACGGCTGCGGTAATCGCCGAAACGAACCACGTACACACCGCTGTCCTTGCGGAAATAGAATGCTTCGATCCCCTTTGACTGGAGCTTGGCGGTGAGGCGCTCGGCATTCTTCACCTCGGCAAAGGCGCCGACCTGTATGGAGAAGCCGAGACGGGTGATGCCGCCTGATGCCTCGGGCCTGGACGGGATGGCGCAGCCCGGCGTGACCGTTACCAGGAGCAGGAGAAGAGCAACGCCCGGCGCGCAGATCAGCCCCTTACGCTTCATCGGTGACATTTCTCCTCACCCCCATGAGAAAGGCGACGATGAACTCTTCGAGGTCGCCGTCGAGAACCGCATCCGGGTTACCGGTCTCCACGCCGGTCCGCAGGTCCTTCACCATCTTGTAGGGGTGCAGGACATAGGAGCGGATCTGGCTTCCCCAGCCGATCTCCTTCTTGTCGGCCGAGAACTCGGCTGCCTTGGCCTCCCTCTCCTGGAGCTCCTTTTCATAGAGCTTGGCACGGAGGACCTTCAGGGCGGCGGCCTTGTTCATGTGCTGGCTCCGTTCGCTCTGGCAGGCGACGACGATACCGGTGGGGATATGGGTAATCCTGATGGCCGAATCGGTGGTGTTGACGTGCTGGCCGCCGGCCCCGCTGGAACGGTAGGTGTCGACCCTCAGGTCGGACTCGACGATCTTCACCTCGATGTCGTCGGCAATCTCGGGGAAGGCAAAGACCGAGGCAAAGGAGGTATGGCGGCGGGCATTGCTGTCAAAGGGGGAGATGCGCACCAGGCGATGAATGCCGGCCTCGGCCTTCAGGTAGCCGTAGGCATACTCGCCGGTCACGGTGATGGTGCAGCTCTTCATGCCGGCCTCGTCACCCGGCTGGTAATCGGTGATCTCCGTCCGCCACCCCTTGCGTTCGCAGTAGCGGAGGTACATGCGCAGCAGCATCTCGGCCCAGTCCTGGGACTCGGTCCCCCCCGCGCCGGAGTTGATGGAGAAGTAGCAGTTGCTGCGATCGTGGGGCCCCGAGAGCATGCGCTGGAACTCGGCGGCCTCGACCCCCTTTTCCAGAGTTTCGTTCAGTCCGTGAACCTCCTGCAGGACCTCTTCGTCCTCCACCTCGCTCCCCAGCTCTATGAGGGTGCGGATATCGTCGGCCTGGCGCACCAGGCGGTCCCAGCCGTCAACCGCCTTCTCCATTGCGGTCCGCTCCCGGAGGACGGTCTGGGCGGTTTCGTTGTCATCCCAGAAACCGGGGGCGGCGATACGCGACTCGATCTCCTGGATATCCTCCCGCTTGCGATCTATGTCAAAGAGACCCCCGAAGTTTGTCGATCCGCTCCGCGAGCTCTTCCACCTTGGCAACTTCTTCCCTGAACATGCAACTCTCCTTCGACGTTTCTCATGGGGCTAAAACCAAAAGATTTACATACCACCTCTTACCCACGACAGCAACAGAAAACAACCGGCCTGCCGAATACGGGACAGCGGCCAGCCGCACCCGGGAGGTCCCGCCCGGACCGCGTCCAGAGAGCCCTCCCGGACCGGACTGATCTACGGCATCGGCTCCCTGCCACCCTTCCCCCCGGGGAAAAGGATCACCATCCCTCTTGCCAGGGCAGACAGAACGCAGAACCAGGCGAACAGGTCGCCGTAGCGGGTGTAAAAGGTGAGGCGGCTGCCTGCACGGACTTCACCGGTGAGGAGCGCCTCGTGGAACAGCCCCGTCATCCTGACGATGTGGCCGCGGCTGTCGATGATGGCGGTAATGCCGGTATTGGCGGAGCGAACCAGGGGTACCCTGTTCTCCACGGCCCGGAACACGGTCATGGAGAGGTGCTGGTACGGGGCGGAGGAGCGGCCGAACCAGGCATCGTTGGTGATGTTCACCAGCATGGTCGCCCCCTGCCGCACATACTCACGGGAAATCTCGGGGAAGATCCCCTCGAAGCAGACCAGCACCCCCAGGCTGCCGAAACGGGCCCGGAGGGGGACGATTTCCCCCCCGGGGGAGAAGTCGCCGATCCCCTCCACCATCTTGGAGACAAAGGGGAGAAGCTTTGCCAGTGGAACGTACTCGCCGAAGGGGACGAGGTGCACCTTGTCGGCCCTCCCCAGGGTGGTGCCGTCGGTGTCGATGAGGAAGGCGCTGTTCAGCAGCCTGTCCTTCATGACCCCCTTCTCGACGGCGGGGCTGCTGACGATGAGCGAGACCCCCAGCTCCTTCGCCAGGTTGCTCACCCGGGCCGAGTAGACCGGCTCCTTTTCGAAGAAAAACGGCAGGGAGCTCTCGGGCCAGACCACCAGGTCGAAGCCGCCGCCGGCGCTCCTGCGGGAAAGCCTCTCGTAGATGGAGACCGTCTCCTCCTGGAAGGCAGGGTTCCACTTGATGTCTTGGGGGATATTCCCCTGGGCCAGGGCTACCCGCACCGTCCTGCCGCTCTCCGGTGCGTTGAGGCCGACAAAGCCGTAGCCGATGCAGGCCCCGAGGAGGGCGACCAGGAGCGCGGAGAGCGCCAGGGGGTAGCGGATATCGCCCTTCCCCCTGATCCCCCGTACCATGCGGAAGAGGACCACGTTTGCCAGCACGAGGAGAAAACTCACCCCGTAGACGCCGGTTATGTCGGCAATCTGGATGAGGGGGAGAGTACGGTACTGGGTATAGCCGAGGAGTGCCCAGGGAAAGCCGGTGAGGAAATAGGCGCGCAGGAACTCGAGGGCGACCCACACGACGGGGAGGCCCAGAGGGAGCGGGATACCGCGCCGTTCACCGAGGGAGGCCAGTGCCGTTGCCGCACCGACGTAAAGCGCCAGGTAGGCGGCCATGACCAGGGTAAGGGAAAAGCTCACCGCAAGGGGAAGCTTGCCGTAGGTGGTCATGACGATGTTCAGCCAGTAGAAAACCCCGATGTAGGCGACAAAACCGGCAAGGAAGCCGAACTTGAAGGCGCTCAGGGGAGTTCGGTCACGAACGGCGGCGAGGAGGGGGACCAGCGCCCCCCAGGCGAGAAGGGAAAGCCCGGGGCTGGGAAAGGAGAGTGCCAGGAGCACCCCGGAGAGAGCCGCCAGCAGGGGGGCCGCGCTCACCCGGCATTGTTCGGGAAATGGGCGCACTACTCCTGCACCGTTTCCACCGAGGATTCGGGGAGCCGTATCGCCAGGAGCTTGCCGATGCGCCGCTCGGCAGCCGAGAGCACGGTCAGGCGGATGCCGCTGCAGACAACCTCTTCGCCGGGCCCGGGTATCCTGCCGAGCAGGTAAAAGACCAGACCACCGACGGTATCGAACTTTTCCCGCTCGACCTGCACGTCGAAGTACTCCTCGAACTCCTCGATGGGGAGCATGGCGTCGACCACCACCGAACCGTCCTCCTGCAACTGGAGCAGTTCCTCCTCCGTATCGTACTCATCCTGGATGTCGCCGACGATCTGCTCGAGCAGGTCCTCGATGGTGATCAGGCCGGACGTGCCGCCGTATTCGTCGATGACGACGGCCAGATGGACCCGCCGCCTCCTGAACTCCTGG
Source organism: uncultured Geobacter sp. (assembly GCA_937860145.1). GTDB lineage: Bacteria > Desulfobacterota > Desulfuromonadia > Geobacterales > DSM-12255 > CALMBF01. The sequence continues at coordinate 73,802 of CALMBF010000077.1, forward strand.
AGGAGCTCCTCCAGGTTCTTGGTCTCGGGGATGTAGAACGGCTGGCGGGCGATACCGCGCAGATCCAGGGCGGATCCGCTCGCCCCCCAGGATTTGAGAAGGTCCTTCGCATAGAGGATGCCGATGATGTTGTCGATCGTCCCCTCGTACACCGGGATTCGCGAATGACCGCAGTTGATGATGGTCGCGAGCAGCTCTTCGGCCGTTGCATCCACCGTCACACAGGCCATGTCGGTACGGGGGACCATGACTTCCCGCACCACGGTTTCTCCAAGGGAAAAGATGGCGCGGATCATCTCGCTCTCCTCCCCGTTGATGAGCCCCTCTTCCTGGCTGGCCTCCATGAGCTCGTGCAGCTCCTCCTCGGTCACCCGCCTCCGACCGGAAAAGAACCTGACTATCGTGCCGAACAGGCCCGGATTTTTCCGTATTGAACCTTCGTCCACCCTTCCCTTACCCTCCATGAAGATCAATTGACATGACAAAAATTACTGCAGCCACTTGAATGCCAGGGTGACAATCACCGTGACCGTCAGGCCGGTGACCGCACCGAGGAAGACCTCCCGCGTCGTATGGATATGCATCAGCAGACGCGAATGGCTGACCATGACGGCAAGCAACAGCGTCAGGAGCGACGTCAGCGGATCCTGAGTCGAGAGGGTCACCAGCGTGGCGACTGAAAACGCGATGGCAGCATGGCCGCTGAGGATCCCCCCGTGGAGCGGGGTCCCCTTTCCCGACACCGCCTTGAGCATGACGACAATGATGATGACGACCAGCAGGGACACGATTGCGGCCATCTCAGCCGGAGTTCCTACCATGGAGAGAAGCTCCTTGTACCGGGGGAATAGGTAACCTGAAAGGATGACGTAGCCCGTTACCACCGCTCCGACAACCGAGAGAAGCACGCTGCCTGCCGCCACATCCTTGGCGATCTTGGCGGCGGGATGGAATTCGGTGGTCACCAGGTCGACCGCCACCTCCACCGCAGTGTTCATCAGCTCGGCGAAAAGGACGAAGGATATGGATAGTGCCAGGAGGGAGAACTCCACCGCCGTCACCCTGAGAAAGAGGGAGGCAACCAGCACCGTGATCGCGAAGATGAAGTGATTCCGCATGTGCTTCTGGGTGCGGGCGGCATAGAGAACCCCCTCAATGGCACAGTTGACGGAATCGATGAATCGGGTCGGTTTCACGTGTAGATCCTGTAGGGGCGATACCAGCCAACAACCGGAGGTGGACAGGCGTGCCTCCCGGCCTCAGACCAGCCCCTCCTTTTTCAGGAGGGCGAACACCTCCTGCTCCTTGGCCTCCATCCTGCGGGCCTCTTCCTCGCCACTCCGTTCGTGATCATAGCCGGTAAGATGTAGGATGCCATGCATGAGCAGGAATACAAGCCGCTCCCAGAAAGTCACCCCGGCCTCTTCCGCCTCGCGGGCGGCAGTGTCGACGGAGATCACCACATCCCCCAGCAGGGACGGGTTGACGGTTCCGAAATCCCCTTCCTGCATGGAGAAGGAGATGACATTGGTCGGCCGGTCCTTTCCCAGGTACTCCCGGTTGAGGATGCGGATGGCGCGATCGCCGACAATGGCGATGGAGAGCTCGCTAGTGGGACATCCCAAGACGCTTAAGATCTTCTCCGCCACCCCCCTTAGGGGCTTCATCCCGACCTTCACCCGTCTTTGCCGGTTCACTATCGCTATGGTCACTCTGCCTCCTGACTCCGATGTTCTTTTCCTTGTAAGCCGGCTGGGGGTAGTCGATCCGCTGGTGGTAGATGCCGGTCAGTATCTGGTTGAAGCTCCAGGCGATCTCGTGCAGGTTCTTCAGCGTCAGCTCGCACTCGTCCAGCTGGCCGTCGATGAAGATGTTGTTGATGATCTTCTGGACAAGCCCCTGGATCCTGGCCGGCGTGGCGTCGGTCAGGGTTCGGGAGGCGGCCTCCACGGCATCGGCCAGCAGAACGAGACCTGCCTCCCTGGTCTGGGGCTTCGGACCCGGATAACGGAAGTCATGCTCATCGACGACCTGGTCGGGCGCTGCCTGTTCCAGGGCCTTCTGGTAGAAAAACTTGATCAGGGCGGTTCCGTGGGACTGGCGGATGATCTCGGCAATCGGCTGACCGAGACGGTGCTGCCTGGCCAGCTCCGTCCCCTCCTTGACATGGGAGATGAGGATGAGGGCACTCATGCTGGGGGAGAGCTTGTCATGGCGGTTTTCACCACCGGCCTGGTTCTCGATGAAATACTGTGGCTTGCTGATCTTGCCGATATCGTGGTAATAGGCCGCAACCCTGGCAAGGAGCGGATTGGCATTGATCGCCTCTGCCGCCGCCTCCACCAGGTTACCCACCACCACGCTGTGGTGATAGGTCCCCGGGGCACGCACCATGAGCTCGCGCAGTACCGGCGAATTAAGGTTTGTCAGTTCGAGAAGCTTGATGTCGGTAGTGTACTGGAACAGGCTCTCCAGAAACGGGATGCCGCCGGAAGCGAGCACTGCCGTGACCAGGCCGCTCGCGATGGCAAAGGCCATGCAGTAGACGGTTTGGGTGGAGACGATGCTCTCGTGGAACAGCTGGAACGCCACGACCATGGCCAGGTTCACCACGCTCACCTTGAGCCCCGCACTGAAGATAGTCCCCCTGCGGTCGCAGTGGCGCACGCCGTGGGCACCGATGATGCTCCCGAGGAGCGAATAGACAACCACCGGCAGGCTGTTGTACAGCAGGCCGGCCAGCGGCGCGCAGATGGCGGCGTGCACCAGGGCCACTTCCGAATTTATGAAGATGCGTACCAGGATGGCGCTGGTGGCGAAGGGGAACAGGAAGATGTAACCGGAGGTCTCCACAAAGGGGAAGGCCCCCCCCAGCGGCGTGGTGATCGAGTAGAGCATCTTCAGAAGGATGAAGTGGATGATCGTCAGGACCGACAGCAGGAACAGATCCTTGTACGTCGGGTTGAACTTGCGGATGTTCTTCCGGGCGAACCGGTAGGGGAAGTAGAGCAGCACCAGTACGATCCCCATGACACCGGTTCCCATGCTGACCCTGCCGGCAAGGGATGTCTCGGAAGCTATCCAGGAGAGTTTCATCTCCTGCTCCGCCGTAATCCGGTCACCGTCGCGGGCAATCATCTCCCCGCGTTTCACCTGGATGAGGACCGGGTTGACCGCATGCCTGGCCATCCCCCTCTTCTCCTCGGTCCTGTCGTGATTGAAGACGAGGCTGGGCCGGAGCATCCTTGCCACGAGTCCCCTGACACTCACTCCCGCCGGGCCGGCAAAGGTGACGTTTTTCATGCCGCGCAGGAACTTGCGTGCCTCTTCCAGCTCTATCGGGTCGGACGGGAGGGCGCTCTCGGGCAGGGGTTCCCCCTTCCCCCCCCGCAGCGCGATACCGTTGATGCGGTCAGCGATAAAGGAGCTCTGGTCAGCAATCACCTCATCGCGGTAAACCTGCTGCAGGGCTTTCCCCATGTCGGACATGAACCGCTTCTCGTCGTCTATGCGCAGCAATGCCCCCAGTTCCTGCAGGGTGACCTCGACCCCGATGATGTCGGACAGCCCCTTGCGCAACTGTTCACGGTCCGAGTTGCCGTTCCTGGCAGTGGAGAGGAAGGCAAACCCCCGGTGCAGACGGTGCATAATGGAGTCAACGATCGATTTGTCCAGATCGTAGATCACGGCCACGGCGGCGGCGGCCTCCGCCTGCTTCTCCTCGGTCAGCTTCCGGTCCTGCACAAGGTAGTCACGGTTGGCGCGTACGTCGGCGGTTGCGATTTCGCCTGCCTTGTACCTGGTCTTGATAATATGCTGTTCGGGAATGATGAGGAACGTCAGTAAGACGGTGGTGAGAAGGAGGAGGATCAGTCGGTCGCGCTTTTCCGACGTGGGCGACGAGAACCTGTTGGCCAGTGCGTCCTGCAGCCTCCGCCATACAAGGGGGAGTGCACCCGTACCTGTCATCTCATTGTTGTCGCCCGCTGAAGGCATCGGCCACTTTGCTCTGTACCGGTAGATTAAACTACAGACTTATTAATATAGCGCCGAGCGCTCGACCGTGTCAACCATTGCGTGCCCGGCGGGCGGGAATCTGCTTCCCTTTTTTCATGACTGTGCTATAAGGTTCAGATTATTCTCTGGCTGAAACTGTCAATGTCAGACAGCAATTCAAATTCGATGAAGGGGGCAGAAAATGAGTCAGATTACCGATGTTTACGCACGGGAGATCCTGGATTCCCGCGGCAACCCGACACTGGAGGTCGAAGTATTCACCGAGTCGGGCGTCATGGGGCGGGCAGCAGTCCCATCCGGGGCCTCGACGGGCGAGCGCGAAGCACTGGAGTTGCGGGACGGCGACAAGGGGCGGTATCTCGGCAAAGGGGTAAGGAAGGCCGTTGAGAACGTAAACGACATCATAGCTGACGAGATCATCGGCATGGAAGTCACCGACCAGATCGGAATCGACCGCAAAATGCTCGAAATGGACGGCACCGAGTACAAGAGCAAGTTCGGCGCCAACGCCATCCTCGGTGTCTCCCTTGCGGTCGCCAAGGCGGCTGCCGAAGAGTCCGGCCTCCCCCTCTACCAGTACATCGGCGGCTGCAACGCCAAGGAACTCCCCCTGCCGATGATGAACATCCTGAACGGCGGCGCCCACGCCGACAACAACGTGGATATCCAGGAGTTCATGATCATGCCCGTCGGGGCAGGCTCCTTCGCCGAGGCCCTGCGCATGGGTGCCGAGATCTTCCACGCCCTCAAGGGTGTCCTGAAGGCCAAGGGGTACAATACGGCCGTAGGCGACGAGGGTGGTTTCGCCCCCAACCTCTCCTCCAACGAGGAGGCCCTGGAAGTCATCATGGAAGCCATCGTCAAGGCCGGGTACAAGCCGGGTGAGCAGGTACTGCTCGCCCTGGACGTCGCCTCCTCGGAGCTGTTCAAGGACGGGATCTACACCCTTGAGAACGAGAAGGAGCCGAAGAAGACCCCGGCCCAGATGGTGGACTTCTACGAGAACCTGGTGAACAAGTACCCCATCATCTCCATCGAGGACGGCATGGCCGAGAACGACTGGGACGGCTGGAAGCTCCTCACCGACCGTCTCGGCAAGCGGATCCAGATCGTCGGCGACGACCTCTTCGTCACCAACCCCAGGATCCTCAAGGAGGGTATCCAGAAGGGGATTGCCAACTCCATCCTGATCAAGCTCAACCAGATCGGCTCCCTCACCGAGACCCTGGACGCCATCGAGATGGCCAAGCGCGCCGGCTACACCTGCGTCATCTCCCACCGTTCCGGCGAGACCGAGGACACCACCCTGGCCGACCTGGCCGTGGCTGTCAACGCCGGCCAGATCAAGACCGGCTCTCTCTGCCGCACCGACCGTGTGGCCAAGTACAACCAGCTCCTCAGGATCGAGGACGAACTGGATGTCACCGCCAAGTTCCTCGGCAAGGACGTGTTCTACAACATCAGGAAGTAACCCCCTCAGCATCGGCAGTCAGAAGGCCCGGCGGAATCCGCCGGGCCTTTTTCACGGCTGTAGCATAGCTTGAAGCGACGAGAGTCACATGATCCTCTCAGTTGACGTCGATTACCGGGACACCGACGCGTTCATCGCCGGGGTTACCTTCAATCACTGGCAGGACGACCGGGCAAGCGGGGTGTTCACCAGCTCCCTTCCAGGAGCGGCCGCTTATGTGCCGGGAGAGTTCTATCGCAGGGAACTCCCGTGCATCCTGCACCTCCTCGCCGACCACCGCCTCACTCCGCACACGATCGTGATCGACGGGTTCGTCTACCTGGACGGGGACCAGGTCCCGGGGCTGGGGAGACACCTCTACGATGCCCTGGGAGGGGTTGTCACGGTCGTGGGGGTGGCCAAGCGCCCCTACCGGGGGACCCCACCGGAGTGGGCCATCCTGAGAGGAACGAGCGCTACCCCCCTCTATATAACCGGCGTGGGAATCCCCCTCGAAAGCGCGAAGGAGTCTGTCAGGTCCATGCACGGCAGCCACCGGATACCGACACTGCTCAGGCTGACCGACCAGCTCTGCAGGCGGCGCTGAATCCTCCCCCGGCGAAGGCGGCCGGCACCTCTTCCCGCCATTGACAGCCGCCCGGCGACATTATAAGGTATGGTTCCCCGTTACGGGATGTGAGGAACCCCATGCAACGCTTCGCCCAAATCCGGCAGATACTGCTGTCCGCCCTTGCGATAACCGCCTTTTGCTGCCCGTCGGCCCGGGGAGACGAGGCTGACACCGGCTCCATAAAGATCCGCCGCGTCGCCGACGGCCTGGTGGTCATCGCCACCACCAGCCTGGTCAAGCAGGACGAGATCGCCTTCGGCTGCTCCCAGGAGAACAACGCGATTATTGTCGACATGCCGGTGGAGGACGACCGGCCGCTCCTCGACAGCCTGCAGAAAAGCCCCCAGGTAAGCACGAACGGTGTCTCCGTCACCACCCTCCCCCAGCAGAAGCTCAAGCGTTTCACCATCGTCCCCACCCTGAAACTCTACTGCTCGGACATGAAGCTGGTCAGCAAGTTCCAGCGCTACATCAGCTATGCCTACCCTGCCGGCAGGGAGCTGCGCCTGACTGTTGCCGACGTGAAGGGGTTCGAGTTCGATGACCGCGCCCCCAAAGGTCAGGTAAAGGGGACGATCCTCCTGAAACTGGCTGAACCGCTCGGCGACATCGATCTTGCCAAGGCGCTCAGGACCGAGGACAACCGCCTTTCGCTGCAGCTCAAACCGCGGGACTTCAGCAACCAGAGACTCCTGGCGTCGCTCTTTCCCGCCAAGAATCTCGACGTTGCCGTCAATTCTGACGAGACGACCGGGGAACACAGCTTCGAATTCCGAACCATCGGAGGTGCCGACATCGGCAAGGTCGCTGCCAAGCTGGTCAGGTCGCCGGCAAGCGATGAAGTGCGGCTGGAACTGACCCTCACGGTCGCCCTGAGCGCCACCGGGAAGAAGTTCTACGAAAAGGGTGAGAGCGCCCGGGCGCTCCGCTACCTGGAGGCAGCCAAGAGCGAGCCGGGACTCGCCCTGGTCGCGCGGATGTCCATGGGGACGATCTACTGGAACGAGGACAACTACGGGGAGGCGAGCCGGAACTTCCTCGAACTGGTCGAGATGGACAAATCGTGGGAATTCCCTGAGGCGCGCTACTTCGCCGCCAAGACGTACTATCAGACCAACAACCGGCTGAGCTTCGAACTGTCGAACCGGTTGAAGGAGTTCCTGCGCCGCTGCGACCGGACCGCCTACGCCACCTGCGCCGACGCCCGGGAGTTGTCCGAGCAGGTGAGCGAGCCCCTGCTCAAGCTGAACCCCGTCACCAAGGCGGAGGTCAAGAAACTGGTAGCCAGGCTGGCCGACCCGAAGCAGAACTTCAACGAAGTCCAGAAAAACATCTTCCACTACTGGGCGACCTGGTGCCCGGTCTGCCTGGAGGAGATGCCGCGTATCATGCAGTATGCCGTGGCTCACCCCAACGTTTCCCTGTACATTGTCGCCAAACACGACAACCAGAAAGCCATCTTCACGACCCTCATCAAGTCGGGTGCCATCAGGCGGAAGAACATCTTCTACTACATCGACTCCAAGGACGACCTGCTCCTCAAGCAGATGGTGCCGCTGGTCCTGGCGAACAAGGAGCCGGTCACTCCGCTCCCGATCTCGGTCTTCCTGCAGCGGGAGGTACCGTTCTACCTGACGGACAAGCTGAACTGGACAGACTCGGAACTTGGTGAGATATGGAAGCTGAAATACCAGGAATGAACGACTTACATACAATGCAGAGGAGGAGGAAACCATGAGGATGAAAGAAGCGAGTATCCTTGCAGGTGCGTCGCTGCTGACACTCGGCCTGAGTGTCTGCTGCTGGGGAGCGGGCTACGACGTCATCAGCCCGAAAAGTCAGAAGCCTGCCGAGAAAAAGCCGGCCGTCGAAACCGTCGCCCCGTCGGGGAAGAGTGCCCTGCCCTTCCCGGCCGATCCCGCACAGGCCAACCCCTGCCCCACTGAAACCGACTGGCTGCTGTCAACCGTGCCGATGACCAGCACGGAGAAGAAGGATGACCAGTTTTCCCGGAGCGTCGGCAGCACCTTCCTCCCCGAGAACATGCAGAAGGAACTCCTGGACATCGCCGCCAAGGAGAACATCTCCCTGCGCGAACTCTGCGGCAAGTTGAGCGCGTACAAGACCAGGCTCGAAGAGTATGCCGGCGATCCCCAGGAGTACAACCGCCAGCGGATGCTCATCCTCGAAGAGATGCTCGACTGCCGGAAAAGCTGCGGCAAGATCCTGAACAAGTTCGCGGGCCTCTACACCGAAAGCTCGCGGATGTACTACAGCGGCATCGTGCGCTTCAACACCGGATCAGCAAAAGTCGACAACAGCTACAAGGGGGACCGCTCCCACGGCTTCATCCAGATCAACAATGAAGAGCAGCTCAAGAAGGCTCTGGTACGCTGGCAGAAGGACCCGAGCCAGCGGATCCAGCTTGACGCCCGCTCGTCTATTCCCGGCTCCACGGATATCAACGACCGGATCTCCAGGACCAGGGCAGAGGCGGTCATGGGATGGCTGACGGCAAACGGCGTACCCGCGGCCCAGATCAGCATCAGGTGGCTGGGCAAGTACGGGCCGCTGATCAACAGGAACGTGGCCCGTGCTTACGGCATCGAGGAGATGTTCGAAAAATACCGGCAGAGCAAGGCCAAGCAGACCACCGGCCTGGTGGGTTCCCAGGGAGTGGAGTCGTTCTTCGACGGTCTGAATCAGAGCGTCTGCATCTTCGTCCTGCCGTGACAACCGTGAGGGAGACTCTGCCATGAACTCGTATTCCGTTCGACCCAAGCTGATGGTGATGGCCCTCGGCTCCCTCCTCGCCGTCGCCGTTCTCCCCCCGGCACGGGCTGTCGCCGCAGCCCGCCCCGGAGAACGGGTCTTTACCTATGACGACCAGTACATTCAGCTTGAGGCCGATGTGACCCCCGGGGACAGCAAAACCCGGTTCGGCCTGGACATCGCCATGACGCCGAAGGGGGGGTGGAAGATTCTGGCCGACAATTCAACCGGAACCCGGCCTCTGCGACTCACGTTTTCTCCGGGGAAATGCCTCAGGGTGACGGGGAAGAGCAGGATGCCGGCGCCGGACGTGGCAGGCACCGATGAGAGCGGGGCCTACTCGGAGTACTTCACCCAGAAGGCGACCATCAGGCAGGATTTTACGACCCTTGCATGCGGGCAGAAAAAGAGGGCCGAGGGGGCTGCCTCACTGCACTACCTCCTCTGCCAGAACAACAAATGCGTGGGGCCGTTTTCACGGGAGATCAGGTTCAGGGCCCCGGAACAGAAGTAAGCTGCGCGGCGTGCCTCCGGCCCTTACCGGCATGGGGGGCACGCCGCCGCAGCCGTTCATTCGACGGTCCTCACCACCACCCTGCTCCCCCGTTCGCCGCTGGAATCCTCCTTCGGTTCGACCTCCAGAAGCAGCATCTCCTTGGTCCGCTCGTCATAGGAGAAATCCGCCAGGTAATTCTGACTCAGGCCGGTACGCATCTTCTCCTGCAACGCCTGACCGTCCCAGGCAAGGAGCAGTACGTTGTTTTTCGTGTAGATCCCCTTGGCGCCGTTGCCGTTCAGGCCGCTGTTGCGGGCGACAATGACATCGCCGGACCTGGTGACGAGCAGACGCTGGGAACGGGTCAGGGTACAGCCGGCAGTGGCCGGCTCGCCGCCGGCCTGGCAGGTGATGGGCTCGCTGCCGCCAAACTTGTCACGGCTCTTCCAGAGCTGCTTTCCGTCGGGCGCATAGACCAGCAGGTAGCCATCGGGATGGCCGACGACGATGTACTGCTCACCTTTGGGCCCGCTGAACCGGTTGAAGTTGTAGAGGTTTCCGAACCGGGGGAGCGTCAGGGGCGTTTCTGCGGCAAAACGGTCCCCTCTCTTGACCAGCTCGAAGACCTCCCCCGTGAGGAGGCCGGCAGCGGTCATCTTCTGGGCATAGATCTTCTGCCCCTTGTCGCCGGAGCCGCTACCGCGCAGCAGGTAAGGGATGTCGCCGGCAATCTTTTTCAGCTGGTTGTTTTCCGGCGCGTAAACCTGGGAAGCGGGAGTCCCCCCCTTCACGACAGATACATAGACTTCCGGCACCCCGTCCTGATCGAGATCCGCAACATCCACACCGACAATCTTCTCATCAGCCCCTACCACGACCGCAGTAACGAACTGCAGCGTGCTCCCCTTGAGATAGTAACGCAGATAGCGCTCACCGGTGGTGAAGACCTCGACCCCCTTATCACCCAATGACCTGCCGAGGGCAATGCCGTTCAGCGTTTCCGGGAGACGATGGCTTTCCCAGGGTTTTGCGGCGATCTTCTGCTGCTTCGGCAGAGGAGCCTGCAGAGGTACCGCAACGGCCGCCGGTTTTACTACGGGCTTGGGCGCGGCTTTCTGGGGAGATTTCGGCACTGGCCTGACTTCAGGCACCGGAGGGCTCGTGACCGCAGGTTCCGGCACCCTGGTGGACGCGGCTGCTGCCTGCTCGCCTCCCCCCGTTCCAACCAGCGTAGGATCCCACTTCCAGAGGGCTCGCTGAAGAGCATGGGCCATGTCGGTGACTGCAGGAATCAGCTCGTTCTGACTGTCACCCTGGATGAAAACCCGGTCGATGAAGGCTCCGGCGCGGGTTTTGATCAGACCGTCGAGACTGAAAACGGTGCCAAAGACAATGTAGCTCCCCTCGATGAGGATATCGGCTTCGGCCTGGCTGTCGACCGCCAGTATCTCGTCGCTGTTCAGACGGGACATGAGCAGGGTCTGCAAGGAGTGCTTCAACTCATCCCTGTTTTCCGCAACGGATACCGAGAACTTGTTGACGTAGGCCTTGACCTTGGCTGCCCGGCAGGGCTGTACGGCCAGCAGCAGCGGCAGGAGCAGAATGACGAGTTGAAGACACCGGTTCATGATTATCCTCGCAGCAAATACAGTCAGGCGAACAACGGTTCACCATTTCAGGCAGCATCACCCGTCCAGAACCATAACGCTATTTGAAATATCTGTCAAATTCAACACAAAGGCCCGGCGGAATCCGCCGGGCCTTTCATACAACTCACGCATCTTCAGGATCAGATCCCCTGGGCATCCACCACGGCGATGGCGGCCATGTTGACGATGTCGTCCACGTCGTCG
>CALMBF010000078.1 GCA_937860145.1 uncultured Geobacter sp.
GGGGTGGGTCAAAAAACACGCCTATGGTGGGTCAAAATTCAATGCCGATTGACACGGTTGTACGCCCTGCCGTTTGCATCCCTGACAGCGTGTGCTAGTTGATGTTCAATGAAATCAGGCCTTACCTGCAATACTTCATCGAGAATTGTTCTAGCCATAGCCCTAAATCCATGGCCGGTCATTTCATCCTTTTCAAATCCCATCCGGCGCAGAGCGGCATTGATGGCGTTGTTACTCATGGGACGGGCAAACGATCTGTGACAGGGGAAAAGATACTTGCCCCTTCCGGTCAATGCATGGAGTTCATGCAGCACTGCAAGCGCCTGACTGGATAAAGGAACAATGTGGGCAACCTTCATTTTCATCCGTTCTGCCGGAATGTTCCAAGTTGACGTTTCAAAGTCTATCTCCGCCCACTCAGCTTGTCTGAGTTCACCCGGGCGCACAAAGAACAGAGGAGAAAGCAGTAAAGCACTTTTGACCACGAAAGAGCCTTGAAAGCCGTCTATTGCTCTCAGGAGCGGTGCAACTTCTTTCGGGTTAGTAATGGCCGCGAGGTGTCCTTTCTTGTAGGGGGGTAGTGCTCCCTTGAGGTCTGCTGCTGGATCACGTTCCGCCCTGCCTGTTGCCACTGCATAACGAAATATCTGGCCGCATATCGTTCTGACACGGTGGGCAGTTTCAAGAGCTCCCCTTGATTCGATCCGACGAAGCATTGCCAGCAGTGCAGGCGCCTTGATCTCACCAATGATCTTATCCCCCAATACGGGGAACACATCTAGCTCTAACCGCCTGATCGTTGTTTCCGCGTGGGTTGAAGACCATGAACCGGAAAACTTGCTATGCCATTCCCGCGCTACAGTCTCGAAGCTATTTTCTGCCTCAGCAACCGTCGCAGCCTTGAGAGCCTTCTTGACCTCGCCGGGGTCTACACCATTATCCAGAAGTTTCTTTGCATCACTGCGGCGTTGCCGTGCGTCCATAAGGGTAACTGTTGGATAAGACCCAAGTGCAAGGGTTTTCCGTGTGCCGTTGAATCTGTAGTCAAGCCTCCATAATCTACCGCCGGAAGTGTGGCAGAAAAGATAAAGACCGTCTCCATCAGTCAACCGATAATCCTTATCCTTCGGCTTTGCATTTTTCACCTGGATATCAGACAACGGTGTAATCCTTTTAGCCATCGCCCTCTCCTTTTGACAGTAGATTTATTTGCGGTACACCTATCTACTGCAAAATCTACTGTCATAATTACAGCATGTCAAGGGATTATACTGGACACTAAAAGACTACTGAAACAAGAAAAGCCCCGATTTCTCAGGGCTTCTTGTACTGCTCCGGTCCTTATCGGACCTTTAAATGGTGGAGGTGGCGGGAATCGAACCCGCGTCCGAAAGTCATACGCAGAAGGGGTCTACATGCTTGTTTCAGCATTTAGGGTTTAACAGCTTTCGTCTCCGCTGAACAGGATACCCGGCTGCGATCCTCCTTTGATTTCGCCCCCCCGCCAAAGGCATTCGGGGAAACTATCCCGTGTAAATGACGTCCGCACCTTGCCCACGGGAGGAGCTCAGGCGGACGGTAGCAGGTTATTAAGCTGCTACAGCGTAATCATAATTGTCGGCATTTATAGCCGTGTGGGATTGTTAACGGGGCCAACCCACATCCCCGGCATGCAACCTTTGCTTCCTACCCCCGTCGAAACCTTTACACCCCCATATGTACGTTAGTTTCGGGATGTACCACTTACATCCCATTTTTATCATCTCACGTCCAGTGTCACAGGTCTAACTAAATTACACTTTTCTTCCAGCTTTCATCGCCTGCTCCACTTCCCGCTTGTGGTCCTTCCGTTTCATATCCTCCCGCTTGTCGTACAGCTTCTTCCCCTTCGCGAGGCCGATTTCCGCCTTTACCATGCCGTTCTTGAAATAGAGACGAAGGGGGATGACCGTGTATCCCTGTTCGCGAATCTTGCTGAACAGTTTCACGATCTCCTTTTTGTGCATGAGAAGCTTGCGCAACCGGTCAGGATCGTGATTTTCCCGGTTACCGAATTCATAGGGAGAGATGTGCAGGTTATTGAGATATGCTTCGCCTGACTTTATCTGGACAAAGGCGTCGTTCAGGTTTGCCTTCCCCATGCGGAGGGATTTGACCTCCGTGCCGGTAAGCACCATCCCCGCTTCATACTTCTCTTCGACGAAATAGTCGTGGTATGCCTTCTTGTTGTTGCAGATAAGCTTTTCACCCATCGTCTGACTATAGCAAAAGCGTCATATCGCGACAATGCAAATATACCGTCAGGAAGGGTGAACCACCGGGGTGCCGCCGACCCACACCCCTGTCAGCCGACCGTTATACAGAATAGCTTCGTGGAGAGTGCCTGTGGCCGGAACGTGACCTAGCTCGAGAAGCAGCAGGTCGGCGCGCTTGCCGGCCTCCAGGGTACCTGCCTCCCCTCCCCTGCCGATCGCTTCCGCACCTCCCCGCGTCGCCATCTCCAGCACGTCCGCAGGGGTGAACTCGCCGGGATAGAGCTGCAGCAATGCCCTCATCTCATCCCAGAGGGAGAGGGAGTCGTTGCTCGCCAGGGAGTCGGTGCCGAGGGCAAGCCGTATCCCCGCTTTTCGGAAGACATGGACGGGTGCCCTCCCCACATCGAGCCTGTCATTGCTCCGCGGACAGAGCACGATCGGGATGCCGCTCCTGCTGATCAGTCTGGCATCGGCCGGTGTGAGGTGGACACAGTGAACCGCATGGAAATCGGGGCCGGCCAGACCGGTGCCGTGGAACCACTCTGTCGGAGTCTGCCGCCGTGGTGAAGGAAGGTAGTTTTCCCACTGGACGAACGGATAGAGGTCGGTGGCTATCTTGCCGCTGGAGTCCAGGAAAAAGGCGCTCTCCTCCTTTGACTCGGCCAGGTGCATGGTCAGAGGGATCTTCCGGCTGCGGGCGGCGGCTGTTATGTCCGCAAGGAAGCCGTCGGCAACGGTAAAGGGTGCATGGGGGGCAAGGCCGGGGAGGAACGGGTGAGGTACCCGCTCGGTAGCGGCAAGGACGTCGCCCAGCAGTTCCCGGGTAAGGGTCCGGTTCTGTCCGATCAGCTCAAGGTAGATTCGGCCACTTATTTCACGGTCGGCATAGGTGGCGAGCAGTCGCCTGTCGCTGAGGATATCCCCCACCATGGTGGTGCCAGCCTGCAGGGAGATATCCAGCCCTTCCCGGAGGGATGCGGCGAGCTCTTCATGCTGAAGGCCGCGCTTTACCTTGATGACCTGGATGATCCAGTCCACATAGGTGCGAGGTGAATATTTCAAATCCTTGCGGTGCAGCCAGGCGGGGTAGTGGGTCAGCTCCAGGTGGGTGTGGGCATTTACCAGGCCGGGCATGAGGACGCAGCCGGGATAGTCGAGCACCGGCGCGTCGAAGGATCTGCGCAGTTCGTTCAACGGGCCGGCCGCTTGTATCAGGCCGTCAGCAACGACAACTCCCCCGCCGTGACATGGTTCTCCACTGATCGGCAACAGATGTGAAGCGGCGATGATCTGCATGGAAAAGCCTCCCGAACCCCCGGTGCACTGCACTGACGAGCTTAATTGTACCAGACAAAAACAGATGGGCAAAAAACGCGAGGTCTCCTGCCCATCTCTACAACACTTCATGGGATACGGTACGTGATCAGACCGTCATCATCAGCCCGCGGCCGGATCGTCGCAGAGTTCTTCAAGCTGATGAAGCAGCGCCTGGATCTCCGGGCGCTGCACGATCTCGCACTGCTCGCGCAGAACCCCCTCGAGGATCTCGTCGGTCGTCAACGGATTGGCCAAGACGACGCGCAGGACGGTGAGTTCCTCTCCATGCCGGGCAATCCGGAGTCGTGTCCGGGAGACGAAGGTTTTCCCCGCTTCGCGCTGGATCTTCTGTAAAAGCATGCAGACCTGGTCAAGAAGTGCATTCAGGGCGGCACGCTTCTGGGGCGTCGCGTTCTCCATGGCCTGCTGCACCTTCAGCGGAGCGTACCGGTAGGTGAGGATATTCAGCTCCGGTTCGCTGGTCAGCTCGAAATCGGGAAGATTCCTGATCATGTCTGCGAAATGTTTCGCCCGCTCGATCCCCATGTCGATGAGAAGCTCGTACCCCTTGCGGCCGATGATGGAAAAACCGGCATGTACCAGCATCGACTTCCCTGGTCGCGACCCTTCGAGGGTGTGGCTCCCCAGGTCCTTGGAACCGTGTCGCAATATGTAGTTCGCGTGATGCTCGATCGCCGACAGGGCGGTGGGATCCCTGAAGACGACCATCCCCGCCCCCATCGGTACGTAAAGCTGCTTGTGGGCATCGATGGTCACCGAATCGGCCCGCTCGATGCCGGCAAGGAGTGCGCGGTACCGGTCGGAAAAGAGCGTCGGCCCACCCCAGGCTGCATCCACATGGAAATGACAGCCGATTTCCCGTGCAAAATCGGCGAGCGCCTCCAGAGGATCGATGTTCCCGGTCTCGGTTGTCCCGGCGATGCCGACTATCGCGAGAGGGATGACATTCCGGTCCTGCAGTCGACGACACTCGTCTTTCAGGAGTTTCAGGTCGATGCGGTTAGAGTTGTCGGTCTGCACCTTGATCAGGTTGTCCCGGCCGATGCCGAGGAGGTCTGCTGCCTTGCCGAAGGAGTAATGGCCCCGCTCGGAAACAAGGACGGCGATCCCGTCGGCACCGCGGTGCTTCAGGGCACCCGCCAACCCCACCTGGGTGATGCCGCGAAAATCTCCCTCAGGGGCGAAGAGGCGATTGCGCGCCACCCAGAGCGCCGTGACGTTGGCGATAGTCCCGCCGGAACAGAAGGCGCCCAGGGCATGCTGGCTGTCGTGGATCCAGCGGGGGTAGAAATCATCGGGTAAGCGGTAGACCAGGTGATGGAGCATGGCGAGAACCTGCCGCTCCATGGGGGTGAAGGCCTTGGATGTCTCCACCTTCACCAGGTTCTGGTTGAGAGCGGTCATGAGGCGCGCGAGGGGGAGCATGAAGTAGGGGAGCGCCGAGGTCATGTGCCCGACGAAGCCCGGGGCAGCGGTGTGGACCGACTGGGCGACCAGGTTATCCTTGACGAACTCGGTATATTCGGAGACGTAGGTCGGTTCTTCGGGGATGGTGAAGGAGGAGAAGCTCGCTTCGATCTCTTCCATCGAACGTTCGATGGCGACAATGTGGGTCTGGAGGAAGCCGGCGACATCGTCGGTTATTGCCTGGTCAACGGCGCCGAGGGTTGAATCGGGCGCCTCCGGCACGGTGAAGATCCGGTACAGGCTTTCCAGGTTGGCGCGGGCTGCGTCACGATTTTTCGGCATTATCGTTTCACCTTCATGCCGGCGGCTGACGGACTACCGGCCAATTGGATTCAGTTCGGAGGGTCAACGGGCCTGGAGAGCAGGTCCTCATCGTCCCCGAGCACGCAGTTGTCGATGAGTCTTGTCGTCCCGATTTTTACCGCCATGGCCAGCAGAGTGGCGTCGTCGGCCCGTGCTTGCATCTCCAGGCTGCCGGAGTGGCGAAACTCCAGGTAGTCTATCACTGCCCCGGCGACTGAGGCGATCTCTCCCCGGGCGAGCGCTTCCAGGGCAGCAACGTCGCGCTCCCCCTTCCGGTAGGCTGCCGTCACGGCGCCAAGCGCCCGGCTGAGGCAGAGGGCATTGACACGATCCTCCGGCGAAAGGTACGAATTGCGGGAACTCATTGCCAGCCCGTCCGCTTCACGGACGATAGGCATCCCCACGATCTCCACCGGGAGGTTGAGGTCAGCTGTCATGCGGCGAATAACCGCAAGCTGCTGGAAATCTTTTTTCCCGAACAGGGCGAACGTCGGCTGCACGATACCGAAGAGCTTGCAAACCACGGTGGTGACGCCGCGGAAATGGCCGGGACGGCTGGCACCGCAGAGCGGGAGGGTCAACTTCTCCACGTCGACCCAGGTCTGGTATCCTTCGGGGTACATCTCGCGTGCCCTGGGGGCGAAGATCAGATCGACCCCTGCTTTGGCGGCAACCGCCAGGTCGCGCTCAAGGTCACGGGGGTAGCTGTCGAAATCCTCCCCGGCGCCGAACTGGGTCGGGTTGACGAAGATGCTTGTCACAAGCAGATCGGAACGCCTGCGCCCTTCCTCCATGAGGGACCCATGACCGGCGTGGAGGAACCCCATGGTGGGGACCAGGGCGATACGCTTCCCCTCCCCCCTGGCCCGCGAGGAGATCTGCTGCATTTCAAGGACTGATTCAATGATTTTCATCGTCTGTCTCACGCCTTACGATGTCTGTTATCAGTTGAAGCTGTGTTCATCCGTTGGGAACGTCCCCTGTCGTACATCGTCGATGTAGGCAGTGACAGCGGCAGAAACCAGTTCCCGTGCATCGACGTAACGCTTGACGAACTTGGGCGAATACTTCTCGCACAGGCCGAGGATGTCATGGATAACCAGCACCTGTCCGTCGCAGTGAGGTCCTGCCCCGATGCCGATGGTCGGTATGGCAACCGACTCCGTGATCCGTCTGGCCAGGTTCTGGGGAATACCTTCCAGCACCACGGCAAAGGCACCGGCAGCCTCGACGGCAAGGGCGTCCTCCAGAATGCGCTCCGCCTGCTCCACCCGCTTCCCCTGGACCTTATACCCCCCCATGCGGTGTATTGACTGGGGGGTGAGACCGATATGGGCCACGACCGGGATGTCGATCTCCACCAGGGCACGGATGACCGGAGCCACGTTTACCCCCCCCTCAATCTTCACCGCAGCGGACCCCCCCTCCTTGATGAGACGACCGGCATTCCTGCGGGCATCGGCAATGTCGATCTGGTAGGACATGAACGGCATGTCGGTGACAACCAGGGCCTTGGGGGTGGCTCGCATGACGGCGCGGGTATGGTAGATCATCTCGTCCATGGTGACCGGCAGCGTCGTGTCGTAGCCGGCAACCACGACACCTGCGGAATCACCGACCAGGATCATGTCGATGCCGCAACCGTCCATCACCCGGGCAAAGGGATAATCGTAACAGGTCAGCATGGCGATCTTCTCGCCGTCGACCTTCATCTTCTGTATGTCAAGTACGGTCTTCTTTTTGCTCACGGCAACCCCACAATAAAAAAAGCGTCTTCCGTATACGAAAGGCGCTTGAACATCATCAATGGAAACAGAGTATCCTTGAGTTGTCGGCTATTGCCCCCCGTCCCGGTTCAGCCACAGAATCCAGGCAGTATGTCTGCTAACGGTCTGAAAGGCGTGTATGCTCCGCGCAAGTAGCGTGCCAGCCTCATTAAACGTTCATATCACCCGCTAACGCTGTTTGTCCAGATAATTTTCTACCGGGAAACGTCCCGCATGACCTCCAGTTCCTTCACCACGGTGGCGCTTTCCTCTTTGCGGCTTTCGAGATTCTGGAAGATATCGTGCACCATCATGGAAACGCCGTCCACCGAATGACGGATCTCCTTGCCGCCGCGGACCTGCTGGGACGTTGCCCCCACCATCTCCTCGGCCATCTGCTTGATCGTCTCGATGGCATTGGCAATGCTTCTGGTGGCATTGGACTGCTCTTTGGAAACGTTGAAGATCTTTGAGGTCATGGCGCTGACATCCTCGATGGACTGGGTCACCAGGTCGACGCTCTGGGCCTGTTCACGGGTTGCCACCTTGATCTCCTCGGTCATTTCCATGGACTGGTTGGCGCTGTCTATGATGGTATTGAGCGAATCACCGGTCTTGTGACCGAGGGACACCCCTTTCTGCACGAGAAGCTTGGTCTTCGAAACGTTCTCGGCAGCGGCCCGGGACTCGTTGAGAATCTCTTCGATGATATTGGTTATCTCGCCGGTCGACTGCCCGGTCTGGAGGGAGAGGTTGCGGATCTCGTCGGCAACGACACCGAAACTCTTGCCGTATTCACCTGCCTGTGCAGCAATGATCGACGCATTGAGAGCCAGGAGATTGGTCCGCTTGGTAATGTCATTGATGACGTTGATGATGCTGTCTATGCGTGAACTGTTCTCCGAAAGGCGCAGGATCCCCTTGTAGGAGAAATCGACCGCCCGCTGGATCTCCGCCAGGGCATCCACGGTCTCCTCCACGACGGTCCGTCCTTCGTCCGCCTGGGACTTGACCATCCGGGAGACCTTGTGGGAGAGAGCCGCGCTCTGTTCCACGTTTTTCAGGGACGCACTGATCTCCTCCATGGCAGCTGCGGACTTGAAGGTCGATTCGGAAAGGGTATCCAGGCTCTTGGTGACATTCTCGATGGCCACCGAGATCTGACTCACGGCGCTGCTCGTTTCATCAACCGACTTGAGGACACTTTCCGAGGCAGAGGCGATATCCTTGGTGTTGCAGGACATGGAGGAAACCGCCCCTTCGAGGGTTATGAGGTTGGACGAGTAGGATTCGCGGCGCTGCAGTATCTCGGAAAACGACCGTTCCAGCTCCTTGGTCAGGGTGTCGATGGCGCGCAGCAGGCTGATGCGGGTAACTGAAGAGGCGGCCTGGTCGACAAAGAGTTTTACCGTATCCACGTCGGTGTCGTTGAGGCGGCGCTTGCTGTATTTGTTATCGATGCCGAACACACCGATGGCCTCCCCCTTGACAACCAGCGGGCAGATGACGAAATTGTTGGAGCGAAGGGCCTTGATGGCATCGAAGGGGGGTTTGAGGTGGAACTCCTCGGGGTATTTCGAGATATCATCGACGATATAGAGTTTCTTCTCGGCAAAGCATTTGTAGATGATACCGCTCCGCTCATCCAGGGGGATGGTCAGATTGCGGGAATCGTCATCCGTTGCGGTTGATATGACGAAGCGGAGATGCTCCCTTGCGTCATCACAGAGGAGGATGTTCACCCGCTCGTAACCGAGGATGTCGTGAAGGCCCTCGGCGCAGAGAGCGAGGACTTCGGACAGGTCCATGGACTTCTGGATACGGCTGCTGATCAGGTGGAAGTTCTTGATGTTGTTGTCCAGGATCTTGTACCTGTTCTCGAACAGTTCCTTCTGCTCATTGACCTCGCCATGGAGGGCATCGAGCTCGATGGCCCTGTCATTGAGCTCGTCTCCGGACTTGCCGATGAAAAAACCGAGCCCCCCCATGACCAGCGATGTCCCCAGCCCCATGAAGAGGAAGAGGGTGATATTCAGCGCTGATCCCATCAGCTCATGGTACGCCTGCCCCCACAGGGTCGTGTTGGCTTCGGGGAAAAAAACGAGTTTTATCAGCATCCAGGTGACTGGAGCGCCTATGCCGAGAATCACTCCCAACAGGGCATAGCGGGTTTTTCTTTGGGTCTTTACTCTGGAAGCTGCCATTGCGGGTCATCCCCCTCATACGGTCGTTACTGCACATCAGATATGGGACAGAAATTCATCTGCAGCAGTTTAGTTGGAGGATTAGTCCATGTCAATTTATTTGCGGCCGGAATGGCGCAAAAATGTTTGACTTGAGCACCGTTAACCTCCATATTTTCGAAGTGAATATTGATTTCGCAAGGAGAGCGAGATGCACGAGATCGATTGCCGTAACATCCCCTGCCCCGGACCGGTCATAAGGGCCAAAAAGGCCATCGAAGGGGCCGGCGGTGAACGAGTCAGGATCATCCTCGATGCCGGCGCACCACGGGAAAATGTGACCCGCTTTGCAACCAGCCGCGGGTACCGGGTGGAAGAGGAGCAACTTGCCGATGGATACGCCCTGACCATTGCCGCCGGCGCTGTTCAGATGCCAGCTGTTCCCCGCTCACCTGCCTCAGGGAGTGCCGTTGTCCTGGTGGCGAGCGACAGGCTCGGCAATGGGCCGGATGACCTGGGGAAGCTGCTGATGAAGAATTTCCTCATCTCGTTGCTGGAAGTGGCCGAACCGCCGGAGAAGATGTTCTTTCTGAACAGCGGCGTACTCCTGACCGTCAACGGGGCGGAAACGTTGGAAGCACTGGTGAAGCTGGCAGATGCCGGCGTTGAAATCATGTCCTGCGGCGTCTGCCTGGATTTCTTTTCCGTAAGGAATGAACTGGCCGTCGGATCGGTCACCAATATGCTGGCCATCGCCGAAAGCATGCTACAGGGGAATGCTGTCATCAGGCTTTAGGAACGGCCAAGAGAAAGACCTGATAATCGCTTGACCTTGCGTATAACTTTAACTAATCTGTATATTTCAATAATCCCGTCACAATGGTGAAACGTTGAGTACGAAGAAAAAACTCCTTGAGAGCGCCCAGAAGAACATCCAGAAAGGACAGCTGGGTCGCGCCATCAAGGAGTATGAAGAGATCATCTCCCTCGACCCAGGCGATATCCGCCACAGGCAGAAGCTCGCCGAACTTCTCACCAAGGCCAACCGGAACGAAGAAGCTGTCAAGGAGTACACCTCCCTGGCAAAGCAGTACATAGATGCGGTGTACTATCTCAAGGCGATCGCGGTCTACAAGCAGATCCAGAAACTGGAACCGGCCAACCCGGAAGTATCCCTTACCCTGGCGTCCCTCAACGAAAAACAGGGGTTGATCGGCAACGCCATAGCCGAATATAACGCCGCCCTGCGTATTTACGAGTCAACCGGTGAAAATCGCAAGGCACTGGGCGTGCTGGAAAGCCTGCTGGCGATCGACCCCAAGAACTCCGCCATCAGGCTGCGGATTGCGGAAAAATATTTTACCATCGGGGAGGAGGGCAAAGCCCTCGAAGGGTTCTCCACACTTGCCGGCGATCTTCGTGATAACGGCGACGAAAACGGCTTCAACCACGTTGCCAGCCGCCTGACCTCTCTCTTCCCCGGTCAGGCGGCCAGTATCATCTCCCCACCTGAATCGACTCCCGTAACAGCAGCGGTCGAACCGGAAACGCAGACACAGCCACCCGCACCTCCCCCGGAGCCACCCCACGCCCCTCCTGCCGGCGTGGAACAGAAGGTTCAGCTCCCGGCAGAAACGCCGGCCCCCTCGCCCGTCGAGCTCCCTGAACTGGAAGAGTCCCTCGAACTTCTCGAAGAACTGGAGGAAATCGGCGAAGAGCCTTCAGCGGCGGAACATGATTGGGAGGAGGAGATCGACCTGGGGGCGCTCGAAGACCGTGCCATGCCGGACCTGGACGTCGAAGCCGGACCGCCGGAACTCGGTACGGGTGCATCACCAGACGAGATCGGGATGGAAGAGCTCGAACTGGAGCTCGAGGTTGTGCCGGAACTGGAAGTCGAGCCCGAGGTCGAGCTTGAAGCCGTAGCGGAACTGGAAATAGAGACCGGGCAGACCCCTTGGTTCGGGGCGGAACTTGAGATAGAGCCGGACCTTGAGCTCGAGACAGTGCCGGACCTTGAGCTCGAGACAGTGCCGGAGCTGGAGCTTGAAACCGAACTGGAGCTTGAAACCGAGTTGGAGCTTGAAACCGAGTTGGAGCTTGAGACCGAACCTGAGGAAGAGATTGAAGCCGAACTCGTGCCCGGGATCGCGCCGGAGCCTGTGACGGAGGAGACGCCGGCAGCCGGGGACTGGGCCCTTCAGCCGCCCGGAATACCGGCCGACACCTTTGACCTGGCGGGAGAGATCGCACTGTTTGCCGAAGAGCTGGATTTCGACCTCCCCCGGCGGGACAACGGGGAAGAGCTCTTTGCAGCCGACGCGGCGGAAATGTTCAAGACAAGCGATCTCGACCGGGAGGATGCGGAGTCCCACTACAGCCTGGGGCTCGCCTACAAGGAGATGGGACTGTACGAGGAGGCGATCAACGAATTCATCGTTGCCTCCAACTCACCCGCACGGAAGATCGACTGCCTGCTTCTCCAGAGCCAATGCCATCGTGACAACGGCGACCTGGCACGGGCAGAGGCGATTCTCTCCTTCCTGACGGAAGAGCCTTCCATCAGCGAGAACGAACTGCTCAGCATCAAGTACGAACTGGCTGTCTGCCACGAGATCTCGGGAGAGACGGAAGCCGCCCGGGACCTCTTCAAGGAAATCGTCGCCATGTGCCCCGGATTCAGCGACGCTGCCTCCCGCCTGGAAAGCCTCTAGTCTCACCGGATCAGTGACAGCAACTCCTCGTGCCGGTCGATCCGCGCCATGCCGGGGAGGTCCGCCTTGTAGGCGACAAAAGGGACCTGCGCGGCGGCTGCCGCCTGGGCATCGACCGCGGAATCGCCGACAAACAGGGCCTCGTCGGCCCGGAACCCGAAATGATCCAGTATCCTGAGGAGCGGTTCCGGGTGGGGCTTGGGGAGGGACGACTTGGCAGCTGTCATGACAAAGCTGAAGTATTCCGCGAGTCCGAAGTCCTCCAGTACCGTATCAATAGATGTCGAACGGTTGGTGCAGATGGCCAGGCTGACCCTCCCCCGGAGTTCGTCCAGGGTGTCCCGGAAACCGTCTTCCATCTGCATCAGCGGTATCAGCGACCGGTAATCGATGGTGCCCGCGAAGTGGATCGCTCGTTCCCGCTCTGCCGGGTCGGAGAAGAAGTGGTGCATGACCTCCCGGTTCGCATAGGTGTGGATGATCCGGATGACCTCCGGGTCGTTCCAGTCCAGGGAGAGGTTCATGTACCCCATGACCGACCGGTAAAAGGCGAAGTTGGCCCCCATGGAATCGAACATAACTCCGTCACAGTCATAAATGACCGCCTTGTACCTGCAACCGGGCCCGCTCATTCCCTCTCCCCCCCCATGGTGTTGAGATATTCCTCCCATTCGACGGGGAGCAGGTATTTTTTCCTGTTGTTGCACTCCTTGCACGCCGGCACGAGATTCCCTTTCGTACTTTTCCCACCCCGGACAATGGGAACGACATGGTCCATGGTAAGCTCCGCCGGGGGGAATTTTCTGCCGCAGTAGTGACAGATCCCCCGGCCGACCCGCTCGCTCCACCAGCGGCTCCGCCTCATCTCCCGCGCCTTCTCCTTCTCCTGCCTGACCTGCTGTTCCGATACGTCGGAAATGAAGAAATCCATGACTAGCCCACCACCTGCCTGATCGCCATGCGGGCGAGCTCGTCGCACCGCTCGTTCTCGACATGGCCATCATGCCCCTTCACCCAGCACCACTCGATAGTGTGCACCTTTGACAGGGCATCGAGCCGCTCCCACAGGTCCCGGTTCAGCACCGGCTCCTTCCTGCTGTTGATCCATCCTTTCCTGATCCAGCCGGCGAGCCACTCCTTCATCCCCTTGACGAGGTACTGGGAATCGGTGGTCAGCACGACGCTGCAGGGGCGCGTCAACGCCTCCAGGGCGGTAATGGCCGCGGTCAGTTCCATCCGGTTGTTGGTGGTCTCCCGTTCCCCTCCGGAAAGCTCCTTCACCGTCTTACCGTAGCGGAGGATGGCTCCGTACCCGCCCGGTCCCGGGTTACCGCTGCAGGCACCGTCGCAGAAGATCTCAATCCGGGTTGACATACGCCCCCCTCGAGCGGAGAAGATCGGCGATCTTCTCCATGATCCGGTCGACAATGAGCTGGTGGGTCGTCTTGCTGTCCTCCAACTGGAACAGGTCGCTGAAATCCACCGGGACGCCGAAAACGACCATCCCTTCACGGTTGACGTCGGGGAATTTCCAGTGGTTGAGCCCGATGAGCGCCGTCGGGATGACGACCGGACGGGTGTCGTAGATGATCTTCCCCACTCCCCGGTTACCCTTTCCCAACACCCCGTCCCGGTGGCGCGTCCCCTCGGGGAAGAGCATCACTTTCTCCGTCTGCAGCAGCTCGTTGATCCTTTTGCCGGCCCGCACGTCCCGGCCACGGTTGACCGGGAAAGCCCCCCACGAACTGTAGAGGAACCGGGTGAACGGGTGGCGGAAGAGCTCTTCCTTGGCCGGGGCCCAGAGCATCTGGAGGGGGAAGCGCCGGATGACCGCCCACGGGAGGAAGATGGTCTCGTAGGCGGAAATGTGATTGGACGCCAGCAGCACCCCGCCGCTGGCGGGGATGTTCTCGGCACCGGCGACCCGGAAACGGTTCACCCCCGACGCATAACTGCCGATGACATAGGCGGAAAACGTCACCCACAGGCGACGAATGAGTGAGACGTGCATACTTCTCCTTCCTGGGTGTACTGTGTAACGGTAATACTAGCGTGCACGATTCGGAGGTTGCAAGAGCATTGTTCAGCGTCCACCATGAAGCCTCTTTGTCGTCAGCCTGGTCGGGACCGCGCTCCAGGGGTCGTCGGGCCAGGGGTGCTTGGGATAACGCCCCTTCAGCTCCTTCCTGACCTCGGGGTAGACGTTGTCCCAGAAGCTGCGAAGATCACGGGTCACCTGCATCGGCCTTCCCGCCGGTGAGAGGAGGTGAAGCAGCACGGGCACCCTCCCCCTGGCCACGGTCGGCGTATCCGCCAGGCCGAACAGTTCCTGAAGCTTGACGGCCATGACGGGACCCTCCTCGGGGATATAGTCGAGAGCGATCCTCGAACCGGAGGGGACAACGAGGTGGGTCGGCGCGAGATCGTCCAGGGCGGCGTTCCGTTTCCAGCCGAGCATCCCCTTGAGGGCGGCGTGCAGGTCGATGCCGCTCAGTCTCTCCGGCCTTTCGGCAGTCATGAGCAGTGGTGCGAGCCACTCCTCTGCCGTTGCCAGCAGAGCTGCGTCGGAGAGATCGGGCCACCCCTCTTCCCCGCACCGTTCGTGCAGCAGCTGGACCCGTGCCCGGTACTGGCGGCAGAGCGGCGTGACCGCGAACAGGTCCAGGCTCCCCCGCAGCCTGACCTGCTCCAGGACTGCAGCGACAATGTCCCGGCGTTCCGGTCTTACGGTGCGACTGTCCAGCACAAGGGCACCGAGGCGATGCTCGTCCCTGGCCGTGACCCTGCCGTTGGCCTCGTCCCAGCTCACGAATCGGCCGGACGTGATGACGTCCCTGAACAGTTCCCGTACCCGGTGCTCCTGTAAAGACGATGCGGTGAAAATGGTCCCCTCGGCACCGCTGCCGCCATCCATCCGGACGGCAACGAGGAACCTGCTGTCGCCGACCCCGCTGCGCGGGCCGAGCTGGGCACCCCGTCCGCTGGAGAGGAGGTAACGCCTGGAGCCGGGCTCCCGCTGCATGGCGATCCTGTCGGGAAAGGCGACCGCAGCCAGGAGCACGGCATCCGCCGGGGAGTACCCCCGCGGCGGGCACTTGAGGCCGGCGATGCGGCGGAGCTGGGCTGCGAGGCGTTCGACGGTCCTCAGCGCCCCACGATCGACGCCGGCGGCAGAGAGATCGTGTCGCGCACCGCTGCGCCACTGCTGCAGCAGTTCGAGCCGGTCCTCAAGATCGCAGGGTGTGGTTGCCCGGCATTCCGGTCCGCCCCGGATGAAGTCCCGCTCGGAGATGATGGCGGCGAGGTCGCAGGCAAGATCACCCTCGCCCCGCTCCAGGCCTGCCAACAGGAGCCTGGAGAGCCGGGGGTGGAGAGGGATCCCGGACATCTTCCTCCCCAGGGGGGTGATCCGCATCCTGTCATCCAGCGCCCCCAGCATCTTCAGCAGGCGACGGGCCTCGGCCAGGGCTGCCGGCGGTGGGGGATCTACCCAGGAGAGTTCGGCCGGGTCATTCACCCCCCAGAGGGCGAGGTTGAGGGCAAGCTCGCTCAGGTCGGCGATAAGGATTTCCGCCGGGTCGTGGGGAATGAGCGCGGCCTGCTCGTGCTCGCTCCAGAGGCGATAGCAGACGCCCGGTGCGACCCTGCCGGCACGGCCGCACCGCTGGGCAGCGGCGGCGGCGGAGACCCGCTCGGTAACGAGGCGGTTCAACCCGGTCGCGGGATCGAACCTGGACCTGCGGGTCAGGCCGGTATCGATCACGACCCTGACCCCCTCGATCGTCAGGCTGGTCTCGGCGATCGTGGTCGCGAGCACGACCTTTCGCCGCTCCGCCGGCATGATGGCAGCCTCCTGCTCGGCAAAGGGGAGATCGCCGTACAGGGGGGCGACAATGACCCCGCTCCCGGCGAGCTGTTCCTCCAGTTGCGCGCAGCAGCGGCGGATCTCGCCGGAACCGGGCAGGAACAGCAGGATATCCCCCTCCGTCTCCCGCAGGGCCCTGACGGTTGCGACAACGGCAGCGTCGACGGGCCTCTTCTCCCCTCCTCCCAGATACCGGGTCTCCACGGGGTAGAGGGTCCCCCCGCAGGAAATCACCTCCGCCTCCGGCAGCAGCGACCGGATCCCGGCGACATCGAGCGTTGCCGACATCAGGAGAATACGCAGGTCCGGCCGCAGCCCTTTTTGCATGTCCAGGCAGAGTGCCAGTGCCGTGTCGCTGTGCAGGCTCCGCTCGTGGAATTCGTCGAAGATGACGATGCCGACCCCTTCCAGAAGCGGGTCGGACTGGAGACGACGGGTGAGCAGCCCCTCGGTGACTATTTCGAGCCTGGTAGCGGCAGATGCCTGCCGGTCGAATCGGATCGCGTAACCGACGGTCCCCCCCACCTCTTCCCCGAGGGACGCGGACATCCAGCGGGCCGCGTTGACGACGGCCAGACGGCGCGGTTCCAGCATGACTATGTTGTTGTTATGGATCCAGTCGGATTTGAGGAGAGCGAGGGGGATACGGGTTGTCTTGCCGGAACCGGGGGGAGCGTGAACAATCGCGGCCGTCCGCTCCTGCAGGGTGTGCAGTAAGCGGGGGATGATGGTATCGACGGGAAAGTGACTCATGCGACGAGACGGCGCAGGTCCTCCACCGATATGCCGGCGAGCGAATCGACGGACTTGACGGCCATGCCCAGTTCGGAGGCGGGGTAACTGTTGGTCACGGCAAGCACTTTGAGGCCGGCGTTCACCGCGGAGACGATCCCCGCCGGGGTATCCTCGATCGCGAGGGAAGAGGCGGAGGTGATCCCCACGCCGGGGAAGGCCTCCTGCAGCTGACTGACCGCGAGCAGGTAGCTTGCCGGGTCAGGCTTGCTCACCTGGACCTCATCCGCGGTCACCATCCGGTCGAAGGCGCCCGTCAGGGAAAGCTGGTCGAGCACCGGCTCGATATCCGAGCGGAGGGCGCCGCTGCAGATCGCCAGGGGGACGGTCCCGGAAAGGGACCGGATAAGTTCGACGACCCCCGGGTAGGGTTGCACCCCGGCGGCAATGACCTCCTGGAAACAGGCAGCCTTGACATCTATCAGCTCCTGCAGCTGACCCTCGCGGAGCTGCAGGCCGTGAACCCGGAACGCCTCCCTGAAGGCATCCCGGTCATCAAACCCCATGTACCTGTCGATGTACTCCTGCCAGGTGTAACCGGCACCGAGCGGTTCCAGCACCTTCTGGAAGGCGCGGTAGTGCATCGGTTCACTGTCCACGATAATGCCGTCGAAATCGAAAACAACCGCCTTGAGCACGTTCACCCCTCGGCGCGGCGCCACCGGCGCGCCGCGGCCATGACTGGACTATTTTTTCAGCTTTGACTTGAGCAGGTCGCCGAGGGTACCCATGGTAGCCGGTGCCTGGGACGCCTGCTTGCGGAATGTCGCCATGTCCTCCTCGGCTTCAGCCTCGGCACGCACCACGTCGGCCAGGGCCAGGGAGATACGTTTGCTGTCGCGGTCGATCCCCTCGATCAGCACCTCGACGGTTTCCCCCTCGCTGAGGACTTCCCGCGGGTGATTGATCCGCTTCCCCTTGCCGATCTTGGAGATGTGGAGCAGACCGTCGACACCCTCGCCGATGGTCACGAAGGCCCCGAACTGGGCAAGCCGTGAAACGGTGCCGGTATGGCAGGAGCCGATGGAAAACTTCTCCACCGCGCTCTCCCACGGGTCTGCCAGGGTATCCTTGAGACTGAAGGAGAACTTGTTCTGCTCCCAGTCAAGGCTCTTGATGGTGACGGTGACCTCCTGGCCCACCGACAGCACGTCGGCCACGTCGCGGATCTTCGTCCAGCCGATTTCCGAGATGGGGAGGAGACCTTCGATGGCGCCGACACGGACAAAGGCGCCGAACTTCTGGAGGGACGTTACCGTTCCGGTGACGGTCATGCCGACGGTGAGCGACTCCTTCAGCTGGTCCATCTCCCTGGCGGCTTCCTGTTCGAGGATGGCACGGTGGGATACGATGAGATTGCGCCCCCCCTCCGCATACTCGATGATGATGAACTTGAGCTTCTGCCCCACGAACGCAGCGGTGTCCGCGACACGGCGCAGCGACATCTGGGAGAAGGGAGCGAAGGCCCTGCTGGATCCGATACGTACCTCGAAACCGCCCTTCACCTCTTTCTCGACGGTCCCTTCGACCGGGATACCAGCTTTCCAGGCCTCCTCCAGCATGGAGCGGTCGGCTGCTCCTGTGCCGCCGATCTTGGTGGTGAAGCGGAGCTCCCCCTTGCTGCTGCCCGTAAACCAGGCGGTAATGCTGTCACCGGGGGTGACGACCAGGTTGCCGTCCGCGTCGGAAACTTCGCGGCGGTCGAGGACCCCCTCCCCTTTCTGGCCGATATCGAGGAAAACCCACTCCCCGGAAACATGGAGCACCTTCGCCTGAATCTGTTGACCCGGCTGCAGACGGCCGGATTTCGCCTGGCTCGCGGCAAACAGTTCGGCAAAGCTCTCTTCAGTGGTCTCCTCGGCACCATCCTTGATTTCATCGACCATGACAACTACCTCCATTCACGAATATATGTATGACTAGTTTGTTTGTACCTGACCGGAAGGGACGGCTGCCGCCCTTTTTGCCTCGATGTCCTGGCGCAGCTCGTCGTAGGCGACGAGGGAGGCAATGCGCGGCATGGTGCCGCTCACCGTTGCTTCATACTTCTTGAGTCTACCGTTGAAAGCCGCGGCCCTCGTGCGCAGCCCCTCGATGCTCCCCGCCAGGGCACCTTTTTCGGCCTTGTCCGCCTCTTTCCTGCCGATGAGTGACTTTGTCTTCTGCCAGTACTCGTCGGTGCTGCCGAGGTACTGCTGCAGTCCCAGGAGAAAGGAGAGAGCCGAGTTCGAAAGATCGGACGTCGATGCAAGGCGCCCCTGGAGTTCGATCATGTCCCGGGAGAGCTGCTGGTCGGCGTAGAACGTGAGCATCGCCAGTTCCTGTCCCTTTCCTTCCGGGTTGGTACCCAGGGCCTCGACGCCGCTGATGAAGTACTGGGACGAGTTCATGTAACTCTTCACCGCTGCAGAGGTGGCACTGAGGGAAAGGGCGAAATGGGAGATGAACTTCGTCAACTGGCCAGCCTGCCCCGCATAGGGGACGGGGAGGTACCTGGCGAATCCGGCGGCGAATGAACCGGCCTCGACGTATTTTCCATACCCTGCCAGGGCGCCACCCATCCAGCTCAGGTAGCTGTCGAAGTCGGCCATGGAGGCCCTCTCCCCCTTCAGGTCCCTGGCAACGTCCTGGAGACGCTGCAGACGCTTGGCATTGATATCTTCGAGGGTAAGCACACCGGACACGGTTTGCGGTCGCGCCGCGTCGACCGGTTGCGTGACGACGACAGCCGGCTGCGCTGCCTCGACCGGGAGCGCCACCGGTGCTACCGGCTGGGGAGGCGGGACCGTTTCCGCCAATGCCGGCAAGGGGAACAGCAGCGAGAATGCTGCGATGCAGAGAAGTCGGCGTCCCATCAGTCGATCAGCCTGCCGATGTTCCTGAAGCGGACCCGGAATTTTTCATTGTCCCATGACCAGTACTTGATGAACGCCAGCCCCTTGATCTTGGAGCTCCTCACGAACCCCCAGAAACGACTGTCATAGGAGCGGTCACGGTTGTCCCCCATGACGAAATAGGAGTCCGGCGGCACGGTCACGGGGCCGAAGGTATCGCGGGGGTTCTGGGCCTTGGGGATGATCTCCTTCTCCTTGTGGATCTCGTGGGGGTTCTCGAACGGCTTGCCGTTGACGAAGACCTTCTTGTCCCTCCCCTCCACCACATCGCCGGGTAGTCCCACCACCCGCTTGATGAAGTCCTTGCTCGGGTCCTCGGGGTACTCGAAAACGATGACATCGCCTCGTTTGGGATCGCGGATCTTGAGGATCTTGCTGTCGGTGAACGGGATCTTGGTGCCATACAGGAACTTGCAGACGAGGAGATGGTCGCCGATGAGCAGGGTATCCTCCATGGAACCCGACGGGATCTTGAATGCCTGGACGATGAACGTCCTGATGATCAGGGCGAGGACGACGGCAACGATGATGGACTCGGCATACTCCCTGACGATGTGCTTCTTGGTCACCGGAGCCTGGGAGGTCGTATCAGCAGCAGGTTTGATGTCTTCCATGAAATCCTCTGGGTAGTGGGATACGGTCAGTCTTCAACCTTGAGTATGGCCAGGAATGCCTCCTGGGGGAGTTCGACGTTGCCGACGTTCTTCATCCGTTTCTTCCCCTCTTTCTGCTTTTCGAGGAGCTTGCGTTTCCGGGTGATGTCGCCGCCGTAGCACTTGGCGAGGACGTCCTTGCGGAGGGCCTTCACCGTCTCGCGGGCAATGACCTTGTTGCCGATGGCGGCCTGGATGGCGACCTCGAACATCTGCCGCGGGATCAGCTCCTTCATCTTGGAGACCAGTTCCCGGCCGCGGAAATAGGCCTTGTCCCGGTGGATGATGAGGGAGAGCGCGTCGACGGTTTCGCCGTTGATCAGGATGTTCATCCTGATCAGTTCGCTGGCCCGGTAGTCCAGGTGCTCGTAGTCCAGGGAGGCATACCCCTTGGAGATGGACTTGAGGCGGTCGTAGAAGTCGAGGACGATCTCGTTGAGGGGGAGTTCGTAGATGATCATCACCCGGGTCGGGGTCAGGTACTTGATCTCCCGCTGTACTCCCCGCTTCTCCTCGCAGAGGGCAAGCACGGCGCCGACGTACTCGTTGGGGACATGGATGTGGGCGAGGATGAACGGCTCCTCGATAAAGTCGATGTGCTGGGGTTCCGGCATCCGGGCGGCACTCTCGATCTCGATCATCGTGCCGTCGGTGCGGTGGATGCGGTAGACGACGGTCGGCGCGGTAGTGATCAGGTCCAGGTTGAACTCCCGCTCCAGGCGCTCCTGGATGATCTCCATGTGGAGCAGTCCGAGGAAGCCGCAGCGGAAGCCGAAACCGAGGGCGATGGAGGTCTCCGGCTCGTAGGTGAAGGAGGAGTCGTTCAGCTTCAGCTTTGCCAGGGCGTCCCTGAGCTGTTCGTACTGGGAGGTGTCGATGGGGTAGAGGCCGGAGAAGACCATCGGCTTCACTTCCTTGAAACCGGCCAGGGCCTCGCCGCAGGGTTTGGTGCTGTGGGTCAGGGCGTGGGTCACCGTGTCGCCGACCTTGGCATCGGCCACCTCCTTGATGCCGGCGATGACGAACCCGACCTCGCCGGCGGAGAGTGACGGCACCTCCCGCATCACCGGGGCGAAGACACCGACCTTGAGGGCCTCGTAGGTCCGGTTGGTGGCCATGAGGAGGATCTTGTCCCCTTTCCTGAGCGTGCCGTCGATGAGGCGGACCAGGATGATGACCCCCTGGTACTGGTCGTACCAGGAATCGAACAGCAGCGCCTTGAGCGGGGCGTCGGGATTCCCCTTCGGTGGCGGGATCTTCTTGACGATCTCCTCGAGGATCTCCTTGGTGCCGATCCCCTCCTTGGCGCTGGCAAGTACCGCGTCGTGGGCATCGATGCCGATGATGTCCTCGATCTCCTGGATCACCCGCTGCGGCTCCGCGGCAGGGAGATCGATCTTGTTGAGCACGGGGAACACTTCCAGGTTGTTGTCCAGTGCCAGGTAGACATTGGCCAGGGTCTGAGCCTCCACCCCCTGGGATGCATCGACCACCAGCAGCCCCCCCTCGCAGGCGGCAAGGGAGCGGGAGACCTCGTAGGTGAAGTCCACGTGACCCGGGGTGTCGATCAGGTTCAGGACGTAGTCGTTGCCATTGTTCGCGGTGTAATTGAGGCGCACTGTCTGGGCCTTGATGGTAATCCCCCGCTCACGCTCCAGGTCCATCTTGTCGAGGAACTGATCCTGCTTCTCCCGCGCGGAAAGGGCGCCGGTAAACTCGAGGAGGCGGTCGGCAAGGGTCGATTTGCCGTGATCGATATGGGCGATGATGGAAAAATTGCGGATATTCTTAATGGACATGGGCTCGTGTGGGGACGGCCGGCGCAGCCTGCGCGGTCGTTTGTGATAGTATGTTCAAGCGTAGAAATATGCCTGAGAGTAGTGAAATTGTAAAGTCAATTATGGCGCCGCAGCCACACATCCACCCCTGCAGCCGGGGGGGTGCAGGGGCGGATACTGCATGACGGGCGAGCGGCTACAGCAAGCCTATAAAGCGGTGGGTCTGGGGAATGATCCTGACATCACGGAGGATACCGGCTGCGAGCTCCTGCAGCTCGATCAGGCCGGTCGCACCTATCCTGACGGAGAGGTCTTCGGCGGTCTCCGGCTGGATGATGAACGGGATGGAGGGGGAGACTGCTGCAGTCAGCTCGGCGGCGCGGACGACCTCCCAGTGCCGGGTGGAGGCGTTGACCACGACCTTGACCGACAGGTCGGTGCCAGCTGCAACGGACAGGAACTCGGCATGGTGATCCCACAGGGTCTCCTCGCCGGTCGTCGAGGGGAGCTTTATGTCCATGCTGACGAAGTCGATGTCCCGGACGACGGTGGCCAGGGCCGTGGCGAGCACGCCGTTGGTTTCCAGGTGCACCGGCAGGAACTCCCTGAGCGCGGCGATCCATTCCTGCAGCAGGGGGACCTGGAGCAGCGGTTCGCCCCCGGTGAGGGAGATGGAGTGATGGACCCCGGGCCAGCCGCCCTGCCAGCGCACGAGCAGGTCGGTCAGGTGGTGCAGGGGGACCGGGTTGGCAAGGTGGTGGAAATCGCCCCTGCCCGGGGTGGATTCCAGTCGGCACGGTTGTGCGGCGTCGAGCAGGTGGGTGTCGCAGTACTCGCAGGCGAGGTTGCAGCCGATGAAGCGGACAAATACCTGGCGGCGACCGATATGGACCCCCTCCCCCTGGATGGAGGAGAAGACCTCGGCAAGGTTGGCGCACCTACTCTTCATAGTAGCTGGCACAGGCGAAATCGGATTCCCACACGGTGATCATCTCGACCGTGACGTTGCCGTCGTTCAGCTTCTTGCCCAGTTCGGCGAAGATGAACCGGGAGATGTTCTCCGATGACGGGGAAAGGCCCCTGAACTGCGCGAGCTCGTTGAGATACTTGTGATCCAGGGTGGCGAGCAGCTCCTTGGTCTCTGCCTTGAGGATCTTGAAATCGATGCAGAGGCCCGCCTTGTCGAGCTCCCTGGCCTTGACGACCACCTCCACCCGCCAGTTGTGCCCATGCAGATTTTCACACTCGCCCTGGTAATTGTTGAGATTGTGCGCCGCGGCAAATGACGTCACCACCTTCAGCCTGTACATGAAGAGCTCCCTTGTAATGAAGAAATTTTGAACAAGTTTACCACGAAACAGAAAAAAATTGCCAGTGCAAGAGGATACCGGTCGTCAGTGGGGAGAAACCGGCTTGCGCAGGAACGCGGGAAGCATGAGATTCAGGGGGGGGACGAACCGTATGGGAGCGTTGAAGAGCTGGTTCGGATAGCTTGCCGGCAGCGGCGGCAGAGGTTCGGCCAGCTTGACGGTCTCCTGGAGCAGCTGGTCGCTGCGGGGGGTGCCGGAACTCTCCATCAGGTCGCAGGAAACGACCTTCCCGTCGCGGCTGATCACGAGGATGAACGATGCGCCCCTCAGGGCGGGGTTGGCAGCGGCGTGGGTCCACCAGACCTCGTTGATCCTGCGCATGAGGGTGAAATAGTACTCGCGGATCTCCTCCTTCAGCGTTTCGCCCTCGGCAAAGCTGCCG
This sequence comes from uncultured Geobacter sp., assembly GCA_937860145.1. Taxonomy (GTDB): domain Bacteria; phylum Desulfobacterota; class Desulfuromonadia; order Geobacterales; family DSM-12255; genus CALMBF01. Next base: position 23,761 of record CALMBF010000078.1, read on the forward strand.
AAATATCCGGAGGTGATCCCCAGGCCGATGGAGCTCTGGTGCACTGCCCCGGGGGTGACGACGGCCGACTTGAGGGTTTCCGACACCGCGTGCTGCAGCGATTCCGCCTGTGACGGGGGGGTCTCCCGGTGCTCCGGAGGGGCAGGTTCAGGCGCAGGAGTTTCATCATGCTCCGCCGGTTCAGGCGCGGCGGCAGGAGCCGGGGCAGACGGCAGGGACGGGAGATCGACGTAGAGCGGCTGACGTCCCAGCACCATGGAGCGGGCGGGGATGAGGACGAATACCGACAGGGCGCCATGGAGGAGCAGGGAGATCACCACCATGAGCACGAAGATGTCGATTGATTTGCGCTGCCGCAGCAGGGTATGTGTGGGTACGGGTTGATCCATCCGGTACTCAGGCAAGCGAGTCGAGAAAATGGGCGTTCGTGAAACCGCCGTCAGGGGCAAGTCCGCGGATACGGTAGTATTTCCCCCGCTCGAGGAGGAAGCGCTCCCGGTCGATGGGGGGGATGTCGACCCCCTCCCCGCTGCTGCCCGGTTCGGAGAAGAAGCGTAGCGGCAGGTCGTCGTCCGTGGCGGTGAACCCGTTGCGCCAGTTGTAGAACCGCTCGGTCAGGCAGATGTTCCTGCCGATCTCCCTGAGGGCATGGGGGGTATACTCGACCCCGCACGCGGCGGTCAAGAGGTCGGCGTACTCCTCAAGGGTAGCGCCGAAAAAGGAGAACTTGCAGGCGACCAGCGAATCCACTGCCGCGTTCGTATCCTCCGCAATGGCGATGATGCGCGCCTTGCCGTCGAAGGAGAAGCGGTCGGTAGCCACCGGCTTGCGGAGTATCTCGTGGGAGATGGGGTAGGCGCGCAGGTGGCACCCTCCCCGGCAGCTGGTGCAGTAGGCCAGCGCCATGCCGTAGGCGCCCCGGGGGTCGTAGGCCGGCAGTTCGAGACCCTTCACCGACATGGAGAGGCCGTCCCGGCCGAGTGCTGCCATGGCCCGCTTCGAGCCGAGGGAGAGCAGCTCCCCGTCCCCCTGGCGGCAGGCGATGTCCCGGAGCAGCCGGTGGATCTCCTCCTCGTCGGGGAAGCGCCCCCGGGCCTCACCCCAGGCGGCGATGGTGGCCGCCGCGGAGATGGTGTCCATGCCGAGATGGTTGCAGAGGGTATTGGCCTTGACGATGGAGTGGAGGGAGGCGATGCCGTTCAGGGCGCCGAAATGGGAAACGGTCTCATACTCGGGGAGGTGCTCACCCTGCGGGGTGCTCTTCTTGCACTGGATCGGACAGCCGTAACAGCCGTCCTTGCGTGCCCCGTACTCCCTGCGGATCGCGCTCCCCGCGTAGTTGCCCGAAAGGGCGAAGACCGTGCTGCGGAAGTTTTCCGTCGGCGCCATCCGCCGCTGGCGCATCAGGTCGACCAGGGCGGGAGTTCCGTATTCGGCGATCCCCAGTTCGCCGTAGATGACCGGCGATGCCTTGTAGAGCCGGAGCACATCCGCCCGTGCCCGTTCGAAACCGGCCGGGTCGGCGACGTGGACCTTCCGTTCGCCGTTGACGACGATCGCCTTGAGCCGTTTCCCCCCCATGATGGCACCCAGGCCGCCGCGACCGACCGCGTTCCCCTCCCCCATCATGATACTGGCGAAGAGGACGCCGTTCTCGCCGGCCGGGCCGATCGCGGCCACGCTCCCCCTGTCCGACAGCACCCGGACGGTTTCCGGCACCCCGGTCCCCCAGAGGGAGCCGGCAGGACGGAGCTCCGCCCCCGCCTCGTCGAGTGCCAGGTACACGGGGGTGGCGCTCCGGCCGGTTATCCAGAGGAGATCCACACCGGCACCCTTCAGCCGCCAGGCGAATCTCCCTCCGGCGGAGCAGTCGTAGATGGTACCGGTGAGGGGCGAACGGGAGACGACCGACAGCCGGGCAGACGTCGGTGCGGACGTGCCGCAGAGGGGACCGACGGCGAAGATGAGCGGGAGATCCGGATCGTCGGGAGACAGGTGGAAATAGTCGCGCATCAGGCGAACCCCCAGCCCCCTGCCGCCCAGGTAGGCGTGGAGGAGATCGGCGGGGAGGTTCTCGCGGACGATGGTGCCGGCGGTCAGGTCGACCTTGAGGATGTTACCGGTCCAGGCAGTCATCTACAGGTAGTCCGTCAATCCGTTCCGTTGCAGCTCTTCCACAACTTTCTTCACATCCTGGGCACGGTCCTGACGGCAGACGAGAATGGCGTCGGGGGTATCCACGACGATCAGGTCCTTCACCCCTACGAGGGCGGCCATCTTGTTGTTGCCGTACACGAGGGAGCCGGACGATCCGAGGGAGATCAGGCCGCGGGCCGCGATGGCGACATTGCCGTCGCTATCGGACTCGATGACTTCCGGAAGTGCGCTCCAGCTCCCCACGTCGCTCCAGCCGAAGGAGGCGGGGATGACCAGGACATTGTTCGCCCGCTCCATCACGCCGTAGTCGATGGACTCCCCCGTGATCCCCGGGTAGATCCGTTCCACCTGGGGCCTGAGGCTGGCGGAGTCCCAGCCGGCACCGAGCTGAAGGGTGTCGATGGCGGCGGAAAGTTCGGGCATCTGCCGGGACAGCTCCCCGCGGATCGCGTCCACCCGCCAGATGAACATGCCGCTGTTCCAGTAGAAATTGCCGGCGGCGAGGAACTCCAGGGCCCGGGCGGCATCCGGTTTCTCCACGAAACGGCGTACCGGGTAGGCCCCCGTGCCGCTCGCAGCGGTATCCGCCTCGATGTAGCCGTAGCCGGTCTCGGGCCGCGTCGGCTCGATACCCAGGGTCACCAGCGCCCCGCTCTCGGCTGCCTGGCAGGCGGCAGCGGCCACACGGCAGAACTCCTCCTCGTTACGGATGTAATGGTCGGCCGGCAGCACCAGCATGGTGGCCCCGGGGTCGCGGCTGGCGATGAGTGCGGCGGCGAGGGCGATGGCAGGGGCGGTATTGCGTCCCACCGGCTCCTCGATGACGTCAACGGGGAAACTCCCCAGGTCGGCGAGCTGCCGGGCGGTCTCCTCGGCCTGAAGGGAGTTGGTTACCACCATGATCCGCTCCGGCGCCAGGGGGAGCACCCGCTCCACCGTCCGCTGCAGCATCGACCTGCCGCCGAAGACGGACATCAGCTGCTTCGGCGTCTTCGTCCGCGACAACGGCCAGAACCTGGTTCCCGAACCACCTGCAAGTATCACAACGTACATGAACGACTCCCTATTCGCCGCTGATGTCCAGCGCCGCTATTCGTAAGGACGGTGAACCGATCGGACTGAAGAACCTCAGGTCGTCTCCCACCATCTCCACATCTGCGAAAATATCCAGCACGTTGCCGGCAATGGCCACCCCCTTCACCGGCATCATCGCGACACCGTCCTCGATCAGGAAACCGGTCGCACCGACGGAGAAATCGCCGGAGACCGGGTTTGCCGTGTGCATCCCGATCAGCCCGGTAAGGAGCATCCCCCTCGTGATGCCGGAGAGGAGACCTTCAGGGGGGGTGGGGCCGTTCTCGACGAAAAAGTTGCTCACCCCCAGGTGGGGTATCCCCTTCACCCCGCCCCGGGCCGAGTTCCCGGTCGACGGCATCCCCAATTTCACGCCGTACTTCGTGTCGTACAGGAAGGAGCGGACAATCCCGTCCTCGACGAGGAGATTGTTGCGGTGGGGCACCCCTTCCCCGTCGAAAGGGGACGTGGCCATGCCGCCGGGGAGTGTCCCGTCATCCCTCACGACCAGCAGGGGGGAGAACATCTTCACCCCCAGCCTGTCCCTGAGCAGGGACTTCCCCTTGTCAAGGTTCTCGGCGGAGAAGGAGGGGGCAAGGAGTTCGAGAAACTCGGCCGCCACCTGGTTGTCCAGCACCACCGGGGCACGCATGGTGGGTATCTTCCGTGCCCCGAGCATGGCGACGCTCTTTGTGGCGGCCCGCCGGGCAATGCGCCCGATGTCGACGGAGTCGAAACCGGTGCCGAACTCGAAGTCCCACCCCATCTGGGAATCACCGTCCGCCTCGGCCAGGGCGGCAAGGCTGCTGGAGACGGTGCTGCCCCGGTACTCGCCGTACACCCCGTTGGAGTTGCGGATATGGATCGCGTACAGCGTCTCCCCGTAGGTTGCCTTGCGGACCCGCTTGATGCGGCTGTCGGCCGCAAGGGCCAGCCGCTCCAGTTCCAGGGCCCGCTCGATCTTCCGGCCGGTGTCCACCTCCCCTACTCCGTCGTCGTAGAGCTCCGGCATCTCCCGGCAGGGGAGCGGAGCAGGGAGGACATTGGCCTCGTCGGCACACTGGGAAAGGGCGCCGGTCAGGGCGTTGTCCACCATCTTCTCTAGGTCGCCGGGTGCAAAACTGGACGAGTAAGAAAAACCCATGCCGCCGTTTTTGAGCAGGCGGACACTCACGCCGACCGGCTCGGCCGACTTGAAGGTGTCGACTTTCCCCTCTTTCGCCTCGATGGAGAGGGTGGTCGAGTGGCCGGTCATGATCTCGTAGCCGTCGGGTGACCTGGCGGACAGGATGGCTTCGACGGCATCAGCTATCTTGACGATATTCATGGGATATCCTTCAGAGGTCGACGATCATGGCGATTTCATCGCAATCGGGGAACTTGACGCACTTGATGCAGTCCCCCCAGACCTTGTGGGGGAGTTCCGACTTGTCGACGATACGGAAGCCGAAGCGGGCAAAGAAGTCCGGCTTGTAGGTGAGACAGAAAAGGCGCTTGAGCCCCAGTTCGCGCGCCTCGTCGATGCACGCCTGGACCACCCGGGTGCCGACCCCCTTGCGCCCCGCGTCCTCCGACACGGCCACGGAACGGACCTCTGCAAGGTCTTCCCAGACGATATGGAGCGCCGAGACGCCCAGGAGCCTGCCGTCCTCCTCGATGATGTAGAAGTCGCGCACGGCTTCGTACAGCTCGGAGAGGGAGCGGGAGAGCATGTCACCACGGCTGGCGTAGTGGGTGAGCAGTTTCTGGATCTCCTTGACATCGGATATCTGGGCTTTACGGAGCATGGTACCCCTTTCGTGCTGGTAGCGGCAAAAGTCCTGTCAGCCCGCGGCTGCGTGCTGGATCAACTCTCTGGCATGCTCGCGGCTCTTGTCGGTGATGACCAGGGCGCCGAGCATCCGTGCAATCTCCTCGACCCTGCCGGCCTCGTCGAGGCAGACGATGGCGGTGCGCGTCCGCTCCCCCTGGACCAGCTTTTCCACCCGGTAATGGTGGTCGGCGTGGGCAGCCACCTGGGGGAGATGGGTGATGCAGAGGACCTGTTGCCGTGCGGCAACGGTCTGCAGCTTTTTCCCCACCAGTGCCGAGGTCGCGCCGCCGATACCCGTATCGACCTCGTCGAAGACCAGGGTGGGGACGTCGCTCTCGGGGTGTAGCTGCTTCAGGGCGAGCATGATGCGCGACAGCTCGCCCCCCGAGGCGATCTTTGCCAGGGGCTTCGGCTCCTCGCCCGGGTTGGGGGAGAAGAGGAACTCGACCCGCTCGTACCCGCTCTCCCGCGGCTGGTCGAGGGTATCGAACCGGACCGAGATGCGGGCATGGGTCATGGCCAGCTGGTGCAGCTCCCGCTCCAGGGCGGCCTGCAGCCTTGCCGCCGCCTCCCGACGCCTGCCGCTCAGCTCCTCGCCCAGGGAGCGCAGCTCCCGCTCCAGCCCGTCGCGCCGCGTTTCGAGTTCCCCGCGGTCATGCTCCCGGTTCTGCAGCTGCTGCAGCTCGCTCGCCATCTCCCCATGGGCGGCGAGGACCTCCCCGATCGTCGAGCCGTACTTCTTCTTCAGGCGGCGGATCACTTCGAGCCGGTCATCGACCGCCTGGATCCTGGCCGGGTCGGATTCGATGCGGCCGGCATAGTCCCGGAGGGAGAGCGCCGTATCCTCCAGCTGCAGGTAGGCGGAGGAGAGCGCATCCAGGAGGGGGCGCAGGGAGCCGTCGTACCGGCAGGCCTCGGTGACGGCCGTTTCCACGGTGCGTAGGGTGCCGAGGAGGGGACGCTCCCCGCCGTAGAGGGTCTCGTAGGCCCCCTCGGTACACGACAGGAGCTTCTCACCGTGGCTGAGGAGGTTCTTCTCCTGTTCCAGCTGTTCGTCTTCCCCGGGGGTCAGGGCTGCCGACCCTATCTCGTCGACCTGATAGGCAAGGAGGTCCAGCCGCCTCAGGGCGTCCCGTTCCCCCTCCTCCAGGTGTCTCAGCTCCTCGGACACGGTGCGGTGGGTGCGGTGGAGCTGGCCGAAGGAAGAGCGGAGGTCGCGCAGGCCGGCAAACCCGTCCAGCAGTTCCAGGTGGTTGTCCACCCGGAGCAGGGTCTGGGACTCGTGCTGGCCGTAGATGTTGACGAGACGGCTGGAAATCTCGGCCAGCAGACCGATGGTCGCCAGGCTGCCGTTGATGAAGACCCTGTTCTTCCCCGACCGGGAGATGACCCGCTTCACCAGCAGCTCATCGTCACCGTCGATCCCCTTGTCCGCAAGGAGCGCGCGCAGGTCGTCCCGTCCGGCGATGTCGAACATGGCCTCCACGGTCGCCTCGTCCATACCGGTGCGGATCAGGTCGCTCCCCCCGCGGGAACCGAGGAGGAGGTTGACCGCGTCGATGATAATGGACTTGCCGGCGCCCGTCTCACCGCTGAGGATGTTCAGCCCGGCGCCGAAACTCACCTGGAGGGTGTCGATGATGGCAAGATTTTTGACGGTAAGGTCGGATAGCATAACATCAGGTTCGATGAGCGAGGACCGAGGAGCGAGAAAATCTTAAAGACCTCCTCGAGCCTCGTACCTCGGTCCTCGTACCTACCTTTCCCCCCACTTCAGCTTGGTCCTGAGGATTTCGAAATAATCGCGGCGTTCCGACGTGACCAGGTTGGCGCAATGGGCGGAACGGCAGATCTGTATCACGTCTCCTGACTTTAATTCCAGACCGACCTGGCCGTCAAGGGTGAGATACACATCCTCGTCGTCGAGGGAGTTGACGGTCACCGTTACCCGGGAGGCGTCGTCGATTACCAGCGGCCTGTTGGTAAGGGTATGGGGGCAGATGGGGGTGATGACGATGCAGTTCATCGAGGGGGTTACGATCGGGCCGCCGGCGGAAAGGGAATAGCCGGTGGAGCCGGTGGGGGTGCTGATGATGAGGCCGTCGGCCTTGAACGTCGTCAGGTCGAAATCGTTCACCCTCGTTTTCAGGTCGACGATCCGGGCCAGGGCCCCCTTGTTGATGACCACGTCATTGAGAACGAGGTGGGAAGCCATCTGCCGGCCGTCCCGCTCCAGGGTGGCCTGCAGCATCTGGCGTTGGGAAATCCGGAAATCACCGGCGAGGCACTTTTCCAGCGCCGGGTAGAGCTCGTCGACCGTGATCTCCGTGATGAAGCCCAGGCTCCCCAGGTTGACCGCCAGGATGGGGACGTTTCGTCCCCCGAGGATCCGCGCCGTGGAGATCAGGGTGCCGTCGCCTCCGAGCACCACGACCAGGTCGGCCTGTCCGGGGATGTCCGCGGCCCTGACCCCCGGGCAGTGCATGTGGCGGGCAAGGTGGGACTCCACCAGCGGCTCGAAACCGCGCTCCTTCAGCCAGCGGAAGAGCTCTCCGGCAACATCCTGGCAACGGGGATCGTGAACCTTGGCAAACACGGCTATTTTTTTCATCAACGGCCTCTGTACCCTGATATGAGTTGATTTTAGTAGCATGCTTTACCATGCGTGTCTATGGAAAAGCGGTGATTTGGGGCTATAATGGAGGAGTTGCGCGCGGCTGCGCCGCGCCACGGCGGAAGGCCGTCCGGACATTGCCGCTTGAGTATTCCACCGAATTGCAGTAGTTATCAGACAGCTTGCCCCACGGCAGGCTGCAGCGCACTCCAGGCCGGAACGAACCGACCCGCCTGGCGGAGACCGTGATGAGCGACACCTACGAACTTCCCAGCGAGGCCACCGCCGAGCTCGACACAACCATGAGGATCATCAAGTCCTTCCTCGAGCACATCGAGTACACCCTCGGCAAGGACAAGTATACCGCCGTCGACCGGGATATCTTCAACGCCCTCTCCTACGCCGTCCGCGACCGCCTGGTGGAGCGCTGGCTCGACACCCAGCAGGACTACTACCACAAGGACCCGAAGCGGGTCTACTACGTCTCCATGGAGTTCCTCATGGGCCGGTTCCTCGAGAACTCCCTCATCAACATGGGGATACTGGACGACTACAAGAGCGCCATGGAGTCCCTCGGCTACGATTTCGAGAAGATCATCGAAAACGAGGAGGATGCGGGCCTGGGCAACGGCGGCCTCGGCAGACTGGCCTCCTGCTTCCTCGACTCCCTGGCGACCATGTCAATCCCGGCCTACGGCTACGGCATCCGCTACGAATACGGCATATTCAGGCAGAAGATCATCGACGGCGCCCAGGTCGAACTGCCGGACAACTGGCTCCGCTACGTCAACCCCTGGGAGCTCGACCGCCAGCAGCACCTGCACGAGGTCAAGTTCTACGGCCGGGTCGTGGAACGGCACGAACCGGACGGCAGGGTCCACCAGCAGTGGATCGACACGGAAAACATCATGGCCATGGCCTACGACACCCCCATCCCGGGGTACAACACCCACACGGCCAACACCCTCAGGCTCTGGAGCGCCAAGGCGACCCGTGAGTTCGACCTGAAATTCTTCAACGAGGGGAACTACATCAGGGCCGTGGAAAAGAAGATGACCTCGGAGAATATCTCCAAGGTCCTCTACCCGGCCGACAACGTGCAGGAGGGGCGCGAACTCCGCTTCAAGCAGGAGTATTTCCTCGCCTCGTCGACCATCCACGATGTCCTCTACCGCTACAAGAAGATGCACGACGACCTCCGCCAGCTTCCGGACAAGGTCGCGGTGCAGCTGAACGATACCCACCCTGCCCTCTGCATCCCCGAGATGATGCGCATCCTCCTGGATGTGGAGCATTTCAGCTGGGAAGAGGCCTGGGAGGTCACGTTCAGGACCTTTGCCTACACCAACCACACCATCCTCCCGGAAGCCCTGGAAAAATGGCCGATCTGGTTCTTCGAGCATATCCTCCCCCGGCACCTGATGATCATCTACGAGATCAACGAACGGTTCCTCCTCGATGTCCGGAGCCGGTTCCCCGATGACGAACCCCGCGTCGAGCGGATGTCCATCGTCGAAGAGCACTGGGAGCGGAAGATCAGGATGGCCAACCTGGCGATCATCGGCAGCCACTCGGTCAACGGCGTGGCCGCCCTGCACACCGAGATCCTGAAAAACGACCTCTTCCACGACTTCTACGAGATGTTCCCCGAGAGGTTCAACAACAAGACCAACGGCATCACCCAGCGGCGCTGGCTGCGCAAGGCGAACCCCGGCCTGTCGGGACTCATCTCGAGCCGGATCGGCGACGGCTGGGCAACCGACCTGTACGAGATGGAAAAGCTCCGCCCCCTTGCCGAAGATCCGGCGTTCAGGGAGGAGTGGCACCAGGTGAAACTGGCGGCAAAACGGCAGCTTGCCGACTATATCCTCAAGCACAACTGCATCCAGGTGGATGTGGACTCCCTGTTCGACTGCCAGGTGAAGAGAATCCACGAATACAAGCGCCAGCTCCTCAACGTGCTCCACATCATCGCCCTGTACAACAGGCTGAAGCACAACCCGGGTCAGGCGATCGCTCCGCGGACCTTCATCTTCAGCGGCAAGGCCGCCCCCTCCTACGTCATGGCCAAGCTGGTGGTCCGCCTGATCAACGGGGTCGCCGACGTGGTCAACAACGACCCGGAGATCGGCGACAGGCTCAAGGTCGTCTTCCTGGCCAACTACAACGTTACCCTGGCGGAGCGGATCTTCCCCGCGGCCGACCTGTCGGAGCAGATCTCCACCGCCGGCACCGAGGCGTCGGGAACGGGCAACATGAAGTTCACCCTCAACGGTGCCCTCACCATCGGCACCCTGGACGGGGCCAACATCGAGATCATGGAGGAGGTCGGGAGGGAGAACATCTTCATCTTCGGCCTCGATGCCGGCGAAGTCGGACGACTGCGCAACGACTACAACCCCATGGACTGGTACAAGGGGAACCCAGAACTGAAACAGGTCCTGGACATGATCGGGGGGGGGCGGTTTTCCCCCGAGGCCCCCGCCCTCTTCCAGCCCATCGTCGACTCGCTCCTCCACGACGGCGACTACTACATGCTGATGGCCGACTTCACCTCCTACGTGGCGACCCAGGACGAGGTGGGGAAACTCTACCTCGACCGGGACGAATGGCTGCGCAAGTCGATCCTCAACACCGCGGGGGTCGGCAAGTTTTCCAGCGACCGGACAATCCAGGAGTATGCCCGCGACATCTGGGGGGTCGGCTCCCACCCGGTGGGGAGCAGGCTCCGGCGCGCCCTTGAAGACGAATCCATCATACCCCCGGGAATTTCTACACGATGAGTGCCACCGAAGACCTCTTTACCCATGCCACGGCCGGCAGGATGGAACAGCTGGCCCCCCTTGCCGAACGGATGCGCCCCCGCACCCTGGACGAGTACATCGGCCAGGAACACCTGCTCGGCACGGGGAAACTCCTGCGCCGGATGATCGAGAACGACCAGCTCGCCTCCCTCCTCTTCTGGGGCCCCCCGGGGTCGGGGAAGACCACCCTCGCCCGGGTCATCGCCAATGCCACGAGCGCCCATTTCATCTTCTTCTCCGCCATCCTCTCGGGGATCAAGGAGATCCGCGACATTGTCCGCGAAGCCCAGGACGAACTTGCCTACCGCGGTCGCAAGACGATCCTCTTCGTCGACGAGATCCACCGTTTCAACAAGAGCCAGCAGGACGCCTTCCTCCCCTACGTGGAGAAGGGGGTCTTCACCATCATCGGCGCCACGACGGAGAACCCCTCCTTCGAGGTGATCGCCCCCCTCCTCTCCCGCTGCAAGGTGCTGATACTCAACCCCCTCAACGAGGTGGAGCTGGTTCACATCCTCCGCCAAGCCCTCGGCGACAGGGAACGGGGGCTGGGAGAGCTCGACCTGGAGATCACCGACGAGGCCCTCGCGGCCATCGCCGAATATGCCGGGGGGGACGCCCGCCGCGCCCTCAACACCCTGGAGAACAGCGCCAGGCTCTACAGCGGCAGGACCATCGACCTGGCGGCCGTGCAGGAGGCGATCCAGCAGAAGCCCCTTCTCTACGACAAGGGGGGGGAAGAGCACTACAACGTCATCTCGGCCTTCATCAAGTCCATGCGCGGCTCCGACCCCGATGCGGCCCTCTACTGGCTGGCGCGGATGATCGAGTCCGGCGAGGACCCCCTCTTCATCCTCCGGCGCATGGTCATCCTGGCGTCCGAGGATATCGGCAATGCCGACCCCCGGGCCCTGCAGATCGCCGTCTCGGCCCTCCAGGCGTTCCAGTTCGTGGGGATGCCCGAGGGGAGGATCATCATGGCCCAGGCGGTAACCTACCTTGCCACAGCCCCCAAGTCCAACGCCTCCTATGCCGGCATCAACGCCGCCCTGGCCGAAGTCCGCAGGAGCGGCTCCCTCCCGGTGCCGCTGCATATCCGCAACGCCCCCACCAAGCTGATGAAGGAGGCAGGATACGGCAAGGGGTACCTCTACGCCCACGACTACGTGGAAGGGGTCGTCGCCCAGGATTACCTGCCGGAGAAACTGAAGGGTACGACCTACTACGACCCGAAGGGGAACGGCTATGAGAAGAGCATCAAGGAGCGGATGAACTGGATCAAGAACAGGACCAAGACCACACCGGGGGAAGAGTCATGAAAAAGATCGGCATACTGACCAGCGGCGGAGACTGTTCGGGGATGAACGCCTGCGTCCGCAGCGCCGTGCGCACCGCCCTGCGACTGAACATAGAGGTCGTCGGCTTCCGCAAGGGGTACCTGGGGGTGATGAAGGGTGACTGCATCGACCTCGACTCCAAGACCGTCTCCGGGATCATGCACCGGGGGGGGACCTTCCTCCAGTCGGCGCGGTCGCCGGAGTTCAAGACCCCCGAGGGGCAGGCAAAGGCAGTGGAGATGCTGCGGAGCCTGCAGGTCGAAGGGCTGGTGATCCTCGGCGGCGACGGCTCCCTCTCCGGGGCCCTGGCCCTGCACCGCCTCGGTTTCCCGGTGGTCGGCATCCCGGCCAGCATCGACAACGACATCCCCTTCACCGACATGGCCCTGGGGGTCGATACCGCCCTGAACAACATCATCTACGCCGTCGACTGCATCAAGGACACCGCCAGCTCCCATGCCCGGGCCTTCGTCATCGAGGTCATGGGGAGGAACTCCGGCTACCTGGCGAGCATCGCCGCCATAGCGTCCGGGGCTGAGTTCGCCCTCGTGCCGGAGCGGGAATTCGACCTGGCGGAGATCTGCCAGCAGCTGCGCCAGCGCTTCGAGGAGGGGCGGGACAACGCCATCATCATCCTCGCCGAGGGTGCATCGTCGGGGCAGGCCATCGCCGACAGCATCAAGGACGCCATCGGCTTCGAGACCAGGGTGACCGTCCTCGGCCACTACCAGCGCGGCGGCGCCCCCACCGTCTTCGACCGCCTCCTGGCGAGCCGGTTCGGCAAGAAGGCCGTCGAACTCCTCGTCTCGGGCAACCACGGCGTCATGGCCGGCCTCTCCTGCAACACCATCCTCGCCACCCCCATCGAGGACGTGATCAGAGGGGAAAAACGCCCCCAGGACGAAATGCTCCGCCTGGCAGAGGTCCTGGGGATATAGGAACGGAAGCGATGACGAATCGATCACACCGGATGCGATACAACTTCGCCAGCGACAACTACGCCGGCATCTGCCCCGAGGCGTGGGAGGCGATGCGCCTCGCCAACCGCGGGTATGCCCCCTCCTACGGCGACGACGACTGCACGGCCCGGGCCTGCGCAGCGCTGCGGGAGCTGTTCGAAACCGACTGCGAGGTCTTCTTCGTCTTCAACGGCACGGCTGCCAACTCCCTGGCCCTGGCCTCCCTCTGCCACTCCTACCACAGCATCGTCTGTCACGAAAGCGCCCACGTGGAGACCGACGAATGCGGCGCCGCCGAGTTCTTTTCCAACGGCACCAAGGTCCTGCTGGTGGGGGGAGACAACGGCAAGATCGACCCTGACCAGGTAGAGCACACCGTCTGCCGCCGGTCGGACATCCACTACCCCAAGCCGAAGGCCATCAGCGTCACCCAGGCCACGGAACTGGGGACCGTCTACTCCGTGGCGGAGCTGCAGCGGATCGGCGAGGTGGCCGCCCGGCACGACCTGAAGATCCACATGGACGGCGCCAGGTTTGCCAATGCCGTGGCATCCCTGGGGGTCTCCCCGAAGGAGATCACCTGGCAGGCGGGGGTGGACGTCCTCTGCTTCGGCGGGACCAAGAACGGCATGGCGGTGGGGGAAGCGGTCATCTTCTTCAACCGGGACCTGGCGCTGGAGTTCGACTACCGTTGCAAGCAGGCGGGACAGCTCGCGTCCAAGATGCGCTTCCTCTCCTCCCCCTGGACCGGCATGCTGGCCAGCGGGGCCTGGCTCGACCGGGCCGCCCACGCCAACAGCTGCGCCGCCCTCCTGGAGGAGAAGCTCGCCCCCCTCCCCGGCGTGACCATCAAGTTCCCGCGCCAGGCCAACGCGGTCTTCATCGAGATGGCACCGGAGCGGCTCGAACGGCTGAAGGCCCTCGGCTGGCACTTCTATACCTTCATCGGTGCCGGGGGGGCACGGTTCATGTGTTCGTGGGAGACGACGGCGGCGGATGTCCTCGCCCTTGCGGAGGATATCGCAGCAACGGGGGACGAAAAATAAAAAAAGCTCCCGGCGTGATGCCGGGAGCCCATAACACAACATTTCAATGCACTTACATATCAATTCATAAACATATCATTGCATGGTAAACTAAACCGCTGATCTGACCGAATGACAGTAACGTTCGTGGGTCCAGGTTTCCAGGGCTCCGAGGCGTGCCCCGCGGACCAGCGAGATGGCCTCGTCCTTCGCAACTCCCATCTCGATGAGGAGGCGGGCTGCGATCAGACCGGTGCGACCGACCCCCTCCTGGCAGTGAATCAGTATTTTGCCCCCCCCCTGCAGGATGGAACGGAGTTCCGCGCCGACCTTATCCCAGAGCACCTCGAAATCGCCATCCGGAAGCGACCGGTTCCTGATGGGGAGATGGATCCAGTCGATGCCGTATTCGGCCAGTTTCTCGGGGAGATTGTTAACCTGCAGCACGTGCAGTTCGATGACTTCCATCAGGGTGACGAGAACCGTTGCTCCCCAGGATGAGATCGTCTTGATGTCGGCTTCAAGACGGGAAACGGACGGTTCGAAGAAATAATCATCCTGCTTACCGGGGCAACTCGTCATGCCGATCACGCCACCGGTGCCCGGGACCGTCACACTGTCGATGAACAGTGAAAACTTCCTCGCTTGCTCCGCCAGTTGGGCATTCATCCTTACCTCCGAAAATCCTACCCCTACACTAGCCGGTGTCGCGTTCAACATCATGTTTACACTATGCACGAACCGACGGTGGCGTGCAAGCTAAAAAATAAAATTTTGCGTTATATTTCAATATGTTACCGTATAGGTGCCGTACTTGCGAAATTTTACGTTCTGAAATTATTCAATGTTTACAAGATGTTGGCAAAACGTAAAATATTTTTACGTTGAAACATAAATCACGCAGTTTCAATATGTTAGACAGATGTAAAAAAAGGATGCGTAGCAAAAATGACAGTAAATTATTTTTATCTCATTATCTGTTCATCGGGGAAAATAGTTAGAATCGAGATCGGAGGGGGGAAGGCTTGGACGAATATATGGTCGAAGCGACAGTCGTTCTCAAGCACGTTGCAGTAGAATCTTCCTCATCAAGCGGCAGGCAACCTGCATCATAAAAATGTCATCGTTTGCAGCATCTTCCAGCTCCTTTTCGTCAATGCTGATGGTATCCCCGTACTCACCGTCAAGCAGATTCTCCCGGAAACGATCGACATCGAAGGAGCCGAGCTTGAACTGCTCTGCCGCCTCCCCTGTCAGTGGTACGATCTTCGAAGATTTCAGCTCGTCCGTCAGCTTCTGCCAATCCAGGAAGGTCTCCTCGTACATCGTCATGCCGGCGTTTGTCCACCACTCCCTCACGGTGGTCTCTGGTCCGCTTTCCACCCCGCGGCACCCCTTCCAGACGAAGATGTTGAACCGGCGGTCCGCCTCCGCCGTCTCGTCGGTGCGGCACTCAACCGGCACCACCGGAAAGAGGCGGCAGACCCAGGGCCGATCGGGGTAGATGGAGCAGCCACTGTCCCCAGCAAAGGGGCATCTCCCCTCTCCGTTGTCGGCATTTTGCAGGAGAAGAACCGGAAAGTGGGGTGGCGAGTCGAAATAGCGGCAATGGCGACGGATGAACTCGGTCGTGGAAATGCCCAGGGACCGGGAGATGCGGATCACGTCGAAGGGGTAGAGCCAGATGTTCGTGCCGGTACAGCAGTCGATAAAACAGGAGATGTGGGGACCACAGGAGAAGCGGAAGGAGCCGTCGAAGTCAAGCTCGGGGTAGATCGGCTGTTCACTGGTCATCTGCCTGCCTCCTCGTAACTATCAGCGAATGGCCGATTTGTAGCGCTGCTCCTGTAGGACGAAGCTCTCCAGCAGGGTGTCGAAATAGTCCCGGCGGCAGTCGAGATCCCGGATGGAGCCCCCCCGCTGCAGGGCGAGGAAGCGACAGCCGCCGAAGCAGATGGGGAGGTAGGGGCATTCGAGGCATTCGTCAGTTTGCCAGCGGCTGCCGATGGCATGGGTCACGCCGTAGTCGGCCATACCATCCTCCAGAGTGCCGACGGAGAGCTCCGGATACCCCATGAACATCGGACACTTGTAAAAGGAGCCGTCCCAGTTGACGATAAGATCGTTGTCGAAATCCACCACACAGGCGGACATGGAGATCTTCCTGGCAGGGAAGCCGCGCCGCAGCGTCTCCTCCCGAAGGAAAGGGCCGGCCTCCAGCAACCACGGCTCGCTGCCGGTAGCGCAGTGACCCATGTGGTGGGGGACTGCGTCGTCGCCGGACTTGGGCATTATCGGGCTGAACTGGACCAGGTCGAGCATCTCCGGCCTGATCCCATCGGCCAGGAGATGGTCAAGGAGCCGGGGAAACTCCCGCCAGTTGTCCTGGCCGAAGTTCCCGGTGATCTGCACCGCCACAAGGTCATAAATCTCCTTCAAGTTGGCGACGATGGTGCCGAAACTCCCCCTGCCGGAGGTGAAGGGGCGTTGCCGGTCGTGGATCTCCCGAGGACCGTCCAGTGTCATGCGCACCCCGCGAAGCCCCAGAGGGAGCAGGTCCTCCACCACCTTCCGGGTCAGGAGGGTGCAGTTTGTGAAGAGATCGAAGGTAAAGCCTACCCCCCGCTCCCGGCAGGCATCGGCAACCGGGGCGGCGATGCCCTTCAGGAGCTGCAGGGTGAGAAGCGGTTCGCCGCCATAGAAGTCGATGTGGATGCTTCTTCCCCGTTCGACCTGGGGGAGGATCTGCCGCTCGATGAGCAGCCCTGCCGTCCTGTCGGTCATCTTCTGTTTTCGGCGGAAATCGCCCTCGAAGCAGTAGGGGCAGGCGAGATTGCAGTCCAGGTTCAGGACCGCGGTAATGTTGAACAGCCCCTTGCGCGCGGCCACGTCGGAGAGCAGTCCCCTTGCCTCCTCGAGTTCAGCGTCCGGGTCGGGGACGAGGATGCCGATGCGGGCAAGCTTTTCAGTAGTTACCGTATCGAGGTCGCCGGAGTGGATCGCCTCAAGAAGAGGATCGGAAATCCGGGCCAGGGAACCGCGCCGGGTTGAATAGATGAGACTGTTGCCGGGGTTCTCCTTGCAGGAGTAAACCCGGAGATACCTTGATAGCTGCATGAATGCTCCTCAAAAGAAGAGGGGGGGCAGCCGCCCCCCCCCCTCTCGTCATCTCTACTTGATTTTTGCGCTGTTACCCGACGGGCAACATGCATTCACGACCGTTGTAGCATCATGTCCCTCGTCCAGCACTTCCAGCTCGTTCGCGTTCAGGTCCATATCAAAACCTCCCAATGTAAAATGCATCCCGAAGGATGGTGCATCACCGAATTAGTGGACAATTGGGTCTACATTTGTTATAAAACCGCTGCTGTTATTGATCCGAACGCCTCTCATGAAGCGTTTATACAGCTGACTATTTTTTCCTGCAAGAGGAATGTTCGTGCGGAAAACCTGTTATGCAATCCTGACTGTCATTGTCATTGCCCTTGCACTCACCACAGTGAATGCGGCTGCAGACGAACTTTCCGATGAACTTTTCCCCCTCGGGTTATCACCGAGCAACTCCCAGATCGTCACCACCTCCCGCATCCCCCGCCCCATCTCCAAGATTGCCGAGAACGTCACCGTCATCACCGCCGAGCAGATCGCGACCCTGAACGCCCACACCCTGGCCGACGTACTGAACACCGTTCCCGGCATCCAGATGAACCACACCCGTACCCCCGGCAGTTTACCTGTGATCTACCTCCAGGGTAAGTCGGAAAGCCACGTAAGGGTCCTCATCGACGGGGTGCCCCAGAACGAACTGGCCGGCAACTTCAGCGACACGGGCTCAATTCCTGCCCACTACATCGAGCGAATCGAGATCATCAAGGGGGCAGCCTCCGCCGCCTGGGGACCGGCCCTTGCCGGGGTGGTCAATGTCATCACCAAGTCCCCCGATCCCGAGCGGAAGATCGGCGGTTCAGGATTTGCCAGCTACGGAGAGAGGGGAACCAGCGACCTGCACCTTGACGCGAGCGGGACCCTTGACCGCCTCGGCTACTACCTCTCCGGCAACACCCTCTACTCCAAGGGGTTTCGCCTCAATAACGGCGTCAACAACAAGAACCTGTTCGGGAAATTCACCTACGACCTCCCGAGCAACGGGACCTTGACCCTCGGCCTTGACTACCGGGACACCGACCGGGGTATCGTCGCCACCCCCGACCCTTTCCTGGATTACCGGGAAAGAATCACTGCCAGATACTTCTCCGGTTACCTCTCCCTTACTCAGCCCCTTGCTGAGAAACTTACCCTCGACCTCCTCTATCGGGAATGGCACAGTAAGCTTCACGACACCCAAAGGAACTTTGCCGATACCGGCTTCTGGGCACTTGCCGGCAATACCCAGGCAGTGCGCGGTGCAACCGCCAAGCTGAGCTGGGGCGATTCCATGAGAAGCCTCGTCGGCGGGGTCGAGTTCGAGCACGCCAAGCTCAGTACGCATGGTCAGTTCGACACGGACTGGGACCTGGTCCTTGACACCACCTTGGACGATTTCAAGCGGATGGACCGCTACGGCATCTTTGCCAACGGCTCATGGTCCATTGGTGCACTTACCCTCCTTCCCGGCATCCGCTATGACAGGGTCAGCGTCACCAACGACAACTTCAGTTACACCCTGGGGGCCACCTACCAGCTGACCGACTCCACGACCCTGCGGGCTTACGCCGCCAAGGCCTATTCCCTCCCCTATGCACTCCAGACCGAGGAGGTTCAGAAGGTCAATACCGTGCAGGCCGGGTTCGAGAGCTCAGTCATACCCCATCTCTGGCTCAAGGGGACCTTTTTCTACAACATCGAGAAGACCCAGAAACTTGACCTTTCAGTCATCCCCAATACCGTCACCACCTTCAAATACAAGCGGCAGGGTGGAGAGATTGAGCTGAAATCGACCCCCCTCTACGGCTTCAGCCTCGGGGGCGGCTACACCTATACGTACCTCACGAACAAGGACACCGGGGAACAGGTCCACAATTACCCGAAAAACCTGGCCAAGATCGCCCTCAACTACAGCAGCACCGATCTCGGGCTGAAAGGGGTCCTCACGGGGAACTACGTCTGGTGGAACGGGGCAGAAGGCTGGAACGGCCATTACAACCCCGTCATCTGGGATATCTCCCTCACCCAGAAACTCTTCCCCGCAAGCGACATGTCGCCGGAGATATTCTTTTCCGGCCACAACCTCTTCAATGGCAGCCAGCACTACCTGGACACCGTCTACAATAACACCCGCCGGTGGATCGAGGGTGGAGTGAGGTTCAAGTTTTGAGATACCTCATTCTCGCCATAACGACCCTTCTGGTCGCCGCCCTCCCCGCCGTTGCCGCCGACGTTCTTATCCTCCAGGGGAATACCACCCGGAACATGGAACAGGTGACCCGCCTGGTCCAGAACGACTGCGGCGCCAGCAACCGGACCCTTGTCCTCTCCGACTATGCCGAGCTCGACCTGGCCCGGATGGTGCGCGAGGAACGCCCCTCGGTGGTCGTTGCGATCGGCGACCAGGCCGTGACGGCGGCGAAAAAGCTGCGCCGGGTGCCGGTTGTCTACGGCATGGCGCTCAACACTGACGAGGACACCCTGGCGGGGAACATCTCCGGCGTCAGCATGATGGTCTCCCCCCGCTCCTACCTGCAGCTCTTTGCCGCGCTGAAACTGCACAGGATAGGGATCGTCCACGACCGGAACCACACGGGTGCCTACATGCGCCGCGCCATCACCATTGCGAACGGCATGGGGATCGAGCTGGTCCCCCTCCAGGTCAAGAGCGCCCGGGAAGTCCAGCAGCGCCTTGTCGAGATGGAGAACAAGAAAGTCGATGCCCTCTGGCTCCTCCCCGACTCGACTGCCATCGCACCCGAGACGGTCGACAGCTATTTCAGTTTCGCCCTGCAGCACCACATCCCCGTCATCGGCTTCTCCGCCGCGTACCTGTCAAAGGGGGCACTTGCCGCCGTGGAACTGACCCGCCAGGAGATCGGCAAGAACCTGTGCGACAAGATCAAGACGAGCAGGTCGGGGAGCGGCAGCGGCACGATAGACGCCACTGCGGGCAAGCTGTTCTTCAACAGGGCGGTGGCGGAAAAGCTCGGCATCCGTATCCCCTCCGTATCCACCCTCCCCGCCGCCCTCTCCACCGACGGCTAACAGGAACTCTCGATCTTCACCACGACAAAGGGGAGCGCCGCTCCCCTTTCTGATATACAGTACCCTGCTCCCGGTACCTGTTCAGGCGCCTAATTCTCCTCCCCTCCGGCGCCACCCTTTCCTGCCATGGGTCCCTCCTTACTCGCTCGGGACAACCGGGATGCCGGAATTTTAGTCGATGGACAGCACCGGGATAATCTGGTATAAATTGGAACATTATCGCACTTTTCTCATACTATCCATGGACGCTCTCTCTAGACGGTTCCGGGGAAATTTAATGCGCATGTCATGCAATGTACCTGTACTGTTATGCCTGCTGCTGACCGTCGCCACCCGGGCGTTGGGCGCCGGCAGCGACGAGCTATTGTCCTTCGATCTCGCAGCCCCGGAGCAGCAGGTCACGGCCTCCGCCCGTTCCCCACGCCCTATCTCCAAGATCGCCGAAAACGTCACGGTCGTCACCAGCGAGCAGATTACCACGCTGAACGTCCATACCCTGGAAGAAATCCTCAATACCGTTCCCGGCATCCAGCTTGATTCACGCCGCACCCCCGGCAGTTGGGGAGGCTTTTCCGTGAACGGTCTCGGATTCGAGCATGTGCTTGTAGTTCTTGACGGCATCGTCCAGAATGATCTTCTCAACAACTTCCCCGACGTCGGACTGATCCCCGCCCAGCAGATAGACCGTATTGAGATCATCAAGGGAGCGGCCTCGGCGGCCTGGGGGCCGGCCCTGGGCGGAGTGATCAACATCATCACCAAATCCCCGTCCCTTGACAGGAGGGCTGGCGGCAGTGCTCTGGCTACCTACGGCGAAAAGGGGACCACGGAGCTGAATGGAGAACTGTCGGGGACCGTGGACCGGCTCGGCTACTACATTGGAGGGGGGAATTTTCACTCACGAGGACTACTCCTTGGGAATGGCATCAACTTCAATCATGTTTGGCTGAAGATGACGTACGATTTGCCTTCAGGTGGCACCATGACCCTCGGCAGTAGCTTGCGGGATGCTTTCCGAGGGCTTGAGGCTTCAGTCCCTCTCAATTACAATGACACGGATAGTACCACCTTTTACCATGGGCTCATCGATTACACCCAGCCCCTCGGGAATAACCTGAGTTTCGACCTCTCAGTTCGACATCAATCATACCAGGACACGGTCATATGGGGCAGTCTCGACCAAACAGTGCTTCCGGCTGTTTTTCCCGTCAGAGAAATCGTCACAACGGCTAGTACAAAACTGCGTTGGATAACCGCTGCCAATTCGCTCCTTATTGGAGTCGACGGCGAACATCAAGGACTCACTGATGCACTCGGCGCCCACAACAAGGTAGATCGCTGGGCCACCTACCTGAATGGCTCACTGACCACGGGCAAGTTCACTCTCCTCCCTGGCATCCGCTACGACCACACAGGTCTCGATACCAACCCGGTCAGCCTCACTCTTGGCGCTACTTGGCAACTGGAAGAAAAATCGGTTCTACGCGGCTATGTAGCCCAGGGATACGGATTGCCCACAGTCTATAATTCCAGTTCGCTTCAGCGAATCCGGACCGTACAGATTGGAGCCGAAACATCCTCGATTCCCTACGTCTGGCTTAAAGGTACCCTGTTCTACAACTATCTCTGGGATATCGTGACATCCGTCATCTCCGACAAGCAGACCCAGATACGTCAGGGATTCGAACTGGAAGCCAGAACCCTGCCGCTTTTCGGATTCACCCTCTGCTCCGGTTACACCTACAGTGACAACCGGGACAAAGACAGCCATAAACCGATACCATTTACCCCCGAGCACTCTCTCAAGGCAAGTCTCGACTACAAGAGCAGTTTCGGACTGAGCGGCATCCTGACCGGGAATTATGTCTGGTGGAACCCGGATGCATACGCTGCTCGCTACTCCGCCATGATTTGGGATCTGAGCCTGACCCAGAAACTGCTGCCACACAGCAATCTGTCGCCGGAACTATTCTTCACCGGGCATAATCTGTTCAACGGTGCCCAATACATAAACGATCTATACAAAAATGCCCCCCGGTGGATCGAGGGCGGAGTGAGGTTCAGATTTTGAGATACCTCATCCTGGCCATAACGACCCTCCTGGTCGCCGCCCTCCCCGCCTTCGCCGCCGAGGTCATCATCCTGCAGGGCTCTTCGTCCCGGAACATGGAGCAGATGACCCGGCTGGTCCAGAACAACTGCGGCGCAAGCAACCGGACCCTGGTCCTCTCCGACTATGCCGAGCTCGACGTGGAACGGATGGTGCGCGAGGAGCAGCCGGCCGTGGTGGTTGCCATCGGCGACCAGGCCCTGGCAGCGGCGAAGAAGGTCCGCAGGGTACCGCTGGTCTACGGCATGGCGCTCAACACGGACGAAAACACCCTGACCGGCAACATCTCCGGCGTCAGCATGATCGTCTCCCCCCGCTCCTACCTGCAGCTCTTCGCAGCGCTGAAGCTGCGCAGGATCGGGGTCATCCACGACAAGAACCGCACGGGGGCCTACATGCGCCGGGCCGTCTCCGTTGCAGCCGCTATGGGGATCGAGCTGGTCCCCCTGCAGGTCCGCAGTCCCAAAGAAGTCCCCCAACGCCTGACCGAGCTGAACAAACGCAAGGTCGACGCCCTCTGGCTCCTCCCCGACTCGACGGCGGTGACCCCTGAAACGGTTGACGCCTATTTCACCTTCGCCCACCGCAACAGCCTCCCCGTCATCGGTTACTCAGCCGCGTACCTGACAAAGGGGGCACTTGCTGCCGTCGAACTGATCCGCCAGGATGTCGGCAGGCAGTTGTGTGACAAGGTCAGGACGAGCAAGAGCGGCGTAACGAGCGGGACATCGGACGCCGCGACGGGAAAGGTGTTCTTCAACGATGCGGTGGCGGAAAAGCTCGGCATCAAGGTCCCCCTGATGTCGATCCTCCCCCCGACGCTCTCGTTCAATGGCTGACCTTCTGACCCCCATGACACGCCAACCAGGGATGACTGCATGAACCCCCTTTTCCTTTCCGGCATAAAGTTCTGGAAGACACTCCGCTTCCGCCTCCTGCTCTTCTTCACCATTCTGTCAGCCATCATCACCTTCTCGTTCACGGCCTATTACGTCGTCCACCAGAAGAAGACCTCCCTCAACCGGTTGCAGCAGGATGCCAAGCTGATCCTTTCCGCCCTGAAAACAACAGTCCGTCTCCCCCTCTACGCCGAGTACCGCGAAGGGATCGCATCCTGTATTGCGGAAGTGATGGATAACAACGCACTCGTCGCCATCAAGGTCTACAACCCTCACGGGGCTGTCCTCGGTGAAGGACACGGCAAGTCCCTCACCAAGGGGGGGAAGACCATCACCGTCCGTGAGGATGTCTTCATCCATGACTACAACTACACCCCCGAATCCCTCCTCCTGGGCGAGGACCCGAAACGGACGAAGCGGATCGGGTACATAGACATCACCATGGATACCACTGCCGTTGCCGGGCAGATGCGCTCACTCTACCAGGCGGCAATGCTCATAGGGTTCATCTTCTGGCTCAGCACCTCGATCATAGGGTTCCTCCTGTTGCGGCATATTACCGAGCCGTTCCAGAAGCTCCTCGCGGGGATCAAGGAGATCGAGAAAGGCAATCTGGAACCGGACATCAGGTTTTCCCCGGGTGACGAGACCGAGCAGGCGGTGAACGCGGTGAAGGACCTGGCAGCTTCGCTCAGGGAACGGGAAGAGGAGAACCGGCGACTCAATGACGACCTGATCCGCTCCATGAGGCTGGAAGTCCGGGAAGAGAAAAAGAAGATGATGGCCAAGCTGATCAACACGAACAGGATGACGTCACTCGGCCTCCTGGTCTCGAGCATGGCCCATGAGATCAACAATCCCAACGGTTCGATCCGTTTTTCCAACGAGTACGTGGCGAAGATGTGGGGAGCCGCCCTGCCGCTGCTCGACAAGACCCAAAGCAGGGAGGGAGATTTCCTCCTCTGCGGCTTGCCCTACAGCGAAGCGCGGCACGAGGTCCTGACAGCCTGCGACAACATCGAGCGGTGCACGGCGCGGATCGAGCATGTCATCAAGGACCTGCGCAGCTACAGCCTCGGAGAACGCCTGAATCCCGACCCGTCCGTTCATATCAATGCCGTTGCCGAGAGCGCCATTTCGGTTCTCCGTGCCCATGGCAGGGAAAACGAGATGCAGATACTCACCGATTTCCCGGACAGCATCCCCCCCGTGCACGGCAACGCCAAGCAGCTGGAACAGGTCCTGCTCAACCTGATCATGAATGCCACCCAGGCATCCAGCGAGCGGAAGGGTACGATCAACGTGGCGACCAGGTATGATGCCACCTCCCGCCAGGTTATCGTGGAGGTCACCGACGAAGGGAAAGGTATCGACCCGGACGACATGCCGCGGTTGTTCGACCCGTTTTTCTCGACGCGGATAGATGAAGGGGGGAGCGGACTCGGCCTGTACATCTCGAAATACATTGTCGACGAGCACGGCGGGACGATATCCGCCGAGTCGACGGTCGGCAAGGGGTCCACATTCAGGGTGGCCCTCCCCTGCTCCTTGCCGGCCTGAGCTCGACAATGGAGAGGATTCCCGGCCGGGTCAGCCGTCGCGCCGGCGGACCGGCGGAACTGCTACGCGTCGTCGGCGGCTGCGAGCAGCTTGCGGTTGAGGGTCGGCCTGGTAATCCCGAGGAGGTCGGCGGCATGAGCCTTGCTGCCGCTGAACTTGATCGTCTCCTCGATGATCAGCCGCTCGAACTCATCCAGGGTGGGGCATTTTTCGAAGATCGCGTGGATGGTGAAGGTTTCATCCTGGGACATTCTCACCAGGCCGGCCGAACTCTTCTTCACCTGGGGAAGGCCTGGGAAATCCTCGAGTGACATGGTACCACTGCTGTTCAACGCCACGCCGTTCCTGATCATGTTGATCAACTCCCGCACGTTGCCGGGATACTCACCTGCCGACAGGGCATCGATGAGGGCGGGGTCGATGTCGGGCGACGTCTTGCTGAGGTAACGCGCCTCTTCGGCGACAAAGTGCTGCACGAGCAGGGGGATGTCCTCGCTCCGTTCCCGCAGTGGCGGGATGTCGATCTGGTGCGCACTGAGCCGGTGATACAGGTCCCGACGGAATTTCCCGCTGTCGATGAGCTCCCGCAGGTCCCGGTTCGACGCGGCTATGACGCGGGCATTGCTGCGCATGACCGTGTCAGACCCGGACCGGTAATACTCCCCCTCCTGGAGCAGTCGCAGCAGCGCTATCTGTGCTTCCTGGCTGAGATCGCCGACCTCGTCGAGGAACAGGGTCCCCCCCTGGGCCCTCTGGATCAGCCCCCCCCGGTCACTCCCCGCAAAGGCGTGGGCCCCCTTCACGTGTCCGAACAGGGTATCGATGAACATGGCACCATCGAGGCCGCCGGCATTGAAGGGGACGAACTCACCCCTGACCCCGCTGACGCCGTGAATGACCGTTGCCACCAGTTCCTTTCCAACGCCCGTTTCGCCGGTTATGAGGATCGGGTGCATGGTCGTGGCAAAGGTTTCGATCAGCTTGAATATCGCCTTCATCCTGCTGTTGCGGGTGACGATGCGGGCAAACAGTTCGGGCGACGACAGGGGGTTGCCGAGGAGGAAGTTCTTGAACCTGCGGTTTTCGAGGTTCAGCATGTTCAGGCGCAGGGCATTGTGTACCACCTGGACCAGCCTGGTGGTATCGATGGGCTTGACCAGGTAATCGTAGGCGCCGACCTTCATGCAGTTGACGACGTTGTTGATCTCGTTGACGGCGCTGGAGATGACCACCGGAGTGTCCGGATACTTGTCCAGCAGCAGGGGCAGAAGATCGCGGCCGGTGATTCCCGGCATGACCATGTCGAGGAGGATGACGGCGGCCCCTTCCTGCTCCAGGGATTCGATCGCCTCGGTGCTGCAGCTGAACGACGCTATCGACTTGAAGCCGTTCACCCGCAGGACTCGTTTCATCCCCTCCAGAAAATCGACGTCATCGTCGATCAACAGTATCCTTTGTCCGGTCTCATTGCTCATGAATGGCTGCTCCCGCCCCCCTGCTTCATCGTGACCCCACGGCGCACCGACATCGCCTGCGCCTCAGAACCGATAACCGAGCTCGACCGTGGCCAGGCTGTTGTTCCTGTTGTTGCCCGGTTCAAGGTTGAAGTTGTCCACCCGCTCCGTGCCGGCAAGCATTTTCAGGTCAGCCTTGTCCGTGAGGGGAAGGTTCCAGAACAGCCTGACCGAGTTTTTCCTCTCCAGGGCCTGTCCCGCCACCCTGCCGAGATTGCCGCGGGTCGTGTGAATGTAGTCGAGCCCGGCGTTGGTGCGGGCATCGAACCAGTGGCTGTAGCGAAGGAAGAAGTCCTGGGTCCCCCCCCCCTGGGAGTTGCCGATGGGCATCCCCTTGTACAGGTACCCCTCGGTGAACTGCGAGTGGGTGTAGAGGATCCTGTTCCCCAGGAAGTACTCGAACCGGAGATCGTTCCTGCCGTCGGCCGTGAGGTTCGGGACGTAGATGCCGGCAAGGTAGCTTTCGACGATGGGCCAGAACTTCGCCGCATCCTCGCCCGAAAACTCCCCGTACACCTCGCTGTTGCGCAAGGCGGGGATGCGCCACCTCACCTCCAGGCCACCAAGGCTGTTGGAGTCGTCTTCGTGGGTGCCGCCGACCAGCCCCTTGATGAAGCTGCCGAAGGAATTCTTCACCCCCGGCCCCCCCTGCTGCCGGCCGAGAGTGAGCCCGACCTCCACGTCGGAAACCGGCTTCAGGGAGGCCTTGATCGCGTAGAAATAGGGCTGACGATCCCCGTACGCCGTCGTGACACGGTCGAAGCGGGAGACGATGAGGGCGTACTTGAGAGTGCCGAGGAAACCGACATCAAGCGGTTCGGGGCTGGACAGCTTAAGGCCGTAGAAATTCTTGGCGTTGCTGGAAAGGGTGATCGCCCCCCGCTGGCCGAAACCGAGCCAGTTGGCATCCCTGCCGATCTCGAGTTCGAGGCCGCCACCACCCAGCTTTGCGTACCCCTTGTTGAGCCTGCCGCCGATCATGCCGTGGGTCGTGATGAACTGCGGTTCGAGAAGCAGGGCGACACTTCTCCCCACGGTCGCCTCGCTGGTGAATCGGATATCCAGGCTGTTACCGTCGAGGTACCTGCTCCCTTCGTTGTTCTCGAACAGGGGGGTACCTTCCGTACCCTGCTGCCGCACCACAAGATCCGGCGGGTTATCCGGTCTCAGGCCGGAGCCGATGCCGAACACCCCGTCTCCACCGGGATCGTGCACATCCCGTGCGTAGTTTCTCGCCTCGCCGTCCAGGTAGGCGTAACGGACTTTTGCCTCGGCAAGGGGCTTGATGCTGCTGGTGACAGCCTGGTCGGGATTTTCGATGTAGAACAGCTCCCGGCCGAGGTGCCTGCGGGTCTCGGCCGTCAATTCGACGGCGAATTCCGACCCCTTCCCCTTGGCAAGAGAGGCCTCGGCCTCCTTCACCAGCCTGGCGGCTTCGCTCCGGGTAATCGGCCTGAGCCCCTTGAAGTCCGAGGTGAAGAGTCCGAACCCCGCCATTTTGTCCAGGTAGCCGTAAAGGGGGCTGTCCAGAGGGATGTTGTTGGATGCGAGGGAGGCATGGGCCTGGGGTGCAGCAAGCGAAAGGAGCAGCAGCGCTGCCGGGATGATACCGTTTTTTTTCATCAATGAGTCCTTTGCAGTTGATAGGTCAGGTGTACAGGTCAGGGCGCATATGCCGGAACGGGGCCGGCGCCAGGTCACCATAGGTATTGTTGTGCCGGAACTCCGGCACCATCTCGTTCAGGGTGTGCATCACGCCGGTGACGTCATTGCCGGCCGCGGCATCCAGCAGCCGCGTGTAGGAGGCAAGCAGCCCCTCCCGGTCGATGGCGAGGGGACACAACACGCGGATCTTTTCGTGGGACGTGGGGACGACACCTTCCCCCTTGATCAGCAGCTCCTCGTACAGTTTCTCCCCGGGGCGCAGGCCCGAGAAGCAGATATCGATGTCTTCGTAAGGTGTCAGTCCCGACAGCCGGATCAACTGGATGGCAAGATCCAGAATGCGCACCGGCTCCCCCATGTCGAGGACGAAGATATCCCCACCCGTGCCGAGGCAGCCCGCCTGAAGCACCAGCTGGGTTGCCTCGGGGATTGTCATGAAGTACCTGATCACCCGTTCGTCGGTCACCGTGACCGGACCGCCGTTCTTGATCTGCTCCTTGAACAGGGGGATGACGCTGCCACTGCTGCCGAGGACGTTGCCGAAACGTACCGTGGTGAAACGGGTCTGGCTCGATGCTGCCAGCGACTGCACGTAGAGCTCGGCAACCCTCTTGCTTGCCCCCATGACATTGGTCGGGTTGACCGCCTTGTCCGTGGAGATCATGACGAAGTTCCTGACCCCGAAAGCATCGGCGACATCCGCCAGGACCTTTGTGCCATGGCAGTTGTTGGTAATGGCCTCGCAGGGATTGTATTCCATCATCGGAACATGCTTGTACGCAGCGGCGTGGAAAACGACCTCCGGTTCGAAGGTGTCGAAAACCGATTCGATCCGCTGCCGGTTGCGCACATCGGCGATGACCGGCACGATGGGGATATCGGGATAGGCAGCGGCCAGCTCCATTTCTATGGTGTACAGGGGGGTCTCGGCAGCTTCGAGCAGGATCAGCATCCGCGGCCTGAATTTGCCGACCTGGCGGCAGATTTCGCTGCCGATGCTGCCGGCGGCACCGCTTACCAGCACCCGCATCCCCCCCAGGTAGGATGCTATGGACGATTCATCAAGGTAGACGGGGTCGCGCCCGAGAAGGTCCTCGATCTCCACGTCCCGGAGATGGGACACCTTGACCTCACCCTTGAGAATCTCGTTCAGGCAGGGGATGATCTTGAAACGGACACCGGACGACTGGCACTGCTCCACGAGCTGCCTGACGAACTTTGCCCCGGCCGAGGGGGTGGCAATGATGACCTTGTCGATACTGTGCTTCCTGACCATCTCCGACAGCATGTCAGTTGGCCCCAGCACCTCCACGCCGTGCATCATCATCCCCATCTTGCCATGGTCGTCGTCGAGAAAGCCGATGACTTTATACGGGTTTGACGGCTGTTTGAACATCTCGCGCAACAGCATGTTGCCGGCGTCCCCCGCGCCGACGATAAGCGTACGACGGGTTTCATTGTCCGTGGCATCGGAGGCACCGAGGATGCCGTTCTGCAGGTAGTTCCGCTCCTGGAACAGCCTCCAGAGCACCCTGCTGCACGCGACCAGGGCGAGCAGGACCCCCCAGTCAAGGACAAACACAACCCGCGAAAAATGAGCCATCTGCTGGAAGAAGAGCTGGGCGAGACCGGTCATGATCGAGGCGACCGATACGGTCTTGAATATTTCCACCAGGTCGTGGAGCGATGCGTATTTCCAGATGCTGCGATACAGATTGGACGTGGAGAGGACGAGGAGTTTGACGACGGTTACCAGGAGAAGGGTCTGCAGAAAGGAACGGGTGAACAGATCGGAGCTGTTGAAGTCCGAGTGAAGAAGGGATGCGAGACAGTAGGAAAAAATAACAAAAAGCAGATCAACCAGAATCAGAAAAACTCTGCGTGGCAATGGCATCTACTGACTCCACGAGACAGGAATAATGAAAAATGTATATCAAACACGGGAGAAAGTATAAAGGATTATGTTTACGCTGGACCCGGTCCGGGGAAATACCCCGGCAACTGCTTCAACACTTCGACAAAGCTGGCTCTTGAATGCCGCTCTCCCAGGAGAGCCTGCGCTTTTTCAACAAGGCCCGACAGTTTCCTGGAATCGTGAAGGATTTCCTTTACGCACCGTACATAGCCGTCAACATCGTCGAACCTGTCGACCAGAAAGCCTGTTTCATGATCGATGACGACCTCTCCGATGCCACAGACGTTCGGTGCGATAACGGGCAGCCCCGTCGCCATGGCCTCCAGGAGGATGTTCGGCAGACCGTCCCACTGGGCGGTGTAGAGGAAGACGTCGTAGGTTTCGACGGAGAGGGAATGGAGGCCGTCGAATTGCCCGTAGTAGGTTACATTGACGAGCTTCCTGAACAGGGGGGTAATCCTGTCCGCCTCCAGGAGTGGCGAGCCGTACACGTGGAAAGTAACCGGCAGGTCACGGCACGCCCTGGCGATCTCCACCAGTAGGTCGGGGCGCTTCTGACGATCGAGACGGCTCGCCCAAAGGATATCAAGGTGTTTTTTCCTTTTCAAGCCGACAGGATATTTTCTCATGTCAGCGACGGGGGACGGCAGGTAGTGGACAAACAGTTTCGCCTTGTCAAAAGCATACCGTTCGTGGAGTTTGTCGGCAAAATAGCGGCAGTCGCACAAAATGCCGTTGAGGACGTCGATACACTGGGGGAGGTATTTTGAGGGGTATCCGGCGATCTTCCCCTCGGGCGTGATGTCGTCACAGTAGGAGCTTGCATAGAGCCGGGACACGGTTTGCAGCGCGACTCCGTATTTGCAGATCACCCGGTAGCCGAGATCGGAATTTATATTGTGCACGACACTCGGCGCCATCTGCAGAAGCAGCCTGGTGAGGAGCTTTTCCTGTTCGTCGTTTGTCAGGTCGTGGCAGAGTCTGCCGAATTCAATAAACCTGACCCGGGTGGGGATTCTATGACTCCAGGGAGAATCGGTATTGTTGGTTGCAATGACCGTGATGCCACGCACCCGGGGGTTTGCTGCCAAGGCCTCGATATAGGTGAGTGCGGCGAGGTCCGCACCTCCCCGTTTCAACCATGGCAGCACAATAAGGTGGCTCGTCTCATCGGCGAACAGCCGGCACAGTTCAAGATAATGTCCACCGATGCGCGGCGCGGAAACGGCATAATGGGCGATCCTCGAAACCAGGCGCCGTTCCGGGAAGAGCTGGGGTTCGATGGTGTTGATGGCGCTCCATTCGTTCAACAGCCACGGGGGGACAGGCTCGGTGGGGGAAAGGATGCTTTTCACACTCTCCACGAGCCCCCTGGAGAGCGGTTCGCAATGGTGATTGAGCCTGGAAATTACTTTCAGGGCAAGATCGACAGGCTTTTTCAGTTTCCTGCGATGGCGGTATAACCGGCCCATGACTTTCGCTTTCACGGAGAGCCGGATCGCCGGTTCCTCGCGATGACGGTTCAACTCCTGTCGCGACTGGATGAACGAAGCGAACGTAATCGGATCGAACAGCTTGGAAGGACCTAACACCCTGTTATCGCGGTTGCTTTCCAGAAGTTGCGACCCCTGGCTCTTGCGGCGGATGAAATATGAGGTTTCGGGAACGACACCGTGTTCAATACCATTGACAAGGGTCTCGCAGTTGAAATGCCAATCTTCATAGCCAAAACCATGGCCATGGGTGGTAACGTAAAAGGGGTTGTCGAGAAAGACCTCTCTCCTGGCCATGCAGACGGTGTCCCAGCAGTTGGTCTCCAGAAGAGTCAGGGGACTGAACTGGGGGTCCAGGGAAGATATCTGCCGCCAGATCCTGTTTTCCATTTCGAATATCACGTAGTATTCGGGGTGGACAACAACTGGCGTAGCGGTCTTTTCGAGGCAGCGATACGCCTTGTACAACCAGAATTCGCTGAACAGGTTGTCCGCATCGAGAAAGGCGACGTACCTCCCTGCCGACACCTTCACCCCGTGGTTTCGTGACAGACCGGGATCACCGAAGGCAACGGTTTCGAGCCTGAACTCTCCCCGGCCAGTGGTAGCGAAATACTCCGCCGTGGCTGTATCGGGCTTATCGAGCACAACGACTATCTCGGTTGTCAGGCCCCTCGTTGTTGCATACTCAACCGCGACGAAGAGGCTTCGCATGGAGCGGTGCGCGAGCAGCCCCTCATGATGGGCGGTAACGACAACCGAGATGTCAACGGCGTTGGTTTTCAACAACTTCTCCTCGCTTCAAATGATAGACAACGCTTCATTGTAACAGGCCGGCCATCTTTGCCCGAAGAAAGCGGAGCGGTGCGGTAATCCTCCAGCTTGCGGACTGTTCCATATGCGCCAGGCGCAGGGTGTAAGCACGCTCCTTTTCATCAAGGTAGTCGGCATAACGTTTGAGATCGGCTGAAACTGTCTTGTTCCCCCCATGACTCGCGATGACCAGCGCAGCTTCCATGACTGAAAGGTAATTCGAGGCGGTTGTCTTGGCCCGAGGATGCTTTAGGCTGGTGGAGAGGTTGCGGTCGATCGTCAGGAAGGGAAAACGTTTCGCTATCTTCAGCCACAGGTCCAGATCCATTGCGTATTGCAACTCTTCATCAAGTGGACCACACTGTATCCATGCATCCTTTGAAAAAAAACAGGATGGCTGCCAGAAGTAAGAGTGCAGCCAACCATAGAGGGATTCACGGGTTATGGCGTCGGGCTTGACGTAACGGACCAGGTTCCCCTCTTCGTCCACCATGTCACCGGCCCCGACTATGACGGATGCTGAGGGGTTCAACCGGGCAGCTTCGGCAACTGCCTGCAGTGCCCCGCTGGAATACCAGTCATCCGAGTTCAACCAGCCGAAGAGCTCTCCCGAGGCATGCCCGAACCCCTTGTTGATGGCATGGCTCTGCCCCCTGTCCTCCTCGCTTACCCAGTAGGCAAGGTGTTTTTCATATTTCTTGATGATTTCGACGCTCTGGTCGCTGCTTTGTCCGTCGATGATGATGTATTCGAGGTTCGGATACCCTTGGTCCAGGACGGAAAGGATGGTCCTTTCCAGGAACTCCCCCTGGTTGTAGCTGGGTGTCACTATGGATATCTTGGGATAGTTACGATCGTGCACAAAGGTGACCTTGCCTGGACGTGGGATTCTGCTCAACCGACGAGCGCTTTCAGCGTTTTCAGGATCAGCATGAGATCGAGCCACAAGGAACGATCGAGGACATACCGGCTACAGTGACCGAGCTTGACCGGCATGACCTCCTCGATATACGCCTTTTCCGGATCGACCGCCCGAGCGAGAACGGCATTCTCATCCCGGTATTCGATCGATGCATAATCGGTGATCCCGGGGGGGACGGACAGGACAAGCTCGCGGACGTCGGGTGGATACAGGGCTACATAGCGCGGGACTTCCGGACGGGGGCCGACAAGACTCATCTCCCCTGAGATGACATTGAAGAGCTGCGGCAGTTCATCGAGCTTGTACATGCGCAAAAAACGACCGGACCTGGTGATGCGGGGATCGTCGCCGACCGTTATCTGCCTCCCTTGAGATTCGGCATCCAGACACATTGTCCGGAACTTGAATATATGGAAATTTTTCCCGAAACGCCCTACCCTCTCCTGCCTGAAGAATACCGTGCCGGGACTGTCGATCCTTATCCAGATCGCGATGGCAAGCAGGAGCGGGGCAAGCAGCAGCACCCCGAGCAGGGAAAAAAAGAGATCGAAGATACGTTTGGCGATCATGACAGGATCTGCCGTACCGCCGCGATGACCCGGTCGAGGTCCTCGTCTCTCATCCTGGTGAACAACGGGAGGCTCACGGCACGCTCGTAGCTCTTCTGCGCAGCGGGAAACTCTTCGGGGCTCAGACTGTACCTGTCACGCCAGTACGGGTGGAGATGCAGCGGGATGAAGTGGACACTGCAGCCGATCCCCTTTTCAGCCATCTGTTCTATGAAACGCTCGCGGGTAACAGGTGAGTCGTCAGACAGACGGACCACGTAGAGGTGCCAGGCGTGGATGTCGCCAGCGGGAGCATGGGGTGGCAGAATCAGGGGGAGACCGGCAAACGCCGCGTCGTAGCGTGCTGCCATGGCTGCCCGTCTCTCCTGGAAAGCCCACGCCTTCTTCAGCTGGTGGATCCCCAGCGAAGCAGCCACATCGGTCATGTTGTATTTGCAGCCGGGAGCGACGACTTCGTAGTGCCAGGAAGGTTTGTTCGACGTGTAACGGTCGAAGGCATCGCGACTGATGCCGTGAAGTCGCATGACCCGACAGCGCCGTGCCAGCTCCGGATTGCGGGTAACGACCATTCCCCCTTCACCGGTGGTGATGGTTTTGGTCGCATAAAAACTGTAGACCGTGGCATCGCTCGCCAGAGAGCCGATCAGCCTGCCGTTGCAGGTCGTCGGTAACGCATGGGCGGCATCCTCGACAACCTTGAGGCCATGTTTCCGGGCAATGGCCAGCACGGCATCCATATCGCACGACAACCCGGCGAAATGTACGGGGATGATCGCCTTCGTTCTCGGCGTAAGTGACGACTCGATCCGTGCCGGGTCGATGTTGAATGTCGACGGGTCGATATCGACCAGAACCGGGTCTGCACCAAGGTAGCGGACCACCTCGGCAGTGGCGGTGAAGGTATAGGTCGTGGTTATGACCTCGTCACCCGGGCCGATGCCGGCCGCCTCCAGGGCCAGATGCAGACCGGAGGTTGCGGAGTTGACCGCAATCGCTTCGATACCGTCTCCGACAAATCCAGCGAAATCATCCTCGAATCGCCTGGTTTTCGGGCCGGTAGTCAGCCAGCCGGAACGGAGCGAGTCGAGAACCTCGTTGATTTCATCGTCACCGATATCAGGTAGAGCAAAGGGCAAAAATTCAGACATGGGAGCTACTTTCAGTCGTTTTTTTTATCCAGCACAGCACATGGGTACGGAGAAACGGAACCGTGTTGAACAGCGTGTACAATTTCGGATGCAGGCGCGTCACCCGCCTGCTGATGGGTGGAGCTAGGGTCAGGCGCCAGCAGACGATTTCGCCCTCCGGGAACAGGGATCGTACCCTACCGACCGGGACGCCTCTAACGTCGGGATTGGCCGGGTTGTTGTAGATGAAATCGTACCAGAGAACGCCTCCTCCGGGTTTTACCAGTGACCACATCCTTGCCGCCAGTTTCATCTGGAACTCGTCATCGAGGATGGAGGTAAACACGGTCGATTGGTATACAACGTCAAAGGAGTGATCCGGCAGTTCAAGGGTCGACGCATCTCCGAGCAGCACGCTGGTAGCCGTGGGGAGCATGTGACGTGCCTCCTGATAGCGTTCGGGAAGCAATTCGTTGCCGACCAGGTTCTCCGGCAAGAATCCCAGGCGGATAAACTGGAGGAGATTTCCTCCGGCCCCGCAACCGATCTCCAGGATTCTCCTGGTATGAACCGGAGCCAGCCCTGACCGTGCGATCCACCGTATCAGGCACCGTTCCTTTTCCTGCTGCCCCATGTACACGGCAGGGGACAACGGGTCATAGCACGCTGACTGGGGCAGAGATGCCCGTCTGTCATAGCGCTCCCTTACCAGATCAGTCTCTTCCCGGGTATCACTCGGCACAGTCTCCCTCCTCACCCGTCAGTCATCCGGCCATTATGTCGAGAAACGAGTTGGCAAGCACGGAATAGGTGTGTTTCCGCATCACATACTCCCTGCCGCGAAGCCCCATGGCGTGCCTCTCATCGGCATTCAAGGCGAGCAGACGGCGAATGCCCCGTACGATTGCGTCAGGGTCCTCCGGCGCTACCGTCATCCCGCACCCGGCTTCGCCCACGGGATCATTGCCCGCCTCTACGGAATGTAATACCGGCCGCCCCGCCATCATGTAATCCATCAGCTTGTTCGGTGCGATACCAAAACGATACAACGGCTGCCTGTGCCAACCGATATAGGCGACATCAAAAAACTGCAGCAGAGAAGGAATCTGCTCTTTCTTGACCGGGTCAAAGAAACAGACGTTGCGGATCTTTTCCGCTTCTGCCCGCTGTTGTAACGAAGCCTTTTCAGGACCACCACCCACCAGGACGAAGACGACGTTTTCATCTGTCATCAATCGGGCAGACTCTAACAAGACATCAAGCGCATTGGCGACGCCGTGCGTACCGGCGTAACCTATTATTGACACCCCATTCACCTTGAAGCGCAGAAGAACCTCCGCTACGTCATCCGGCAAGGGGGGAGGAGCGCCCTGCCATTCGGCGAGATCGATCCCATTGGGTATTATCTGCAACTTGCGTGGTTCCATGCCCCGCGACTCCATATACTCACGAACCTTGGGGAGCATGGACACCACGATGTCCGCGTGACGATACGCATAATCCTCGGCAGCCTGCACCAGCATAATGAAAGGGTGCCGCCTGGACATGCCTCCCAGCTCCATGGGGGAAAGCGGCCACAGGTCATGGACCTCGAACAGCAGTTTCGCATTGGCCATCCGGGCAATCCGGTGTGCCGGCCAGATATCCATGGGATACGTGCTTGAAGCGATCACCACATCGGGATTGAACTCTTCGGCAAACCGCCTCCCCTCGCGGTACAGCCGGCTGACAAAAGAGGCCATGTTCCGGACCCGGCCGATACCGTTGCCGGAATACGGCGGGGTAGTGAACCAGGTATAGTGGATACCGTCGATGGTCTCGTCGAGCCTCTCCCCCCCGGCCAGGTCGGGTTGGTTGGCACGTACGTGGGATATGGCAGAAGCAACGATAGTGACCTGATGCCCCGACTGTACCCACTTCCGTGACAGGTAGTAGGGACGAAACTCCATGCCATGGCGTGGAGAACCGGCATAGTGATTAATCAGCAGTATTCTCATGTCTCAAGCTACGTTCGGTTGGTTAATGCTGCATTGCACATTTTGAACCTGCCTAGCAATTCAGAAACGACCATTTTCACAGAAAAGCCGGTTTCAACACGTTCTCTCCCCGCTTTTGCAATCCTGTCTCGATGCACATCATCAAGAACGAGTTTTTCAATTGCTGCAGCCAGTGCTGCAGGATTCTCAGCCGGGACCAAAACACCTCCACCCTCAAGAAGTTCGGAGATACCCCCTGTATACGTCGAAACGACGGGAACACTAAAACACATGGCCTCCATAAGCGCAACAGGTATACCTTCGTGAAGACCATTGCCCATGTCGATACTGGGGAGCACAACAACACTGACAGAGCCTTGTTGATAGAGCGACAACACATCTGAATGAGGCAGTTGGCCGAGGAATCGACACACGTCAGTCAATTCGAGGTCGTTCACCTGCTTTTCCAAAGCATCGCGCAAAATACCAGTTCCTGCAATCCACAGTTCAAAATCGAGACCTCGGCTTTGCAGTATGGAGCACGCTTCAATCAGATATTTATGCCCCTTTACGGGTATCAGGTTTGCCGGACAGAAGATGATCTGCTTCCCGGTAGGTCGGGATCGGCAACCGACCTCATCCGGTAGTGTAACGCCCATATGTAACACAAAGGATTTATCCGGCAGGACCCTGACACCCTGTTGTTGTGCCAACCGGATAGCGCTGTTCGAGATGAAGCGGGAAAATGAAGAATGCGCAAGTTTGACTTGAAGAAGATTGTTGTCGACGATATCCCATCTGTGAGCGGTAAAACTCCACGGGATTGCAGTCTGCTCACTCGCGATTAACGCCATGGTGGCGGTCGTTGAAGCCCAATGGGCATGTATATGCTCTACTCCCAACATGCGGACATTGACAGCTAGCCACAAACCTTTCAAAAACACAGCGATGTTTTTGAAAAACACATGGGTGTTTCTGCTTTTCAACAACAGTTTAAAGGACTTCAGCGTCCTGACGGGATGATGTAACGATTCAAGTAATGCTGCAGACAATACGTTAAGACTGAAAAGTCTCTCGTGTAAAACATATCGTGAAAGATCAGCAAGTGGATCAACTGATAAAGGACCACGCGGATGCATCGGTATGATAATTAATTCATTTCCTCGTGAATATATCTCCGTCATTTCAGGAAACAGGAAAGATTCGCCATTGCCGTACGGGAATGTTGAAGTAATATAAGCGATTTTCAACGGTACTTACTCCACAAAAGTCGAGCTGCTATCGTTATGGACGACGTATGAACCAATAAAAGCAATCTGCGATACGTTCAGCTAGAATGCACAACAGTTTTATGACTATTGACCTTTAAGACTGTGTATATGACATATAAAAACGCCAGGTTGAACAGAATTGGTACAAGTTCGAGTAAAATTGCGTTCTTGAACAAACCGATTACAGACACCCCTCTTGAGAAGTGGAATATGTTGAAGAAGAAGGTGGCGAAAAGGAATGTACCGAGGAATTTGTATGACACGATGATGCGTTGTATGATTTTGAAGAAACATCCACTTATAAGCCCGTACAACAGCAGGCCTGAATATCCACCCCACCAATATCCGAAAGCAGCATTGTTGAAACCATAACCATGCCCTGAAATGAACAGATCATTGTACAAGATATTCATATAACTTTCTGCAGCAGGTAACGGTCGGTCAGCCCAGATAAACTTGGGGACAAAAATACATAGTTCCTTAGACAGTAATAATATATCTGTTGGCAGTTCCTCAATAACACTGACAATAGAATGTGCTGGCCAATAAAACTCACCTATACCGAGAATATTGTAATTTTCAAACTTGAAATTCTGGATGAATTTCCAGAATAACACGATATTTTCGTACGCCGTGGCACCGCTTCGTGAGTGACCGACAGTAATGATCACCATGGCAAAAGAGATTATGGAAATAACTAAATATTTGATATCAATCTTGATGCGATGAAATGTGTACAAGGCATAATATATGGTAAACAGCATGATAATTATGGCACTTCTGCTGCCACTGATTGTAGAAATGAGTGATGTGAGTACAACGAGTGGTAAAAACGCGAATAATCGTGCCCTGACAACAGCAATAACGAGCAGGTATGGAGAGGCAGACAGAAGCAATAGCGAAGGCAGCGTAGCAAGGATCTGTTCACTACCACTGGTGACAAGCCTGTATTCAACCGACTCACCATAAGACATCCAGGTCCTTAAAAACAAGGACGATATATACATGAGGAAATAAAAGAAAATAAGTTTCCTGTCTTTAGTCAGTACATCGATAATATGTTCTAATTTACTGAAGACACGGATCTCTGAAAGGGATTGAAATAAGTTAGATCTGATGATTATCAGTACGATCATGAAATATATGAAGGATATCAGAGTATAAACAAAGTAAGTGGGGTAACTTTTTGCGTTCAGATCAATGGCATTTACCAGTAGATAAACATAATTTACGAATATGAATATAACCGAAAATTGGTATTGCGCATGCACGCGACTTTTATTATTACATGCAATAAGCAACAATAGTATAAAGCTCAAAATAAATAAAAAAGGCATGGTCTCTACCGGTTCAGCTGGGGAACAGTTCTTTTATGGACTTTTCGAATGTGCGCTTCGTGACAGAGTCTAATGAGGCGGACTCTTTCAATAAGTACCTGGTGAATTTGACCAATTCCATGCTTCTTGCCCGGCACTTGAATTTAACCAGAGGTATTATATATAACAAATAAATCAATCTCCAAATAGACCATAAAGGTAAAGGCCAGTAATGCTTTAGATCGATAAACCTGTTAAGGTAGTAAACATACGGTTTACCTAAACTTATCCCCTTGGACGCCTTACCGATTGAAGCTCCGACCTTGTGATAGATGATTGAATCATAAATGCAGGCCTGCTTACAGTACTTGAGTTTTTTGATCCTCAACGCCATTTCAAAATCTTCTTCACCGAAAAAGTATTTATGCGTCAGTATGCCGATATCCGCAAATAGACTGGTACGGAACAGGGCGGCACAGCCGGTGATGTATGTCACATTCTTGTAACCTGATTCAGGTACTGATGACATGGTTGACCCGCAATAATCATATTTCCTGCAACCATACCAGGTAAGCATCCCTCCGCAGTTCCAGATAACATCAGGTTTACCATAATAACGTATTTGAGCAGTGGCAACGCCGTAATCGGCATGAAGATCCAGAAAATCGACTAATTTTGACAAGGCATCGGGCATGACCAGGGTGTCGTTATTTAACAGCCAAATGTAGTCCGCAGCCGACGACTGGGCATATCTGATACCGACATTACAGCCGCCGGCAAAACCTAGGTTTTCATTGTTTTCAATAATGACAATCCGTTTGTGTGATGGTAACTCCGCCATTTCAAGTTCAACACTATCGATTCCGCCCTTTTCAGCAACATCCTGCGCATAAGTGTAAACATCTACAGGCTTTGAATCTGGCGCGAACGTGCATAAAGAAGTTGAGACGTTAACGTGACCTTTAGCCCATTTTGTTATTTGGTCAAGAGAGTCATTTTCAGACCCGTTATCAACTACAACAATTGTGAAATTGTCATAATCCTGATGTATCAGTGATTCCAAGCATTCTATGGTATCGACCCAGCCATTCCAGTTCAGAATGATTATATAGACACTTGGTGATTTGTTATTATTCGGGCTCATGTTTTTCATAATAAGGTTTAATTTCTAGTTAATTTAATGGTTTTACCGCTATAAGTGCTATTTCATCTGATGATTTTTTAGTCATCTTGTGAAGTAACAACCCTGCTAAACCCATGAATTCCGCCAGCACCATAATGATACGATTTCTGGCGGCCGTTACGATTTTGGGGAAATATAATGCCTGGCTAAGTGAAGCAGCAATGATATACCTGCCCATCCCGTGTGACCTGCATGTCAGACCAGCGAATCCAGACAGTTTAACGAGAGCTGAAAGAGATGCCGGGTTGAAAATATGCAAGTGCCGTGGAGGTTCCAATCCGCGCCATTTCCGCCCGAAAACAGCGTGCCCCATGCCGTCCGCATTCGGCGTGATAACTATAAGTTTTCCGACAGGTTTCAAAATCCTGTAACATTCTGTCAATAGCTGTACCGGGTTGTGCACATGCTCGATAACATGCGCCATCACGATTGCATCATATGTATTGCTAGGTAGCCCTTGCTCCTCTAATGAACCAGCATACACATCGAGACCGTTTGATCGAGCCACCTGGACAGCTTTAGGATCAAAATCAACGCCCTCCACCTGCCAACCAAGTTTTTTCATAAAACTCAGATTGGCACCAGATCCGCAGCCGACCTCCAACAAACGACCATTGTGAATATGCTCTAGATAAAAGACTCTGGCATCAAACTCTGCACGTCTGCCGGGGTGAAGATAGGCAAGCGCGCTGAACCATGGGGAGAAATGAGGTTTGCCAGCCTGTTTATAGCCATATTTGAGTTCCAGATATGACTCGATAAATTTATCGACATAATATCTATATTTGCTTGTACTCCCTATTACGACACTGTCATGTGTATAATAATTCGCATATAATTTCCATAAATTGTCTTGCGTAGGACAAGGTGCAATCCAGACTAAACCACAGTCCGAATTGTTACATTTGATAAATGACCAGAGCCCGGGAGAACCAAATAACGTATCATCAAGGTCAGAATGGATAACCTTCCCGTGATTATTACACAATATGCAATTATATTTATTCGTTACATTGACACCAGAATTATCAAATTCAGTTGACTTTTCATCCGATGACACATCAAAAGCATTTGATAACATTTAATTTGCCTTTTAAAAATGATTTCTCAGAATCATCAAGCAGCACAATCCACGTTATGACAAGAAAAGACAATATGATCGACGTGCTAAAAAGTATTTTATAGAATATGCTGGTTAACAAAGCTAATGCAATTGACACGCAAACAGAACCTGCCATTGCGATTGAGTACTCAACGAGATGTTTGTTTAATTTGATCAACCTGCTTGTGGCAATAAATAACAACACAGCATCCAATAAAACTCTTCCAACCCAAGCGATAGCAGCTCCATCAACGCCCACTGTTAAAAGTAAATACCTGAGAACCAGAATATATAACGGTAATTCGATCAAATGAAACTTGGAGGTGATATCAGGCCTACCTATTCCCTGTATGAATGTAAATGGAATTAAGGCGATTGAATTCAGCAATACCCCCAATGCCAGCCATTGCAATATTCTATAACTATGTATTGCAAATTCATGCCCGACCCATAAATCCAGGATCTCATATGAGAACGTGATGACAATTAATATTATTGGAAATAACAACAGGTAGATGTATTTGACAGAATTATAGTATACCCGGGTTATATTCTGTGGGTCTTGAACAAACCCGGTAGAGAAGACGGGGAAAAGTACCCCGACTAGAGCACTTGGCACCAGCAATAATTTGGTGATCATTTCATATGGAGTTGCGTAATAGGCAACATTGGACACTGAGAGTAGTGATCCTATAACGAAACGGTCAAGATAAACCATCATTGGACCGACAATATTGGTTATTGTTATCCAACTACCAAATGATAATAAAGGAGATACCAATTTTATGTTAAAAGATATATTTTTGAATAAATCCCTATCGACACGCAAACATAAGTAATAGTGAACGATACAAAAGATCAGGCGGCCAGAAACAAGTAATATGATGATCGGTGTGAGACTGGTTGAAAACGGGATAATCAGCAATGGTGCAAGAAAGGTGAAGAGCCCCATAGGAATCCTAACCATATTCACAAGATCAAATCGCTGTTGTGCTTCAAGCACTCCTCTTAATCCTGTAGTCAGGATTACAATCGGGATTGCAGAAGATAGGATATAAAATGATTGACTTGTTTCTTTCAAGAGATATTCAGGGACTTTTAAGACACTGGAGACAAGCACCGAAGTCAGTGCGGCTGACAACAAGCCCCCGAAAGATCCCAAAATAAGCATAACCAATAATGCTGTCCAGATTAATTCAGAAAGTTCGTCCTTTTGACATGATCCTAATTTTTCTGCTACGAGTTTTGTAAGCGCTCTTCCAATACCAAAGTCGAATAAACTGAAATACCCGATTACCATCCATGCTAATGTCAATATACCAAATCTGTCAGCACCAATATATTTGATAAGTATCGGGATCGATACTACTGCAGCCAATGTCGGAAAACCTTGCCCGACAATGTTAAATACCGTATTTCTCGCGATTGTCTTACCAAACGCAGAGATATTTGAAGTGTTGCTGTTCACAATGAGCCTTTAGGGTGAGTTTCAACCAAATAACAAAAACTGTCATGACACCATGACTCTAACAGATGAATCAAAGGACAGGCCTGACATGTCTATAGTGATCTACTGGCTGGCAGGAATAAATATTTCGTGAAATAAGGGTTGGTGTCTGGATTTCAGACATGGTGGATCCTACAACGGCGGCAACGAGCTTCAACTGATAGCCTCCAGCATTACATCGGTGAATATTCAATAACAAGAAGCATCCCCGCATCCTGAGAACAATACGGTTAATCGCGGGGCGGAATGCCCTGATGACTAAGCATTACGCTTGAAAGCATCATAGGATTCCCTGCCAACGGTCATCTCCTGTGGAAGGGGAGCTTCTTCATCCAAGTCAAGACACCGTACCTGCCCGGGAGCCTCCTCCTGGTAGCGCAGCCCGCTTTCGGGACAGACCATTACTCCGTCGGGATCGGCTTGGACAAGCAGGTGTCCGTGGCGGCTCATCCACCCTTTCCGGCGCGCCGGCACTCCGACCATGAGGGCATAGTCGGGTACGTCCTTTACTACCACGGCCCCTGCCGCAACGAATGCATAACGCCCAACGGTGATCCCGCACACGATGGTTGCATTGGCACCTATCGAGCACCCGCGTCTCAGAAGCGTCTTCTCGTACAGTGACCGGCGCAGGACCTGCGAGCGAGGATTTGTCACG
This sequence comes from uncultured Geobacter sp., assembly GCA_937860145.1. Classification (GTDB taxonomy): domain Bacteria; phylum Desulfobacterota; class Desulfuromonadia; order Geobacterales; family DSM-12255; genus CALMBF01. The sequence goes on from CALMBF010000078.1 coordinate 67,336, forward strand.
TTGGTCAGCACGCAGGACGGTCCGAGGAATACATCATCCTCGATGATCGTGCCCTCGTAGATGGACACGTTATTCTGGACCTTGACGTTCGAGCCGATGACCACCCCCGGAGAAACGACGCAGTTCTGCCCGAAATTGCAGCGTTCCCCTATCTTCGCTCTGCTCATGACATGTGAGAAGTGCCATATCTTGGTGCCAGCGCCAATCTCGACGTTTTCATCAATGTAGGATGATTCATGCACAAAGAAATCAGCCACGACGGTTCTCCTGGAAATGTTGCAGAAATGGATGGGAATGGGAGGAAATACCCTGGGCCCCGGCATTCCTGATATCATGTGCCAGGGTGATGGCAGGCCTGGCGTCCTCGATGCCAAAACCGTTCCCTTCAAGGGTGCGCTGGTAGACAACCGTATGAAGATCGGTGAACCCTTCGGAAAACTCCACTTCCTTGCCATCGACGGTTATGGAGCGGAAAGTTGACAGGCCGCATTCTGTGGCAGTCTCCGGCAGGTCATGCCGGTCGATCGAAAGAAACCACTTGACTCGCGCACGTTCGAGCTCAAGATAACCGCCGGTTTTCAGGGCATCAGCATAATGCACGTCATTCTCCTGGACAGGGCCAAACAGCCAGATCAGGAGATCGAAGAAATGGATGCCGATATTCGTAGCAACACCACCGGCCTTTTCGGCATTTCCCTTCCACGAGTTCAGATACCACGGACCGCGGGAAGTTATATATGTCAGAATCACTTCATGCTTCACATGGTGCCGGGATACTGCCAAGGACTGGAGAGAGTCCCGTAACGCAACAAGTGAGGGGTGAACTCGCAACTGCAGGATCGTATTGACCTTTCTACCGGTCTCCCCTTCCAGCTCCTGCAGGGCGTCCAGATTCCACGGATTGAGGACGAGCGGTTTTTCGCAGATTGCATCGGCACCGATACGAAGTGCAAATCGTATGTGCGCGTCATGAAGGTAGTTTGGCGAGCAGACCGTGACATAATCGATCCTGTTCTCGCCACCCTGCCGTCGAAGCTTCTCTACATGGCGGTCAAAACGCTCGAACTCGGTAAAAAACGGTACCTCGGGAAAAAAACGGTCGAGGATTCCGACGGAATCGTTCACGTCAAGGGCTGCGGTCAACCTGTTTCCGGTCTCCTTGATGGCCTTGAGATGCCGCGGTGCTATGTAGCCTCCCACTCCGATAATGGCAAAATTCTTCATCTGCTGCAGCATCCTCTCTCGCGTGGTTTGCAGGGGCGCCAGGGCATCTTCCCTACAATCGCCATAGTTTCATCCCTGATTGCTGGATTGACGGCCGGTCGAAGGCCCCTTTCACATCGATCAACAGCGGTGCCCCGTTCATCAACCCCCTAAGCATGTCGACAGACAACTCCCGGTATGGCTTGTGCGCAACTGCAACAACGAGCGCCTCGGCAGTTTTCAGCTCAGAGAAGGGAATCAGGCTGACACCGTACTCGCGCAGAGCTTCGTCAGGATCGGCCAACGGATCGCTGACCTGAACCTGCAGGCCATAATCCTGGAGTTCCCTTATGATGTCGATCACCTTGGAATTGCGCAGATCGGGACAGTCTTCCTTGAAGGTGAGACCCAGGACGGTAACCGTGGCACCGATCATGTTGTGGCCGGCATGGATCATCTCCTTGACGGTGCGCTGGGCAATGAATTTTCCCATACCATCGTTGATACGGCGTCCAGCAAGTATGACCTGGGGGATGTAACCGATCTTTTCTGCCTTATGGGTCAGGTAATAGGGATCGACGCCGATGCAGTGTCCACCTACCAGTCCCGGTTTGAACCTGACAAAATTCCACTTGGTCCCGGCTGCTTCCAGAACATCGTTGGTGTCGATACCAAGCCGGTCGAAGATCAGCGCCAGCTCGTTCATGAGCGCAATATTCAGGTCGCGCTGGGTATTCTCGATGACCTTGGCAGCCTCTGCGACCTTGATGGAGGTTGCCCGGTGAACTCCGGCAGTAACCACGGATTCATAAACCCGGGCGACGATATCGAGTGTTGTATCGTCCTGGCCGGAAACAACTTTCCTGATTTTCGTGAACGTATGTTCCTTGTCGCCGGGATTTATCCGTTCGGGTGAGTACCCGACCGTGAAATCCCTGCCACACGCGAGTCCGGAAATCCGCTCCAGTATCGGAACACACTCCTCCTCAGTGACACCGGGGTACACGGTAGACTCGTAGACGACAATATCACCCTTTTTCAGGGCACGGGCGACGGTTTCCGTAGCTTTGTACACAGGGGAGAGATCGGGTTGATTGGCACTGTCGATCGGGGTGGGGACTGCAACGATGTGAAAATCAGCCAGACGTAGTTCATCTATGCTGTTCGTGAAGAGAATATCGGCTGACCTGAGGTCTGAAGCTGCCACTTCACCGGTGCGATCGTATGACTGCTTGAGTTCCTGGATACGTGTCGCATCGATGTCAAAGCCGATGGTCTGCCCGTGTAATCCGAAAGCCACAGCCACGGGGAGTCCAACGTATCCCAGACCGATGACTGATATTGTTCGCGTATGCATAGAACCAGTAACTCCTCAGTCGCGTCGTTATTTGCAGTTACATCAGGTAGGTATGTTAATGGCCCAATCTTTCGAGCTTGTAGGCACCACTCAACACCCTCTGCCACCAGGTTTCGTTGTCGAGATACCACTGGACAGTCTTGCGCATTCCGGTTTCAAATGTTTCGGACGGTATCCAGCCCAGTTCGTTCTTTATCTTGCTCGCATCGATGGCATACCTGTGATCATGCCCCGGACGGTCCTTGACGAATGTGATGAGGTCACGGTAACTCTTTATACCGACTGTTTTGCGTTCCGCTGCAAGCTCCTCCAACAGGTCACAGATCGTGTGAACCACATGAAGATTTTTCTGCTCGTTGTGACCGCCGATATTGTAGGTTTCGCCGACTCTACCCCTCATGACCACCTCGACAAGTGCCCGGGCGTGGTCTTCGACGAACAGCCAGTCACGGACCTGCTGGCCGTCGCCGTACACGGGAAGCGGCTTGCCGTGCAGGGCGTTGAGAATCATATGCGGGATCAGCTTTTCGGGGAAATGATAGGGGCCGTAATTGTTGGAGCAGTTGGTGACGAGGGTCGGAAGCCCATAGGTGCGCTGCCAGGCACGGACGAGGTGGTCGCTGGCCGCCTTGCTCGCAGAATAAGGAGAACTGGGGGCATAGGGGGTTGTCTCGGTAAAAAGATCGTCAACGCCATGGAGGTCACCGTAGACCTCATCGGTGCTGACATGGTGAAACCGGAAGGATTCCTTCCGTGCCGGGGGGAGCTGCGACCAATAGGCCCTGGTGACCTCAAGAAGAGTGTAGGTACCGGTTATGTTCGTTTCGATGAAGGTGCCGGGGCCGTCGATGGAACGATCGACATGGGATTCGGCTGCCAGGTGCATAACGGCGTCGGGCTGGAATTCGGTGAAGATCCTCTCCACATCGGCTCGGTCCACGATATCCGCCTGCCTGAACTGATAGCGCGGATTGCCGCTCACCTCCGCCAGCGACTCGAGGTTGCCCGCATAGGTGAGCTTGTCAAGGTTCAGTACCTGATGCTCCGTGTTGCGGACGAGGTGACGGACTACTGCTGAGCCGATGAACCCCGCTCCGCCTGTGACGATCAGTTTAGTCATTGGTCTGTCTCCTCAATGGTACAGGCAAGCGCAATCCGTTCTTGATCTCGGCAAGGGTGCGGCGATCATCGGCAGAGAGATTGGCAAGATACTCAAGGACGAATGCCAGGAATATTGAACAAATGAACGAGGTCACGGTCGACAACAAGACTATCTGGGCACGATTGGGCTTGCTTTTACGATCGGGGACCACTGCGTCATCTATGATCTGCAAGGATGACGTGTCACGATTTTCATTGATCTTTGCCAGCTCATACTGCTTGGTAAGCTGCTCCAGAATGGCTTCCTGGGTTTTCACCTCACGCATCCTGCGAATGGATTCGAGGGCGAGACCGGGAATCTTTCCAACAGAGGGGATGCCTTCTCCGTCACCTCCCCCACTCCCGCCAAGAAGTCCGAGTTCCCGCTTGAGTCTGTCCACCGCTGCCGTGAGCACGATCACTTCCGGGCTCTCATCGGTCTGGTAGCTCCGCTTTGCCGCAAGCTGGACCTCTTTTGAAGCGAGCTCAGCTTTCAGTTTGGCAACACCTTCAATGGATGCCTTTGCCTGTTCATCCATCTTGATGGCCTTGGTCTGCTGGGCAAAACTCTTCATTTCATCTTCGGCCTTTTTCAGGTCCTTCCTGACCACCTCAAGCCGTTTTTCAAGAAAAATACGTTCGTTACTGACCTTGGCGAGATTCAACTGCACACTGCGGCGACAAAGCTCCTCAACGGTTGCCGTGACGAGCCGGGCAGCCATTTCAGGCTTTCTGTGGTTAGCGGCAATCGAAATGATCCCGTCCTTTTGACCAACCTGTACATTGATGGTGCGGGCATAAGCCTTGCGTGCATCATCTGCCGTCTTCGCATTGAAGGCCTTTGCCAGGTTGAGCTTGATGATTACCGCATCGGCAACGGACCGGCTCCTGACAAGAGAAACGTACATGTCAGCAGTCCCGCCGAAACTGCCGCCAAGACCGGCTGCCGCGGCGAGACCCCCCAATTGGCCGAGGGCTGCGGAAAAGTTGCCGCCCTCTTTTTGAGGGGGCAACACCTTGGCCGTTGCCGTGTAGATGTTGGGAAGGTAAAGGCTGTAACCGACCGAGGCAGCTGCAGCAACCAGAGTAATGGTTAAGATAAGCATTTTTCGTTTAACCAGAACATGAAGAAGATTCAGCAGGTTCAATTCCCCCTCGCTTTCAGGAGACAACGGTTGTGTTTCGTGATTTTCATCCATGGAATGCCTCTAGCCGCAAGTGACGAGACTATCAATAACCCGACAGGTATTTGACCTGGACAAAAGGATTCAATATCGCGCCGACAAGCTGCATTGAAGGGATCAGTTCGTTGATCGCCTGGTTCCAGTTGGCAATCCGGCTCTTGGGGACATAGACGATGTCGCCGTCACAAAGGGGAAACGGCCTGGCTTCACCCGCAAGGATCCTGTCCAGGTCGACAACGATCAACTCTCCCCGTGTCGGGCTTAAGGAACGGATTATCCTGATATTACGATCATAACTTATGTCCCCGAGGCCGCCAGCTGCTGCAACAGCCTGGTGAAGGAGGAGCTTGCCGTTTTTCAGCTCGATCGGCCCCGGGTTTTTTACCGCGCCGAACACGAAGACATTCTGCAGGGTGTTATCAGGAATATAGATGGTATCGCCGGGGTGGAGCCAGACATTCTGCTTTTGGTCGCCATCGTGAAGCAGCGCATAGATATCGACGGGGACGATCTTGTTGCTGCGAAGAAGGCGGGCACCGCGCAGGTTTGCCGTCGATTCCATCCCCTGGCCAAGAGACACGCCTTGTATGAGATTGAGAGGCCGGTCCATATAGAACGTGCCGGCCCTTTTGAACTGGCCGAGCAGATACAGGGGGTGACTCCTGTATTCGACCATCTCTACCACGACGGAGGGAGTTTTGAGATACTTCCGATAAGAATCCTGCAGACGGTCACGAATCTGTCGCAGGGAGAGGCCTGACACTTCTACGGATCCCACAAGGGGGAGTTGTATGGTGCCGCCGGAATCGACCCTGCTCCCCTTGGCACCGCTTGTCACTTGTTCGGGTCGTCCCTCTGACAACATGTTCGGTAACCCGTAGACTGTTACCGACAGTATGTCACCAGGGCCAACCAGGTAATCTACGGGAGTAGATGCGGGCAGCGGTTCGCCGTTCACAGAGACCTGCTGTGATGCCACGACCGGTGAAGTCTCTTCCAGCTGAATGGATGTGACCGTCAAAGGAGATGGTGCAGTAGTGCCGAAACATCCGGGCAACAGTACTAACCCTGCGAAGAAAAAACAGCGCATCAACCAACCACGCCAGTCAATATGTGTCATAGTCACCCTGATCCGGACTAGCTGAAAATTACGTCATAGCCAACAAACAGCATTATTTACTCAAAGCTTCAAGATCCGCATCAGTCATCATGTTTACCAGTTCTTCGAAACTGGTCTTCAGTTTCCAGCCGAGTTCACGTTTCGCCTTGCTCGGGTCACCGAGGAGCAGGTCGACCTCAGCCGGACGGAAATACTTGGGATCGATGCGGATGACGATGCGCCCGGACGTGCTGTCGATGCCGACTTCATCCACCCCGCTCCCCTGCCATTCGAGCGGCATGCCGAGACGGGCAAAGACCATTTCGGCAAAAGTGCGGACCTTGTAAGTCTCGCCGGTGGCGATGACATAGTCGTCAGCCGTGTCCTGCTGCAGCATGAGCCACATCGCCTCGACGTAGTCACCGGCAAACCCCCAGTCACGTTTGGCCTCAAGGTTCCCGAGATACAGGCAATCCAGCATCCCGCGCTTGATGCGCGCCGCCGCCCTGGTGATCTTCCGGGTCACGAAGGTCTCGCCGCGACGTGGGGATTCGTGGTTAAAGAGAATCCCGTTGCAGGCGAACATGTTGTAGCTTTCGCGGTAGTTCTGGGTGATGTAGAACGCATAGGCCTTGGCGCAGGCATAAGGGGAACGAGGATAAAACGGAGTGGTCTCTTTCTGGGGCGTCTCCACTACCTTGCCATAAAGTTCAGAAGAAGAAGCCTGATAAAATCTGGTGTCCAGTCCTGTTTCACGTATCCCCTCAAGAATCCTGACCGCACCCAGTGCATCAACTTCCGCCGTGTATTCGGGGATGTCGAAGGAAACGCGGACATGGCTCTGGGCGCCGAGGTTGTAGATTTCATCTGGTTTTATGGTGCGCAGCAGGGTATTGATCGAACTGGCATCGTTCAGATCGCCGTAATGAAGGAAAAGGTGAACATCCTTCTCGTGAGGATCCCGATAGATATGGTTGATCCTTCCCGTATTGAAGGAGGAAGAACGGCGGATCATGCCGTGAACTTCATACCCCTTGGATAGCAGAAGTTCAGCCAGATAGGATCCGTCCTGTCCGGTAATGCCGGTGATAAGAGCTTTTTTCATCATATTCTCCTGTAACTTTTATAATCTGACAGCATCCTTGTTTTGGAGGAACCATTCGTAGGTCTTTTCAATCCCGCTTCTCAGGCTGGTTTGCGCCTGCCATCCCAGAGAGTTTACACGCGATACATCCTGTAACTTTCGGGGAGTACCGTCGGGCTTGGTTGTGTCGAAAACGATTTCACCCCGGAAGCCTGTGACATCCCTGACGATTTCTGCCAGTTCCCGTATGGTGATGTCTTTGCCCGTGCCGAGATTAACAAAATTCGGCTCGGGATAACAGAGCAGTTCCGACACGATCCGCTCCCGTTCAAGTTCCATCAGGAACATGCAACCATCTGCCATGTCGTCTACGAAGAGAAACTCTCTACGCGGTGCTCCTGAGCCCCAGACGACAACCTCTTTCAGTGACAACTCCCTGGCCTCGTGGAAACGACGAATAAGAGCCGGCAACACGTGACTGTTTTCGGGGTGGAAATTATCACCGGGTCCATAGAGATTAGTCGGCATGACCGCAATGAACTCGGTGCCATACTGCCTGTTGTACGCTTCACACATCTTAAGGCCGGCTATCTTGGCTATGGCGTACGGTTCATTGGTCGGCTCCAGCAGACCGGTCAACAGATGCTCTTCTTTCATGGGCTGGGGGGCGAGCTTGGGGTAAATGCAGGACGAACCGAGGAACAGAAGCCGCTTCACCCCGTTCAGGTAGGCATGATGAATCACATTTGCCTCTATCATCATGTTTTCATAAATGAAGTCTGCAGGATAGGTGTTGTTCGCATGGATACCGCCGACTTTTGCAGCTGCCAGGAAAACATACTCAGGCTTTTCACGCCGGAAAAAATCAGCTACTTCCTGCTGGGAGGTGAGGTCAAGCCGCTTCCTGTCGGGGAGAAGAATATTACGGTAACCGTCTGCGCGAAGACGGCGAACAAGGGCAGAACCGACAAGCCCCTGAGCCCCCGCGACGTATATGGATGCCTCTTTGTTCACAGTCTGAATTAATCTCCTCACTGTCGTACGGATTATTGAACAGAGTAAATACGAGAGCTACGGACTATCCCCTGAAACCAGCTCACGACAGATTCTGCAATATTATTGGAATTTTATTTAAATACAATAGGGCATCATTACGCGTCAAGTCATATCAAGCCACCGGTTAACATGAAGCTTGATTTTATCTGTCAAAGCTGTACTATTGCAAAAACAACACACCTAGGAGACAGCCAATGAGCCAGATACCTTTCATCGACCTGAACAGACAACAGCAGAGGATCCTCCCCGACCTCGAACGCCGCATGGCCGCAGTACTTAAGCATGGACAGTACATTCTCGGCCCGGAAGTGGCCGAACTTGAATCCAAGCTTGCAGCCTATGCCGGCACAAAACATTGCATTACCGTCTCGAGCGGTACCGATGCCCTGCTTATCGCCCTGATGGCTCTCGGGATCGGACCTGGCGACGAAGTCATAACCACCCCGTTCACGTTTATCGCCACGGGCGAAGTCATTGCCCTGCTCGGAGCGACACCCGTCTTCGTGGATATTGCTCCCCGCACTTACAATATCGACCCCTCACTCCTTGAGGCGGCAATAACTCCCAGAACCCGCGCCATCATGCCTGTCAGTCTCTACGGGCAGTGCGCCGATTTCGACGCAATCAATGCCGTTGTGGACAAGGCCAACCAGTGCCGGAACGATGCAGCGACCCGAATATACGTCATCGAAGACGCCTGCCAGAGTTTTGGCGCCACGTACAAAGGACGGAAATCCTGTGCCCTCTCCCACATCGGGTGCACAAGCTTTTTCCCGTCCAAGCCCCTCGGCTGCTATGGGGACGGCGGTGCCTGCTTCACCGATGATGACGCCATTGCCGCAAAAATACGTCAAGTGATGAATCATGGTCAGGACAGGCGCTACCATCACCCCATGATCGGTGTCAACGGTCGTTTCGATACCCTGCAGGCGGCAGTCCTTCTGGCCAAATTCGAGATATTCGCCGAGGAGGTAGAACTGCGCTCCTCCATAGGCTCTGCGTACAGCAAGGCATTTGCGGCAACTGGCGCCGGGGTCGTGACCCCGTTCATCGAAGAGTACAATACCAGCGTCTATGCCCAGTACACGATCCAGGTCGAGGACAGGGACAAGCTGCAGCAGGCGCTGCAGGCACAAGGGATTCCCACCGCTGTCCACTACCCTGTCCCCCTGAATCTGCAACCGGCATTTGCTGATCTCAACAAGCCGGCCGGGAGTTTCCCCGTTGCCGAGGCCGTAGCCGGCAAAGTAATGAGTCTGCCGATGCATCCGTATCTGAACGAGAGCGATATGCAGCGCATTGTCACTGCAGTGGCGGAATCGCTCTGATTTCACAACATCACCAGCTGATTATGGAGAGGTAATGCTTACAGGTAAACAGAAGAGACACTTGCGCGGCCTTGGTCATGACTTGAAGCCCGTGGTCATGGTCGGGAAAAACGAGATGAATGACAGCCTCATCTCAGAGACTGATGCTGCGCTGACAGCACACGAACTGATCAAGATCAAGATTTTGGAGAGCTGTACGATGGATCGTCATGAAGTGGCGGAGTCACTGGCAAAACTTTGTGGAGCCGATGTCGCCCAGGTCCTCGGCAGGACAGTCCTTCTATATCGCGGCAGTGATGACGCTAAAATCGAGCTACCGAAGGATTCCGGCAAACGGTAGCATCCTGCTCTTACACGAACGAAAGGGCATCCCCGCACGGGAGATGCCCTTTTTCCTGCCTTCTCGATCACTCTTTCCAGAATATTGCCGTCACGGGGCAGCCGTCGATGCACTGCTGGATCTTCTCCTCCGAAGCTCCTTTCGGATTGTAGGCAATTGACGCACCGTTTTCCAGCCGGAACACTTCCGGAGCTACAGATACACAGAGACCACAGGCGATACAGGCTTCGCGATCGACTTCAACTATCTTTTCCATAACTATCTCCTTGCCATGTCAGTTCTCACTTACGGCGATGCGAACTACACACGCTCATAAGGTTCGAACAGCTTCTTGTATTCATCCAGGGCAAACCTGTCCGTCATGCCGGCAATGTAGTCACATATGACACGTTCTTTCCCCAGGATATCCATTTTCTTTCTGTATTTGACGGGAAGCAGCGAAGGATAGCTGCAGTAAGTGGCAAAGAGGTCGGAGATATATCGTTCGGCCTTGACCCGCATGCGTTCGACCTTGTAGTGCCGATAGAGATTCTCGTGCAGGAATCGCTTGAGTTCACGGTTCTTGCGCGCCAGTTCCTTGCTGAAACCGACTACTGCGACGTTGATGCGACGCAGGTCTGCCACGGTTTCAATCCCTCTCTCCGCGATTTCCGCGGCAGTGGTTGCCGTCAGGTCGTTGATGAACAGGCCGATCAGCGCACTGATCGTCTGGTACTTGACTCTTTCCGGATCGGCATGGGGATACTTCCTCGTCATGCTTTCATGGACCTCTGCCCAGAGTTCGACCCGTGAGAGCTGTTCAAAAGAGATATAACCCGACTTCAGGCCGTCATCAATGTCGTGGTTGTTATAGGCGATCTCGTCTGCAAAATTGATCAGCTGCGCTTCCAGGAGCGGCACGACTCCGGGGTTGAACTCTTCGATCAAGCCCCCGGGCGCATCATAGGGGGAAGAATGCTTTATGAGCCCTTCCCTCACCTCCCAGGACAGATTGAGCCCGTTGAATTCCACATAGCGCTCTTCGAGTTCATCGATAACACGGAGAGACTGGCAATTATGCTCGAAACCGCCATGGTCTGCCATCAGCCGATTGAGGACCTCTTCCCCGGTATGGCCGAATGGCGTATGCCCCAGGTCGTGAGCCAGCGCCAAGGCCTCCGTCAACTCCTCGTTGAGGAGCAGTCGCCTGGCGATCGCTTTCCCGATCTGGGCGACCTCCAGAGAGTGGGTCAGCCTGGTCCGATAGTAATCGCCTTCATGGTTGACGAACACCTGGGTCTTATATTCAAGGCGACGGAAGGCGGCGGAGTGGATTATCCTGTCCCTGTCCCGTTCGAATGCGGGGCGGTTGTCACGGAACACTTCACGGTAGCGCCTGCCTGCCGACTCGGAGCTTCGTGCCGCATAACCGGCCAGGTCTTTACGTTCGTACGATTCCAGCTGCATTGAAAATATCTCCTCATGTAAAAATACATTTGCCAAGCAGTCTGTCAATGGGAAATGAGTTCTTGACGCCCTATGCACGTCATGATAAAGACTTAATGCATTAATAACACTGTAGTTTATGGTGAAGCATATGCCGTTGAACATTTTACGACATCATATCTCTCCCCGCGTCAGGTCCATGCTCGGCAGCGACAGCAGAGTCTGCATGCTCGACGGCGGTACCGTATATCGCCACATTGCCGAATCCCCCTTTATCATCATGGCATGCAACGCCAGGATCAGGCATGTCATACCGGGCATCATGCGGGCTGCTGAAGAACTGGACGCGGTGATAGCCTTCGAGCTGACGGCTACTGAAGGGGGACTGGACGGCGGATACACCGGGCAAAGCCCGCAACAGTTCGTCTCCACGGTCATTGAATATGCGGAAAGCTGCAAGTTTACCAAACCGTTCATCATCCACGCCGACCACATAACCATCAAAAACACTTCCACAGAAGAGTTGGAATCCGCAAGGTCGCTGATTGCGACCCAACTGACAGCGGGTTACAGGTCTTTTGCCCTCGACGCATCGTTCAACCCCATGGCTGACAATATCCGGATCATCTCCGAACTGGCTCCCCTCCTCCTTGCCGATGATGTCGGCCTGGAAGTCGAGATTGGCGAAATTCCTCCTGTCGGACGGGAGTCGAGCCTGACTACGGTTGAAGACGTGGAAGAGTTCTTAGGCGGCCTGTCCGACCTGAACATCAAGCCTCACCTGCTTGCCATCGACAACGGGAGCAAAAGCGGCAACTACCTCGACGGACAACTGGTCAACATCGACCTCGAACGGACCGGTGAAATATTCGCCGCTGCACGGAGATTCGGTGTGACCGGCCTTGTACAGCACGGCATCACCGGCACTCCGTTACGGATTGTCGGCAAACTGGCAGAGTATGGCATCCGCAAAGGCAATATCGGAACACTCTGGCAGAATGTCGCCCACGCCGGCCTGCCGCCCGAACTCCTGGACGAGATGCGCGACTGGGCGAGGGAAAACAGGTGCGACATCAAGTACGCAACGGGGGTATTTTACGACCGGATCAACTCGATTCCCCCAGAGGATGTCAAACTTATTGCCGACCTCGCATACCGTGAGGCCAGGGAGTTCATCACGGCATTCCACGCCAAGGGGAGTGCGACCCGACTGGCCGAAACGATCGGCGCATAATACATGCGGGTTATCGGTGGCAGTGCCGGAGGGCGAAGACTGGCGACACCAAAAGGTGATCGTGTCCGACCTACCGCTGACAGGGTGAAGGAAGCGCTGTTCAGTATTCTCCTGAGCAGATTCGGGTCGTTGAACAACCTGACGGTGCTCGATCTCTTTGCAGGGACCGGAAACCTCGGCATCGAGGCTCTCAGCAGGGGAGCCGCCAGAGCGACCTTTGTCGACAGTCATCCCCAATCCCTGGAAATCATCCGCAGAAATCTTGACATAACCGGTTTTACCGGTCGTGCCGAACTGGTCCCCCTGGATGCACTGAAGGCACTTCAACGACTGGACAGGGAAGCCGGGACATTCGACATCCTGTTCGTCGACCCCCCCTACCGGGAAGTTCCTCTGATGCAGAGGGTGCTTGAGCACCTTGCTGATAGCAACATTCCCGCGCCAGGCGGGCTGATCGTGTTTGAAACCGGGAGCAGAACCGTACTGAGCCTGCCGGACAACCTGGAGTTGGAGGGAAAACGCCTCTATGGCGATACAGCCATATTATTCATCGTGAAGTGCAAAAACCGGGCTGTACAAGCTTGACAATGCCGCACCGGCCTCTACCTTAAAAATACTTGTGAGCAGAGTGAATACCCTATGCCGCGTAAAATCGCCGTATACCCCGGATCGTTCGATCCCATTACCTACGGGCACCTCGATATCATCAACAGGGCCCTGAAGATTTTCGACAAGGTCATTGTCGCTGTTGCCTGCAACAGCTCGAAAAACTCGCTCTTCCCCATTAATGAGCGCATTGACCTCATCCGGGAAGCGCTGACCGGCAACGAACGGGTCAAAGTTGACACCTTTAACGGTCTTTTGGTAGATTACGTCCTTTCCCAGCACGCCACGGTGATCATCAGGGGACTACGGGCAGTTTCCGATTTTGAGTACGAATTCCAGCTTGCCCAGATCAACAGGGGGATCACCCTGGAAGTTGAAACGCTCTTCATGATGACATCGGTACCATACAGCTATCTGTCATCATCGGTAGTGAAGGAGATCAGCTCCCTGAACGGCCCCGTTGACACGCTCGTTCCACCCGTCGTCAAGAAAGCTCTCGAAGAGAAGTTTGCCCGCAACGGTTTCAAGCCGTAACAATCTCAGTACAGACTAAAGGAGAATTCAATGAATCCATTGGCCACTGAACTAAACGATCTGCTCACACAGCACAACCCACACGTACTGGAGATGCTGTCCGACCTCGGCAAGAATCTCTTTTTCCCCAAAGGGATACTGACCCAGTCTGCAGAAGCCAAGGAAAAAGCCCATAAATTCAATGCGACCATCGGCATCGCCACTGAAAAGGGTGGACCGATGTACCTTCAATGCATTCAGGACAAGCTGTCCAGCTTTGACCCCAAGGACATCTATCCCTACGCCCCCCCGGCGGGCAAGCCCGAGCTCCGCTCCCTCTGGAAGGAAAAAATGCTGCGGGAAAACCCGAGCCAGCAGGGGAAACATTTCAGCAACCCCATCGTTACCAATGCCCTCACCCACGGACTTTCCATCGTCGCCGACATGTTCATCGACAAAGGTGATCACCTGATCCTTCCGGACATGCTGTGGGGCAACTACAATCTCACCTTCGGCACCTGCTGCGGCGCCATTATCAAGAAATACCCAACATTCACCGCCGCCGGCGGATTCGATGTCGAAGCATTCAAAACCGCACTCCAGAACAGTGCCGAAGAAAAGGGCAAGGCAGTGGTCCTGCTGAACTTCCCGAACAATCCCAGCGGCTACACCCCGACGGTTGCAGAAGGAGATGCCCTCGTCGCAGCTATCAAGGAAGTGGCAGAAGCGGGTTGCAACATCGTGGCCATCACCGACGACGCATACTTCGGCCTTTTCTATGAAGACAGTATCAAGGAGTCCCTGTTCGGCAAACTCGCCAACATCCACCCCCGCATCCTGGCCATCAAACTTGACGGCGCCACGAAGGAGGAGTTCGTCTGGGGCTTCCGTACCGGGTTCATCACCTTCGCTGACGGCAACAGCTATGAAAACACCCCCGTCATGACTGCCCTCGAGAAAAAAGCAATGGGCATCATCAGGGCCCGCATCTCCAACTGCCCGCACCCTTCCCAGACCTTCGCCATCGAGGCACTCCGCTCCCCCGATTTCCTTAAGCAGAAGGAAGAGAAGTTCCAGGTTCTGAAAGGACGCGCCCTCAAAACCAAGGAAGTCCTCAACAGCGGCAAATACGACAAGGCATGGGACTATTACCCGTTCAACTCGGGCTACTTCATGTGCCTGAAACTCAAGACCGTGGATGCGGAAAAACTGCGCCTTCACCTTCTCGAAAAATATGGCGTAGGAGCCATATCAATCGGCAAGACCGATCTGCGCATCGCTTTCTCCTGCATCGAGGAAACAGACATCCCCGAGCTCTTCGACATTATTCACAAGGCGGTTCAGGACCTCACCTGATCCCCCCTGACGGATGCGACAGTCAAAAAGAAACGGCGAAGGAAATCCTTCGCCGTTTCTTTTTCCGGTCATCAAATGTATTCAGGGAACCGGTCAGTGCTCCCGGTATCCAAGCACAACGAGGATGCAACTACCGTCGGCGATCACGTTAATACCGGCCTTGACGCACTTCTCTACCGCTGCCGGACTCTCTGCCCCGGGCTGCATCCAGATGTTCCTGATGCCCTTGGACACCGCTTCATCTACGATACGGACGGTAACGGCAGGAGGAGTGATAACGGATATGCTGGTAACTCCATCGGGCAGGTCACTCACCGAAGCGACACAGGCAACCCCCTCGACAACCTTCTCCCTAGGGTTGACCGGTATTGCCCGCAACCCCTTCATCTGGTAACAGCGCAAGACTTTATTCCCATACTTGTCCCGGTCTGTGGATGCCCCCACAACACCGAAGACGTCCGCTTCGAGGAATTTGGCGATTTTTTCACTGATGGTCATAGAGCCTCCTCAATTTCCAATTATAATGAGTAACGTAACCTGTTGTTTTATATCTACATATTAAGATAATTTATTTTGATTCTGGCAGAATTATTGTTTAAAGTAGCCCTACGTCTTAATGAGAGGTGCTGCTAATGGCCAGAACGATCATGACAAAGTTCGACAGGATCCTCAATGTCATCACCCTTGTTCTCCTTGTCGGTGGGGGGATGATCCTCCACACGCTCACTGCCCTGACCCTCAAAAGTTACTACGGTGCACCATGGGGCTATATTTCCTTCGCATTGCCGGGAGTTGCCGAAGCCTACCTCATCATCATCCAGCTTGCCGACGACATGTACAATTTCACCTATCTTTTTATTGCCTTCCTCTGCCTGACAGCGATAATTGTGTCCGCATGGGCCATCAAGAATATCATAAAACAAAGGCTTATCACTGTTATCGAGAGCAGAAACTGATCTGACAGGTCACTGCGAAACCGTGCACAGCCTGTTGAACAGTTTATCATAGGCCGACCCGGCCCTTACCTCCTCACTTGCCGTCTCCTGCACCTCTACGTCACCGTTTTCCCCCAGTATCACCGCGTATCTTCTTGACATGCAGCGTAGCACTACCTGCTTGTAGACCACTTCCTTCTCGGGGATGCCCTTCCCGACATAAAATTTGTCATTGTGGGTGACATCCCTTATCCAGACCGTCACCTCGCCATCGGCTGAACGCCTGATCCTGTCGTCATCGAAATAGGAGTGACTGCTGAACTGCAGATTCTTTTTCAGTTTCTGCGAAAACTGACTCCAGGTTTCGGCATGGAATTCGACCCATCTTTCCCCGTGCGCGCCGCAGGGAAGGAGCCCCAGACAGACTGACAGGACAACTGTTCGCAATACGTTGTGCATAGGGTCACCGGTTATCGGGCTGATATCTGTTCCTGCAGGGGCACATACCACTTGATGAAATTGTGCCCGATGCCTGCGGGTGCCGGCTCGATACCGCGGAATCTCGCGCTTACGACCGGCAGTGCGTCGGGAACATAGAGGAACGTGTAGGGCTGCTCCTCGGCGATTATCTCCTGCATCCTGAAGTATGCGGCCCGCCTTTTCTCCCTGTCGAAGGTCCCCCTCCCCTCTTCCAGCAGTCGGTCGACCTCCTTGTTGCTGTAACTGATAAAGTTCAGCTCCTTCACGCCTGTTTTGGACGAGTGCCATATGTCGTACTGGTCAGGATCCTGTGAGATGTTCCAGCCCATGAGAACTACATCGAAGTTTTTCCTGTCTATGTAGTTTGTCAACATGGACGACCATTCAAGCACGCGAATTTTCACATCGATACCTATTTTTTTCAACCGGTACTGGATGATCTGAGCCGACTTGATTCTCTGGTCGTTCCCCTGGTTCGTGATGATGGTAAACTGGAACGGTTTGCCATCCTTGACCAAAATGCCATCTGCATTCCGGCTCTTCCATCCGGCGTCCGCAAGGAGTCGCAAGGCCATCGCCGGATTGTAGGGGAACGGCTTGACCGAGGGGTTGTTGGCCCATGTTGCTGGCTGGAACGGCACATGACAGACCTGTCCCAGCCCGAACAGTACTCCGCTTACAAGCTCATCCTTGTTGATGGCACAGGTAATCGCCTGGCGCACCCGCTTGTCAGAGAAAAGCGGACGTTTCAGGTTATACCCCAGGTACGTGTAGGTGGGGACGGGATACCGGTATTTGTTGAACCTCTCCAGGAACCAGCGGGTAGTCGTCTGCCGCTGGAACTGCACAGGGGTAAGATTCATCATGTCCAGCCCCCCGGCTTTCAACTCCATGTACATGGTCGAGGTGTCGGGGATTATCCTGTAAATGCAGCGGTCGATATACGGCCGTCCCTCAAAATAGTCGTGATTCGAGTCGAGGACCACTCGCTGGCCGGGGAGCCACTCGGCGAAACGGTACGGACCGGTACCTACCGGCCGTCGCGCGAGTTCGCTCTTGGTTATATCCTTCCCTTCGAGGAGATGGGCAGGGACAATGTTGACGCCCCAGGATGCCAGGGCAGGAGCAAAAGGTCTGTCGTAGGTTACGCGAACGGTGAACTGGTCCGGGGCTTCGGCGGTACGGACCTGAAGAAAATCCTCTGCGTACGGAGTTGGCGTTTTCGGATTTATCATGGTCCGGTAGGTGTAAAGAACATCACGGGAGGTGAAATCGTGCCCGTCGTGCCACTTGACACCCCGGCGCAGATGAAACGTTATGACAAGGCCATCGGCAGAAATATCCCACCTCTCGGCAAGATCACCGACAAGATTCAGGTTCTTGTCATATTTAACCAGTCCATTGTAGATGAGAGCTGCAACAGAATGGGACGCGGAATCCGACGCAAGAATGGGGATGAGTGTCGACGGCTCACCTATGGTCCCTTCGACGAGGGAGTCGCCATAGGCAGGAGGGGCAGGCTGGCGCGGCGCCAGAGGGGAGGATTCCTGCTGACTGCAGGCTGTAATGAAAAAGAGGAGTAACGAGGTAATAATATGTTTCATGGATACACTGTTACTCTTTGAACAGCTGCCCGAGATTCACTGCCTGGGAAAGCGCTGGAAAACGTTACTTATCACCGCTTTCGGCTCTGATTTTTCTTATCTTTTCCGCCAGGTCCTTGCGACCGGGCTCCAGCTGTTGCAGCTTTTTATACGTAGAGAGTGCGTTGGGATAATCGCGCAGGGCCAGGTAGGCATCGGCGAGATGACCGAGAATGACGGGGTCCTCGTCAACGAGCTGCACGGCACGCTCAAGATACGTCACTGCTTCACCGTATTTTTTCATCCTGAAATAGGCCCAGCCGAGACTATCGAGGATAAACCCGTCATTAGGCCTGAGTGCAACCGCTTCCTTGAGCAGCTTAAGTGCCTCGTCAAGGTTTTCACCCATCTCCACATAGGTGTAGCCGAGGTAATTGAGCGCCTGGGGATCGGCAGGTGTGATGGCGATAACACGTTTCATCCTGGCGATCATCTTCTCCTTGTCGCCCAACTTGTCATAGATGATCCCGATACGGAACTGGAGTCGGGCCTCATTGGCAAACCTGGACTCGACGTTGAGCAGTACATCCAGCGAGTCCTGATACTTCTGCAGCCCTTCATAAATACCGGCCAGATGCAGATAGTAATCCAGCTTGGCCGGGTCGGCCGCTATGGCAGCCTTGAGAAGATCAATTCCCTTCTGGGCTTCTCCGTTGTCGAAGTAAAGGTAGGCGACATGGCCAAGCGCTTCAGCGTAATTATATGCAGTCGGGGGTATCTTGCGAAACTCCTCGATCGCTTTCTGGGGCTCTCCCTTTTCTTCGTACGCAGAAGCAAGGTAGAACCTGATCTGACTCGCCTGTGGCTCCTGGGCCAGGATATGCTCGAACTCAAGAATGGCCTCGTCATACTGTTCTAGCTCCAGGTAGACGAGTCCTGCCTTGCGATGGGTGTCCAGCCCGCCGATATCCCGTGAAATGAGGGTCTTGAGCATCACCAGGGCATTCTCCAGACGGTTTTCCTGGATGTACAACTGGACGAGGTGCTGCATGACTGAAAAATTGTGGGGGTTGAGTTGCAGGAGCGTTTCATAGGATTTGATCGCTTCGGCTCTCTCCCCCTGGGATTCGAGGGCGAGGCCGATATCGACGATAACCGGCTCGAAATCAGGCTTGAGCTCTATCACTTTCTTGTAGTAGGAGAGAGCCTCCTTGGGGAGCTTCATCTGGTCATAGGCCTTACCGAGGTAGTAATACGCCTGGGGTGAGTCCGGAGTTATCACCAACAGGGATTTCAACGTCTTGACCGCCTCCTCGTATTCGAAAATACGGAGACAGGCGAGGGCCAGTTGCAGGTAGGCGTCTTCCTTGTCCGGGGTCAACTCGATGACTTTCTTGTAATGATCTATCGCGACCCTGTCCTGCTTGAGACTGCTGAGGATGTTAGCCAGGAGAAAGTGGGCGTCTGCATGCTTCGGATTGATGGAGATGGCAGTACGGCAGGCATTGATCGCCTCCTGGGGACGGTTCATTTTAAGATACAGCTCGGCGACCGAAGTATGCAGGTAAGCACTTTGCGGATCAGCCTCAATGGCTGCCTGCAGCAACGTAACGGCAGCATCGTAGTCACCGTCGAGGGCATGAATCCTCGCGAGGGAGAACAGGTACATCGACCTTGATTCAACAATATTGAGCGCATGGGTGCCGGCCGACAGGCGGTCAAGAGGTTCCCCCGCCTGATAACCATCCGTGGCGCATCCACATATCAAGCCTAACAAAATACCCAGGAGTGCAGCTTTACATTTCATCATTCAATCAGGATCCTTTAACCGGCACTTTAAACTATTAAAAGCTAACATAACGGGGGTATCGCGTCAAATCACTTTCTCGACAAGGCCTGAATTAACAAAACATCCTGTTGCTTTTAACACGAATTTACCCTATTATTTTTAACTTATTTTGGCGGCATGCTACGTCATCATCTAACCGGATAAAGGAGCCTACCGAAAAATGCTCGGCATAATGCGTAAATACAAAGAATCTATTGTTATCAAATTTGTCTTTGTTGTCATTGTTCTTTCCTTTATCGGCACTATATTTCTCGTATGGGGAAAAGGTGGCGATGGCAGTGGGGCCGCAAAGGGTTATGCAGCAAAGGTTGACTCTACAAAAATCGGCCTGGACGAGTACCAGCAGTCCTACTACCGCCTGAGAGGCATATACGAGCAGATCTACCAGAAATCCATCTCTCCTGAGATGGAAAAACAGCTCGGCATCAAGAAGATGGCCCTCGACAATCTGATCGAATCAGTTCTCATGCGCAAGGCCGCAAAGAAAATGAATATCTCCGTCAGCAAGGAGGAGGTTTCTGATGCCATTGCCGCCATCCCTGCATTCCAGAAGAACGGGGCATTCGATTTCCAGCAGTACCAGCAGACCCTCAAGGGAAACAGGATGACCCCTGCTGATTTCGAAAGCGCCCAGAAAAACGAACTGCTTATCAAGAAAGCACGCAAGTCTGTCCAGGACAAGGTGACGGTTTCCGATGCCGATGCGGAGGCATACTATCACAAGAATAACGACAGACTCGAACTCAGCTACGTTACCATTACCCCCGAATCAGTACTCGGGGATGTCAAACTGACCGAACAGGACCTGACCAACTTCCTGCAGAAAAACCAGGACCAGTTCAAAACAGCCGAACAGGTCAGCATCCAGTACGTCCTCTTCGACCCTGCCACCGTTTCCTCGAAAGTCACCGTGAGCGTCGAGGAGATCCAGTCCTTCTATCAGAAGAACATCGACAGGTACCAGGGCAAGGGTGGGATACTCCCCCTTGCCGAAGTGAAGGACAAGGTAAGAGCTGATGCGGTCAGGTTCAAAGCAGGCAAGCAGGCATATGAGACCGCGGCAGACACTATCAACAAGAACATCGCGTCAGGCAACATTCAGGCCGTGGCAACGTCCTTGGGGGCCAGGATCATGGAAACTCCCCTGTTCGCAGCCAAGACCCCTCCCGCAAACCTGGCATCTGAAGAGGCTGTGCTGAAAAAAGCCTTTCTCCTGAAACAGGGTGAGCTTGCAGGCCCCATCGAGACGGCAAAAGGGATCTATGCGGTGAAACTCAAGGAGAGAAAGCCGGCCGAGGTCCCTCCCCTTGCCCAGATCAGATCTGCTGTTGAAGCACGGGCAAAGATGGAGAAAGCCCGGGAACTGGCGGCCAAGAAGGCCGAAGATACTCTGGCAGCCCTGGCAAAAAACCCTGCCGGCGTCAAAATGCAGAATACCCCTGCATTCACCTACAACGAGCAGGGGATCATACCCGGCATCGGTGTCTCCAAGGATCTCATGGATGCTGCGGTCGCGTTGACAGCGACCGCCCCGCTGCCTAAGAGTGCAACAAAGATCGACCAGAAATGGGTGGTTGTACGCCTGAAAAACCGGACAGCGGCAGGCACCGAAGAGTTCCAGAAGGCCAAGGACACGATCAAGAAACAGATCCTGCCCAAAAAGCAGCAGGAAGCGCTGGACGCCTGGATAAAGGAGTTGAAGGCTACCGCCAAGATCGAAATCAACCAGCAACTGATTGCCGACTAATAAGACCATAACTGGCTCGATGCTTTACACGGGCTCGATGCTTTACACGGGCACGATGCTTTACACGGGCACGATGCTCACCAACAGTTCAGGAGATAACTAATGGCCAAACTTGTTCTAAGCACCGATTTCCCCGATCTCAAGCTGATGGCGCGCGGCAAGGTGCGCGACATCTACGATCTTGGCGAAACCCTGCTGCTGGTTACCACCGACAGGATCTCCGCATTCGACGTCATCATGAATGAAGGGATTCCCAACAAGGGGTTTGTTCTGAATCAGATCTCAACCTTCTGGTTCAGGATGATGGAAGATATCATCCCCAACCACATAATCTCCACTGACATCAGCGAATACCCGCAGGTCTGCCAGAAGTACGCTGCCGACCTCGAAGGCCGGTCCATGCTGGTGAAAAAAGCCAAACCCCTGCCGGCTGAGTGCATTGTACGAGGATATATCTCCGGGTCGGGGTGGAAGGATTACAAGGCAACGGGTTCGGTCTGCGGCATCCCCCTCCCGGCCAACCTCGTCGAATCAGACAAACTGCCCGAGCCGATCTTCACCCCCTCTACCAAGGCAGAACTGGGAACACACGACGAGAACATCTCCTTCGAGGAGATGGCACGACTCTGCGGCAGGGAACTTGCCGAACAGGTACGTGACGTTACGATCAAAATCTACACCAAGGCTCGGGACTATGCGGAGACCAAGGGGATCATCATTGCCGACACCAAGTTTGAATACGGCATGTTTGAAGGCAAGCTGATTATCATCGACGAGTGCCTGACCCCCGACTCGAGCCGATTCTGGCCCAAGGACCTGTACCGGCCCGGCGGTGCACAACCCAGTTTCGACAAGCAGTTCCTCCGGGACTACCTGGAGACGCTGGACTGGAACAAAACCGCACCCGCCCCACCTCTTCCCGAGGAGATCATCAGAAAGACCGGCGAAAAGTACATGGAAGCCTTGGTCAAACTGACCGGCAAATAACCCAGCACCCAGCCCCGGAAGAAATTCCGGGGCTTTTTTCACGGGAAATACATGAACAGCCACGAGATAGAACTGATCGACTCCCATGCTCACATCCACGGGGACGAATTCTCCGCAGACTTCACGGCGATGCTGGAGCGCGCAACCGCCTCCGGGATACGGACAATCATCACGGTGGGAGCGGACCTGGAATCAAGCAAAGCAGCCGTCAACCTTGCCGAGCGTTTCGAGAACATATACTGTGCCGTCGGCGTCCACCCTCACGATGCTGCAGGGGTCACCGAGGATACGTACCTGCAGATCGCCGAACTGGCGACACACTGCGGCTCGGCTGTCGCCATCGGGGAAATCGGCCTGGATTTCTATCGCGACCGCTCACCCCGCGATCTGCAGGAAACCGTCTTTCGCCGCTTCATCGGGGTCGCCCGGGAACTCTCTCTCCCCCTGATAGTACACGACCGCGATGCCCACGAGCGTGTCATGACCATCCTCCGTGAAGAACGGGCCCACTCTGTCGGTGGTGTGCTCCACTGTTTTTCCGGCGATCTGGCCATGGCCCGGGAATGCATCGACATGGGCTTTTACATCTCCATTCCCGGCACCGTGACCTACCCCAACAATCATGCCCTTCACGATGTCGTCAGGGGGGTGAAGATCGAGCATATGCTGGTGGAGACGGACTGCCCCTACCTCTCGCCCGTACCCTACCGGGGGGAGAGAAACGAACCCTCCCATGTCCGGCTCACCGCCGAGAAGGTTGCGGCGCTGAAAGGGCTTACCCTTGAAGATGTCGCCCGCATCTCGACACTGAACTGTGAAAAGCTGTTCCGCATCGGGGGTGGAGCTCAATCCGCGCGGATTGCCTACCGGATTCGCAACTCGCTCTACCTGAACATAACCAACCGCTGTTCCAACCGCTGTACATTCTGTGCCAAGTTCGATGATTTCACCGTCAAGGGCCATTACCTTCAGCTCGACCACGAGCCGTCTGCCAGCGAAGTCCTGGCAGCGGTCGGCAACGGAGCAGACTGCGATGAGATCGTTTTCTGCGGCTATGGCGAACCGCTGATACGACTCGACCTTGTCAAGGAAGTTGCATCCGCACTGAAACACCGCGGGTTCCGGATCAGGATCAACACTGACGGCCAGGCGAACCTGGTCCATGGCCGCAACATCCTCCCCGAGCTGGCAGGCATGATCGACAGTCTTTCGGTCAGCCTCAACGCCGCCGATGCACAGACCTACGCAAAACTCTGCAATACCCCTTTCGGTGCCGATGGTTTCCAGGGGGTCTGCGATTTCCTGCGCGAGGCGAAAAAACATATCCCCCGGGTAACTGCATCCGCCGTGACCGTGCCGGGTCTCGACGTGGCGGAGGTCAAGCGTCTGGCCCAATCCCTCGGCGTCGATTTCCGGGAACGGGAATATGCCGAGGTGGGGTAAGTGAGCTCAAACACGCGCTGGCTGCTTCTGCTCTGCGGTGCGCAGCTCTTCATCATGCTCGTCTTCATCAACTATTCGGCCGTTCTCCCCATCCTCAAACAGGAGTGGGGGATGAACAACACCATGGCCGGCTCGATCTTTTCCGTCTACCAGTTCGGCTACATTCTCTCCGGGGTTGCCCTCAGCACCCTCACCGACCGCTTCAGCATCAGGAACATCTTTATCATCTCGGCCATCTGGTCTGCGGTCACCAACCTGCTCTTCGCCCTGTATGCCCATGATTATCTCTCCGCGATGGTCCTGCGGGGGCTGACCGGCGTCGGCATGGGCGGGACCTACATGCCCGGTCTCAAACTGGTGGCTGAACGCTTCCAGAGCCACGAGCGGGGACGCGCCGTGGGGATCTACGTAGGGTCGCTGGTCCTCGGTGCGTCACTGTCGCTGTTCGTCACCGGGGCGTTGACCACCCTTGCCGGCTGGCGGCTTGCCTTCATGCTCTGCTCCTGCGGGGTCCTGATAGGTACGGTCCTGTCGGTGCCGGTTTTCAGGGGATACAGGCCGACCCGCTATCCACGGCTGGCGGAAGAAAACTATCTGACCCAGGTAGTGAAAAACCGCCCCGCCATGCTGATGATATTCGGCTACGGAGCCCACATGTGGGAGATGTACGGTATGCGTAGCTGGCTGGCGCCGTTCTTCACCGCCAGCCTCGTCAGCTACGGTATCGCCGGGAGTGACGCGACCGGCTGGGGCGCAACGGCCTCGGCCCTCATCATCGGTATCGGCACGATCGCCACCGCCACAACGGGAACACTCTCGGACCGAATCGGCCGTACCCGAACCATCACCCTCACCATGACCGCCAGCGCCCTCCTCTCCTTTGGCTTCGGCTGGCTGATCAATGCATCACCCTTCCTGGCTCTGGCTGTCGGCCTGGTATACGGCTACCTGATAGTTGCCGAATCACCGGTCTTTTCAACCGGACTGACCGAACTGGTCCACCCGGCGTTCCTCGGTTCGGCAATGGGAATGCAGTCGCTGATCGGCTACTCCCTCGGGATGATTTCCCCAACCGTTTTCGGCTGGGCTCTTGATATCTGCAAGGGGTGGGAACCGGCCCCGGGTATCGTCGGGGAATGGGGGGTAGGCTTTGCAACCTGCGGGGTGGGAGCGCTGGCGGGCCCCCTGTTCATGCACCTCCTGCGCAGGGAGCCGGCCGGAAGGCTGATGGCCAACGGCAAAATGTAGGTAATCAAGGTCAGCTTGCCAGGGCCTCCCGGAGCACGTCATAAAAACCGTAGGGGGACGCAACGAACGCCTCGACCCTGCATCCCAGTTTTGTCGCCAGATCGGCAAGGCTCATATCATCGAGAAAAACCCCTTCCCCCTCTTTCAGCATCACGTCCGGCACCAGCATGGCATGACCGATCTCTCTCTCCTGCAATGCAGTGCAGATATCTCCGCCGGTCACGAGGCCGGTCACGGTGACATGCTCACCGAACAGGTGGTTGATAACCGGCACGACATGTATGACCACGCCTGTCTTGTCCGCCAGCTTGGCAGTGAACTCCGCTACATATGCCAGGGCAGAGTTGCCGGTAACCACCGTTATGACGGCGGGGGGTAGAGGTTCCGCAGCCTCAAGCACCTCCTCTGCCTCGGCCAGGAACAACGGCACCATGCCGACGCCGTTCTCCAACTGCGAAAGCTCGCCGTATGACTCCAGGGGGGGGAACGCAAGCCCTCCCTTGATATAGAACTCATCCGCAAGAAACAGGAATGGTTCTCCAAGCCGTCGTTCAAGTTCCTGCTGACGCTGCTGCCAGGTACCAACAAACTCCCGTGCATACTCGTCGCTGACCGGCTGCAGGTCAGGCAGCCCGCGACGATGCCTGGTCAGGCCAAGGGGGACAACGGCCAGGGACGCAACCGAGGGGTGAAGGTCGGCAAGATCGGCAACGGTCTGTTCGAGTGCAGGGCCGTCATTCAGACCGGGACAGAGGACGACCTGAGTATGCATGGTGATTCGCGCACCTGCCAGTTCGCGCAGAATGTCGAGTACCGGGCGGATGCCCTTCCGCCCGAGAAGCACCTCCCGCAAACCGGGATCAGTGGCATGCACGGATATGTACAGGGGTGAGAGTCGCTGCTCCCGGATCCTGTCCACTTCTTCGGGCAGGATGTTGGTCAGGGTGACGTAATTGCCGTAGAGAAACGAAAGCCGGTAGTCCTCGTCCTTTACATAGAGCGGCTTGCGAAGACCGCGGGGGAGTTGGTGCACGAAACAGAACACGCAGCTGTTTCCGCAGGATGCTGGTGACGGCGGCGGAAAGCAGATTCCCAGTGGCTCGCTCTCATCCTTCTCGAACTCGATCTCCCACAGGTCGCCATTGCTCTTGCGCAGAAGAAACAAGAGCTCTTCATCAGACGTGAGATAGTTGTAGTCGATGATGTCCCGTAAAGGTTGGCCATTGATCATCAGCAAGGTATCACCCGGCTCGATGTCAAGGTCAGCCGCGATACTCCCCGCGGCAACATACTCTATCAGCAACCCTTCTGTCACCATGCATTCCCCCAAACAAGAACGGGACCCCCTCATGGGAGCCCCGTTGAATACAGACAATGTATGACGAGCCTATTGGTGCAGGCGGAAAAGACCGTCGGCAGACGTGATGGACGCAATGGCATGCTTGTAAATGAGTATATCACCCTGCACTTCCATCAGTACCGAAAAGTTGTCGAACGACTTCACCAGCCCCTCCAGTTTTTCCCCAGACATAAGCTTGACAATCACCCTTATCCGTTCCTTTCTGGACTGGTTAAGAAACTGATCCTGGATGTTGAACGGTGCCTTTGTCATAACCTTCTCCTATGGATAAAATCGCATGCAATTCTGTTAATATTAGCAAAATATTCAGGATATTCAAACCATATTATTTCAGTATCCTTTTTAAACCAGGTAAGTTGTCGTTTTGCATAGTGTCTCGTGTTTTTCTTTATGAGTGAGACCGCCTCGGACAGGGTGATTTTACCGGCAAAACAGTTGCAGAGTTCCCGATACCCTATTGCCCCCATCGCCTTCAATGCGGGAGAATACCCCTCGGAGAGCAAACCCTCGACCTCGTCAACGAGTCCGGCAGCGATCATTTCATCCACCCGCCGGTCGATGCGCTCGTAGAGGAGACCCCGTTCCACATCCAGCCCTATTTTCAACGCCTCGTACCGGCTCTCCATGAATCCGTGGGTTTGTTGCAGTGCTGAGAAGGGGATGCCTGACTGGTGGAAGACCTCCAGGGCGCGAATGATGCGCAGACGGTCGTTGACATGCAGTCGTGCTGCCGAGACGGGATCAACCTGCGCCAGCCTGTCGTGGAGCGCGCGGGGGCCGAACTGCTCACCATAGTGTGTCAACTCCGCCCGATACACCTCGTCGGCAGGAGGGGATTCTGCCAGTCCGCACAGCAGGGCGCGCACATAGAGACCTGTACCTCCGACAACAATGGGAATGCGCCCCCTGCGGCAGATATCCGTGATTGCTTGTCCGGCAGCAGAGATGTAATCGGCAGCGGTGAAATTAACGTCCGGGGTAACGATCCCGAAGAGATGATGGGGCACCCGTGACATGTACGCCGCTGACGGCCTGGCGGTGCCTATCTCCATGCCTTTGTAAAACTGCATCGAATCGGCATTGACGATCTCGCCAGTTACCGATTCCGCGAGGCGGAGCGCCAGTTCGCTCTTGCCGGAAGCCGTCGGGCCGACAATGAGAATGATGTGCTGGTCTTCACGCGTGCTGGTCACATCCACAACTATACTGTCCATGGTCTCCGGTTGCATCCCGTTGGTCACAAGTATTCTGGTCGAGGTGCAATGGAACCATGTTACAGAATTCTTGTCAACTCTACCCGCAACACAAATTAGGTATCGGTGATGAGCGTACGACAGGGATATTAGTCTTCTGTATCGCATACAGTGTCGAGAAGGAAGAACATCCCGGCAAGCGACGTTTTGGTTCAGGCATAAAAAAAAGGCCTTGAGTTCTCAAGGCCTTTTTCAACCGGTTGTACCGGTTTATATTGGTGCGTGGAATGGACTCGAATATACTTGATATTATTGAGCATTTTACCGCACCAAACAAGAAAAGCCCCTAAATCGGCCCCTATAATTATTTTCATAGGTTATTTTTTTGTATAACACGTCATTTTGTTAACCTACTTGACATAGTCATGTCAACATTTATCACGGACCGAAAAAGTATCATTTTGCCTTTCAAATGATATTTTTGAGGCCGGACCAGCGCAAGCTGGAGATACCTTGCCATATCCACCATACTGGCACATCACTTGCCAAGTCCCATTTTCCCAACCAATGACTACGCCACATCCATCACCCAAACTTCATATTATCTATCACTAAAAAATACTCACCCGCTGGGGTGTTACCCTCGTCATAAATGAATGGATCTCCGTCAGAAGTGTTTTCTGTCAGCATTTGTTAGGTAACTACCGGATTATTCCGTGAGTCTCACGTCTGCTTACTCATATCAGTCCCTGCTCCACGAAGCTGGCGTAGGTCTCTCCAATAATGATGTGATCCAGTATCCGAATCCCCAGTAGTTCACCGGCTTCCTTAAGCCGTCTTGTTATCTCCCTGTCCTCACGTGAACAGGTCGGATCTCCGGAAGGATGATTATGGATCAGTACTAGTGCCGCTGCACTTGACAGAAGTGCTGTTTTGAATACCTCCCTTGGGTGAACGATGCTCTGGTTCAGGCTACCAATGCTGACGATTTCGATAGCTACTATCCTGTTCTTACCATCGAGATGCAGTGTCAGGAAGTATTCCTTGGTCTCGTGCTGGAGAAAACTGAATGTCTGGAATATCTGCAATGGTGCAGTGAATCTCGTCATGGGTGGCAGATAGCGGCTGATCTCTTCCTTTATGGACAGGGTCTCGTATACGGCTTTTATCTGCTTGAACTTTAGAGTTCTCGGTTTGGCATGAACTTCTTCAGGTCCAAATAGGGTATCTATGGTCATGGCATTGTCTCCTTGAAATGGAAAAGGCAGGCTGTTGTTGGCCTGCCATTCGTGAAGTGGTTGGTAATCGTGACTGGTAGCGTTTCTACAGGTGAGCTTCATAGATTTCCCATGCCTTACACTCCCCATTGTGGTAACAGCCCCCTCTCTCAATCATGCTGTCCGGACAGCCGATGCAAGGGTTGTTGCCATTCCAGGCGATACCAGTCTGATTAAGGCCGAAAGGCAACTGGGCAATACTGTAGGTTACGATCTCCTTCCAGTTGCGATGAAGCAGGTTCTTCCTGATGGCAGAGAGGATTTCCTTCAGTTCATGGTTGGTGATGGTTACCAGATCAACTTCTTCTGCTACTGCCGCCAAGAGCTCTTCGCTGGTAATGGCGAATACGATCTGTTCCGGGTTTATGTTCAGTTCTGCCAGGGTTCTCTGAATTCTCTCTCTGGTCATAGCAGCACCTCCTCTGTAAAGGTCCTGCCAAGGATGTAATCGGCTGCTCTTTGTGCTTGTGCTGCAGCCATGACAACAAGCTTCTTGTCTTTTCTGATCAGGGAGAGCCAGCCATTTTGTCAATCGGCATTGAATTTTGACCCACCATAGGCGTGTTTTTTGACCCACCC
>CALMBF010000079.1 GCA_937860145.1 uncultured Geobacter sp.
CCCCCAGGGCATGCCCCATCAGGGCGGTGGCCCCGGTGGAGATGCCGCTCCCCACGGCGATGATGAGGAAAAAGAGGGGGAAGGAGAGGGAGACGGCGGCCACCGCCTCGGTGGAGATCCGCCCCGCATACCAGGTATCCACCACGTTGAACATGGTGTTGAAGAAGAAACCGATGCCCACGGGCACGGCCAGCCGCCGCACCATCGGACCGACCGGCAGGGTGAGGAGATCATGGGCGGCGCGCATCAGAATGTCCCGTGGGAGAAAAGCATGGGTACCCCGTCGTGGTGAGATACGCAGAGTATAGATGAAAAAGCCGCCGGGGCAACGGGGGAAACCGGCGGAGGAGGCACGCACATAATTTTCCCGGCAACTGGATATGTGGCCCGGACATGATAAACTACTAACCTGTCGCCCCCAGCGGGCGGACGACATCAACCATGACCCGGGGGGACCATGAACCTGACCAGAAAGGAAATCATCGAGCAGATTACCGGCCAGCGCAGGAAAGAGCAGTGCTTCATCAAGACCTGGGAAACGGGGCACACCTTCGTCGACATCGACCTGATCGACCGGTTCATCGCCGGGCAAGGGAAAGAGGGGGCGGTGGAGGGGTTCGAGCTCCTCGACCTGGAGCAGACCTGGAAGACCCTCATCGACCTGGACCCGGACAAGCTGAACCGGGTGAAGAAGAACGGCGACGAGGTCATCGAATGGCTCTGGAACGACAGCCACGGCGTCGAGCAGAAGACCGTCTACCCCTTCACCCCGGAGGGGATCATGACGATCATCGACGACGAGCTGTTTGCCTGACCACCCGGACACAACCACACGTACCGAAAGGCGGCCCGACGGCCGCCTTTTTTCATGAGATCCCCACCGAGAGGCAGGCCGGAACTCAGGAGGCCAGGGCAAGCACCTCCCGGGCGGGGACCACCCTGTCGTCCTCCACCGTCACCGGGTGGGCGCTATGCTCGAGGAGTTCGAAGAGGTGGAGGTGCTTTGCCACCTCCCCCGGCTGGCTGCACTTGCGGCCGTAATACTTGCCCGACTGGGCGAAGACATCGGTGACCGTCCGGTCGTCATAGATCGCGAAATCGAAGGCGCTGTTGGTGTCCCTGCCCGAGATGTCCACCGTGGAGGGGAGCTCCTCCCGGAAGGCAAGGCGCACGTCGATATCGTCCTGGTACTGGGCCAGCAGCACCTTCTGCACCTCCGGATCGGCCAGGCTTTCCCTGCTGGTGACGAAAATGCGGGTGATCCTCACCCCCCGGTCCAGGGCACGGAGGTTGGCCTGATAGAAGTTGAGCAGCGCCCCCCGGCTGAGCCAGCCGGACGTGAGGGGATCGACCGCCTTGATGCGCCCCGTCGCCTGGTTGGAGAGCAGCGCCCCCTCGTGGTAGAACTCGATCTCGTCCAGGGGGATGTACCCCTGCTGCAGCATGGCGATAGTCTTCATGGTGCCGGCCACCATCTCCTGGGCCTTTGCCCGGCACTCCGGATCGTCGATCCGGGCCAGGGCTGCGGGGATCTCGTGGGCCTGCAGGTAGAGGGCTGCCAGGCTCTCCCGGGTCTTGCCGACATCCTCCCGCACCAGGTAGGTCACCAGGGAGAGGAGGATGCCGACGCCGAAGATCATGTAGGCCGCCTGCTCGTGATGCAGCACCATGTGGAAGAAGATCGCCAGGCCCGAGCCGACGAGGAATTCGATGAATACCGCCAGCTCGTGGATTTTTTTGTTCAACTTGATCATCATCTGCTCCTTCAGTCCGCCGGACGGGACGTGATAACCGTACCGCGGGTACAAAAAAAGCCGGGCCGCCGCAAATATCGTTGGATATTTCGGCGACCCGGCTGTCTCCTTAAGACCCGTGGGCTTTCCGTCCCACCCTCGCGGATGGTTTAGTATTGTCGTCTATCGGCTGCTTCAGTATGTGTGGGATGTGGGGGAAACATAGCAGCCGCGGGGGGAGATGTCAAGGAAAGCGGGCACCGACGAGCCATAACCAGCCGATATCACACGACATGTTTTAACGTCACGGGATCCAGTTGAGGGTCTGCTTCTCGAAGTCGATGGTGTACTTGAGCCCCGCCAGGAAGCTCATCCCCAGCAGGCCGTCCCCCATCTCGCCGGCCCGCTGCCTGATGATCACCACCTCCTGACCCGTACGACTGACCGACCCCACGCGCATGCCGTTCAGAACCAGCTTCTTGACTTTCAGTACCCGTCCCCCCACCACACCGACCCGGGCCGTCTCGGTCTCGCCGATCTTGAGCCGTGCCGCGACCTCCGGGGTAATGACCGACGTCGTGGCGCCGGTATCGAGCAGCAGCATGGCATCGGTTTCCGCGCCGCCGTGGGACAGCCGCACCGGCACGAACACCTGCCGCCCCCGGATGGCCACCGGCGTGACCAGGGCCTCCAGCTGCCGCCGTCTCTCGGCCTCGGCCTCGGCTTTCCTGCGCGCCTGCCGTGAGCGGGCCTGCGCCTCGTCCTCCCGCCTCCGGAGAGCGTCCCGCTCCATCCGGTCCCGCTCCAGCATCACGGCACGCTCGTCCTCCGCAAGATCGTCATACTTGTCCTTGCGCACCTGCCTTTTCTGCCGGTACTCAGGAGGGATCCGCGCCGGGTCGTCCACGAAGTGCACCGTGCCGCTGCTGTCTTCGTAGCTGTAGAACTCCGCCGGGGATAGGGACGGGAGGAGCAGGATCAGAAAAAGAAGCAGGATACGCTTTTTCATGGAGACTCCATACACTGGAAATCCATCGTAACTCGTGCAATAGAAATACTGCGTAAACAGGGTAGACTTACAGCTAAATTAACATTCCCTGCAGCCTTGACTGGTTGCATTGCTGACAACAGACATCCCACCATAGACGGAGATACTCACATGGTCAAGAACGGTATAATCCTGCTCCTGCTTTCACTTATAATTCCTGCCACGGCTACAGCCGCCAATCTCTACCTTAAAGACGGTGGAGTCATCGAATGCATCCTCGCCAGCCAACAAGGTGGAACGGTTTATGTACTCGTCAACAAATATACCGAAGTTTATCTGGACAGAAGCGAAGTAGCCATCTGGAAGACCTTCAAAAACAAAAAAACGATAGGGTCATATCGTCATTACAAGAAAAAAGCCCGACAGGATCGATAAGAAGAGCTTACGGAAACAGGCTGCTTGTACAAAAAGCAGCCTGTCCCCTTTCTACCCTTCAAGACGGCATTAGCTAATGGCAAACCATGGGCGAATGAGGTATACTGACGCCATGAAAAAGTCACTACTGGAAACAAATCCCTACCTCAAAAATACCGATAAACGGACCAGCGCGCTGGCAAGAAACGTCGAGACATCCTCCGCCATCGAAGGAATTCGCGTAAAAAGGGATGCCGCAAGCGGGCGTTTCGTATCACAGGCCAAAGACATCACGACTCCTGCGAAATCTGCAAAGACCTCTCGATAACATCATTGAACAACCGCTTCATCGGCTGGTAATCGTAACGGTCCATGATCATCTGCCTTTGGCTAACGGCCGCCTGCCTTGCTCATTCTTCTACTTCCCCGACATCTTCCGCAATAAGTTTCAGCTGCTCCAGGGCGCTTTCCAGGTCTTCCATGATGTCCCTGAGGATGACTCCCGGTGCAGGGAGGTTGTCCGAGTCCTCCAGGCTTTCGTCCTTCAGCCAGAAGATATCGAGGCTCGCCTTGTCTCTGGCGATGATCTCCTCGTATGTGTAGGCGCGCCAGCGGCCGTCGGGCAAGCTATCTGTCCAGGTGGGGGTGCGCTCAAAGCGGTTCGCCGGGTTGTAGAGACTCACGAACTCGTCCAGGTCCTTTCTCTGGAGCGGGTTCGTCTTGAGGGTGAAGTGCATGTTGGTACGCAGGTCGTAGATCCAGAGCTTCCTGGTCCAGGGCGTTTCCGAGGCCGGCTTCTTGTCGAAGAAGATCACATTCGCCTTTACCCCCTGGGCATAGAAGAGCCCGGTGGGAAGCCGCAGCAGCGTGTGCACGTCACATTCATGAAGGAGCTTCTTACGAATCGTCTCCCCTGCCCCACCCTCGAAAAGGACGTTGTCCGGCACCACCACTGCCGCACGGCCGTGCTGCTTCAGGAGCGTCTTGATGTGCTGGACGAAGTTCAACTGCTTGTTGGAGGTGGTGGCCCAGAAGTCCTGGCGCTCGATGATGTCCTTCTCCACGTAGACCTTGCCGTCCTCGCCGACGATGGTGGTGGAGCTCTTCTTGCCGAACGGCGGGTTGGTGAGGACCAGGTCGAACCGCTCCCCCGGATCGGCCGCCAGGGAATCGGACACGGAGAGCGGCAGCTTCTCGCCGCCGATGCCGTGCAGCATCAGGTTCATGGCGCAGAGGCGGGCCGTATTGTGCACCAGCTCCCAGCCGCGCAGGGTCTGGCTGTCCAGGAACTGCTTCTGCTCCCGGTCCAGTTTAAAGTGCCTAGTCACGTATTCGTGGGTCGCGAACAGGAAGCCGCCGGTGCCGCAGGCCGGGTCGCAGACCGTCTCCCTCGGTTTTGGTGCCATGACGTCGACCATGGCTTTGATCAGCGGCCGCGGCGTGAAGTATTGCCCTGCCCCGCTCTTGGTGTCCTGGGCATTCTTCTCCAGGAGCCCTTCGTAGGCGTCACCCTTGACGTCGGCGCTCATGATCGACCAGTTTTCCTTGTCCAGCAGGTCCACGAGCAGTCGGCGCAGCTTGGCCGGGTCCTGGAACTTGTTCTGCGCCCGGCCGAAGATGAGGCCGAGCAGCCCCTTCTCCTGCCCCAGCTTCTCCAGGGTGTGGCGGTAGTGGTCGAACAGGTCGTCCCCGTCCCTCTTCAGCAGGCTCGGCCAATCGTAGCCGTTTGGTACGGGGCTCTTCTGGTCGAAGGGCTTCTTGGTGCGCTCGTCGGCCATCTTGAGGAAGAGGAGAAAGGTGAGCTGCTCGACGTAGTCGCCGTAGCTCATGCCGTCGTCGCGGAGGACATTGCAGAAGTTCCAGAGTTTTTGGACGATTGCGGCTGGGGTCATGTTCAGTCATTGCTCCGGTTGATAAGATTGACGATTACCTTGACGATGGTTTCCTTCTCCTCCGGCCTGCTCTCGGCAATCAGCAGCGTCAGCGCCACCAGGGCATTGTCGGCCAGCCTTTTGGAGCCATCGGGGCGGTAGAGGATGCCGTTTTGCCCCAGGAAATAGATGAACAGGGCGGCAGCGATCCTTTTGTTGCCGTCGCTGAAGGCGTGGTTCTTGACCACGAAATAGAGGAGGTTCGCCCCCTTCTCTTCAACACTCGGGTAGAGTTCTTCACCGCCGAAGGTCTGGTAGATGGCCCCGAGGGCACTCTTGAACCCCTGGTCCTTTTCCACCCCAAACAGGCCGTCAAATTCACCCTTCATGGCATTGACGATGCGAATCCCCTCGTCGTAATCGATGATATGCAACGCCTGCCTGGTGGTCCCTTCGATGGCCAGGGTACCGTGGTCGTAGCGATCCAGGGTTGCCAGGGCGTAGGCATAATCGTTGATCACCCTCAGCACATCCCGGCCGGTGTCGGTAATCATCTCCTGCGTCGTCAGGGTCCGAGCCAGCAGCTCCATGGTCTGCCGCATCTCCTGCAGCTTGGCCGATTCTTCACGCAACCGCTGCTCGTTGACCGTGTACCCTTTGACGATGTGGTCATGCAGCACTTGGGTTGCCCACTGGCGGAAGCGGGTCCCCTGCTGGGATTTGACCCGGTAGCCGACGGAGATAATGACGTCGAGGTTATAATGGGCGGCATCGTAAGATTTGCCATCCGCGGCAGTTATTCGGAAATTCCGAATAACTGACTCTTCCTTCAACTCGCCTTCCCTGAAAACATTCTTGATGTGCTCGTTAATGGTAGGGATGGTCTTCCCGAACAGCTCTGCCATCTGCTTCTGGGTAAGCCAGACTGTCTCGTGATCAAGGTGAACCTGGAGAGAAGTTACGCCGGTCTCAGCCTGATAGATGACAATATCGCCCTTCTCTGAGTTCATATCGCTACATCCTTTTGGCTGTTAAGGCTTTGTCCGAACTACCGAGGATTTATCGGCAGTTCCAGTTAGTGCAAAAAATGCAACAACTGAAAAGAAACGGCAATTGTTTCCAAAATGGAAAATGTTGCCACTTCTGTTAGTATCCGAGCAACGGCCTTCTAAGCCGTAGCACTAAAGACATCAGACTTAGGATCCGGTGCGTATGGCTCGTCGGGCTCATAACCCGGAGGCCAAAATAAGCACACAAGATTCAGGTTCTTGTGCTCGCAAGGGACTTAAAATCCCTCGTTTCAACCCAGCGAATATGGTATAGTTTTCCCATGAAAAAATCACTTCTGGAAACCAATCCCTACCTGAAAGACCCGGAAATGCGAAAGAAGATGATGCGCAGGTCAATCATCTCTTCCAGCGCCATCGAAGGAATCTACATAACCGAAGAAGATTTGGATCGTTTCGAAAGAGAAAAGGCCGAGAAAGAATCTTCTGATACTTCAAGCTAAGACTCTCCCCCACTATTATCCCCCTTACACATTACTCCTATCCACCCGAAAACGCCCGTTGTAGGATCGTCTGCCGCAGACGCTCGGCGCGTTTGAGGTTGGTTGCGATGGTAGTTTCGAGTTCTTCGGTGACTGAGAGGCGACGGTCGATATCGTCGATGATCTGCCCCTGTTCAACAAATGATGGAAGCGGTATTGGAAGGTCCCGACACAATTCCAAAGTCAAATTCGATTGTCCTGCAGTTGTTTTAGCTCGTTTAATCGCCCACGACATAACAGAATCAGTCATTAACGTGTAAGCCAGAAACCGGTTTGAAAGTCCATTTATAGGTCGATACCTAGCAATTGCTTGATTGATATTTGCCTCAACAATTTCGGCCGGCACAACCGAGACTTGACCAAGAGGTGGACCTACAATATTAATCAGTACGTCACTAGCAATTACCCTTGAACGAGCAAGTTCTCCCTGATGAACAGACTGATCAACGAAAGCAGGCTTGAAGTTGTAGTTGAGCCTTCCGGAAAAGGTGAGATTATAAACCTTAAGAAAACGCACATCTCCTCCACCTTCAAGCAATTTGGTAGCAGAGGGAGTTGTTCCTTTGGTTATAAAGTCTGATACCTGTTCAGCTCTCGCCCACACCCACCCCTCCGGCAACTCCGGCAGATTGGCCGTATCCGGCCCGGCAGGCTCCTTGTATTTCTTCCTCCACGAATCATCCTTCGGCTTTATCCCCTTCGACTTCATCTTCGCCAGCTCTTCGGCTTCCCACTTGGCGCGGCGCTCGGCGAGGATGCGCTTGAGGAGCTGATCGGCAGGCTCGACGTCGGGATGGTCCTTCCGCCACTGCTCGGTGAGCTTCCCTTCCACGGCGGCCTTCAGCACAGCTGCCTTGTACCGCTTGAGGTTCGCCTGAATCCGCTTCAGTGCGGTCACGGCCTCATCGAGGCGTGAGAACTGCTTTTCGATTTCTGAAACAACTTCATGTTGCTCTTCGATTGTCGGCGGGGCATAGATTTCGTGGTCTAAAATGTGACTCTTGGAGATTCCGGGAATGTCACCCACGGCATGCCGGATGACATCCTGTACGCTGTATATGATGGCCCAATATATAAACTTCTCAGAAACGTTGTCGTTCGGTTTGAAGGCATAAACGTCACGCCCTATCGAGCAGGCAATGCCAGGAAAAGTTTTACCAACGCCTGCGCCTTTAACCGTAATGAAGATACAACCTTCAGGAACGACCCGCTTCGGGGCTGTCGTCCATTTCGAAAGATGCACCTTTGAACCGTCCCATTGTTCGGGACCGGTGACATAGACAGTGCCTATGCCTGATGTATTGACATCTTTCGTCGAGGGAGACTGGCCGCAGAACAGCTTCCCAAGGTCGGAAAGTTTCTTCTTTTCCCAACGGGAAGCATCAATAGAAATTGCAGAAGAACTCACGCTGCCAGCACCTCATTCAACTCCTCCAACATGGGCCACAACTCCTCTCCGAACAACTGATAAACCTTGCCGATCCCACCGTTCTCCTTGAACGGGGTAAACTCGAAATCGTCCCGCCCGATCTCCAGGCTGGCAATAACGTGGTCCCGGATCATCTCCAGCCAGCGCCGCTGTTCGTCGGTGAACTTCTTCCCGGTCTGTTCCTGCTTCGCAAGCCACGCCGCGAACCGCTCGGCTACATGCTCGGCGAACGGCTCCAGCACCGGCTCCTGGTGCAGGGCAAAACGGACCAGGGAGACGATGTCGGTCCAGAGCCGTCTGGTCCCCGCCCCCTTCACCCTGGACGCCTCCAGGGCCGCGTAGGCGTCCCAGAGCCGGTCGATCCGCCAGAGGTAGGGGGGCTTCTCGATCAGCTCGGCCAGCCCCTTGACCTCCTCGTATTTCAGCCGCTGGTGGTAGGGGCGGCTGTAGAGGATCTGCAGGGCGGTGATCTCGTCCTTGTGCTCCTCGATGAACTGTTCGAACGACTGCACCAGTCCCCGCGCGTTCTCCAGCGCCTCGGCGTCGAACCCCGCTTCGATCACCTCGTCGGCGCTGACCGTATCGATCACCTGGTCCGCCTTGGCGTACAGGTCGAGGATCTTCTCCCTCAGCTTCGGCTCGCAGAGCGGCTTCACCGCCTCCCGGATGAGCTTCACGCCGGCCTGCCTGACCTGCTCGACGGCCGGATCCCTGACGCCGAAATCTGTCCTGGCCTGCTCGATCTGCCGCTCCGGGTCGATGGCGGCGATCAGGTCACCGGTCAGCTCCTGCAAACCCTTGCCGCCGGCCAGCTTCTCGATCTCCCCCCTGGCAGCCGGGTCCAGCTTCCTCTCCAGGCGGGCAAAGCGCCCGGCAATGGAGGAGATCACCTCGCTCTCGGTGTTCCCCAGCGCCACGGCCTGGAGGAGCTTTTCCAGGGTAACGGTCGGCTTCTTCTCCAGCGGCCGGGAGTCGGTCTTGTCCTCCTCGCAGACGCCGACCGCATCGACTATGACGAAGTGGGTCTTGGCCGCGGCGTCCGGTGTGACCGCCTGCAGGTCGGTGTCGTTGATCACCCGCACCCCGCGCCCCTTCATCTGTTCGAAGAAGGAGCGGGAGCGGATCATCCGCATGAAGAAGACGCACTCCAGGGGCTTGATGTCGGTGCCGGTGGCGATCATGTCCACGGTGACGGCGATGCGCGGCATGGGGCTGGTGCGGAAGGAGGCGATGAGCTCTTCGGGCTTGGCGCCGGTGGTGCGGTAGGTGATCTTCTGGCAGAAGTCGTTCCCCTTGCCGAACTCCTCCCTCACGATCCGGACGATGTCCTCGGCATGGGAGTCGTCCTTGGCGAAGATGAGGGTCTTGGGGACCCAGGAGCGGCCGGGGAAGATCTCGGTCAGCACCTTGTCCCTGAAGGTCTTGACCACGGTGCGGATCTGGTCCACGGCCACCACGTCCCGGTCCAGCTGGTTCGCCTCGTAGGAGAGGTCCTCGTCCAGCCTTTCCCAGCGCACGGCCCGCGTATCCCGCTCGCGGCGGTCGACGTAGTGCCCTGCCTCCACCAGCGAGCCCCCCTGGGTAATCCTGGTCCTGATGCGGTAGACGTCGTAGTTGACGTTGACCCCGTCGGCCACCGCCTGCTCGTGGGGATATTCCATCACCAGGTTCTGGTTGAAGAAGCCGAAGGTCTGCTTGCTCGGGGTGGCGGTCAGCCCCACCAGGAAGCCGTCGAAGTACTCCAGCACCTGGCGCCAGAGGTTGTAGATGGAGCGGTGGCACTCGTCGGTGACGATCAGGTCGAAGGTCTCGGGGGGGATGGCCGGGTTGTAAACCACCGGCGGCGGCTCCCGGAAGAGGCTCTCATGGTCGAAGAGCGACTCCTCCTCCAGCTCCGGGGCCAGCTCCTCTCCCCGCAGGATGGAGTAGAGCCGCTGGATGGTACAGATGCAGACCCGCGCCGTGGCGTCCAGGCGGTTCGACTGGAGATGGTTGACGATGTACTCCTCGGTGAACTTGAACGGCGTGTAGGGGGACTGGTACTGCTGGAACTCCTTCAGGGTCTGGCGCCCCAGGTTGGCCCGGTCGACGAGGAAGAGCACCCGCCGGGCGCCCGCGAACTTGAGCTGGCGGTAGATGAAGGAGACGGCGGTGAAGGTCTTGCCCGAGCCGGTGGCCATCTGCACCAGGGAGCGGGGGCGATCATTGGCCAGGGACTTCTCCAGGTTGGCGATCGCCGTGGACTGGGCGGGCCAGAGCCCGTCCGTATGCAGAGCCGGCATGCGGCGCAGGCGGCTGCGGTAGGTCTGCGGCGTCCAGTGGGCGCCCGTCTCGGCAGCCAGGAGGTGATCCCCCTCTCCCCGGCCCTCTCCCACCGGGGGAGAGGGGGAAAATCCGTCATCAAGCCAGGCGGCAAGGGTTTCAGGGCGGTGGAACGAAAAGACCCGCCGCGCGCGGGGCTCTGGATCGAGGCCGTTCGTAAAGTGCGTCTCGACTCCGGTGGATTCATAGCAGAAGGGAAGCGGCTGAAACCAGGCAGGGAGGGTGCTGGGGAGCCCTTTCGTGTAGCGGTCGGACTGAATCTCCACGCCGGAAAGGGTAGTGCCGGCCTTCTTGGCCTCGATTACTCCGGCCGCCTGACCGTCCACATAGAGGAGGTAGTCGGCAAAGCCGAAGCCGGACTTGAGCGGAAACTCGCGGATCGCCACACCCCGGCCGGCGTGCAGGTTGACGCTTTTATAGTCCTGCACCAGCCAGCCGGCTTCAAGCAACATCCGGTCGATCTCTATGCGCGCTTCCTGTTCCGGGGTCATCTGCATTGCCTCAAGAGCCGCCTTCTACTACGGGTAGACACAGCCGATAACATAAAAACCGGTTCACACTATACCGGCCACAACAAGCTGTCAACCGCGAAGCGAAGCAAGCGTCCCCTACCAGAGACGCTTGCTGACAAAGGCGCTACCGGGTTCTGATTTCGAATTCACCTTCACCTGTTAAGAACAGCACCATTATCAGCTACAACTAAAAGTGCGGCACCTGAGACCGGAGTAATGGTGAAATACACCCTTTCATCCTGCGAAGCTCCATATAAGTGCGGACTATTTTGTTGCATGGAACCTCTCCTTCAGTTTAGTTTCTTCCCATTAACAGGTGAATTCCACAATGATCTGGAACACACCCTATGACTGCAGTGACAATGATAAATTCGGACTAACCAATTGAGCCGAGCTTTCCCAGTAAATCAAGTGACGTCCCTAGAACTAACGGAGCCAAAGCAGCTATCAAATTCATCACTTGCGTCAGCACCTGCGGTATGACAATTTTCGGTGGCGGTTGCGGCGGCACCGGAGGAGCCACAGCCACCCCTTGGGCTGCAGCTGCAGCTCTGACCAACCGTTCGTTTACATCGGTCATCCTTTTGTCCAGAACAAAGGCTGCGGGCAGATAGATGCTGACAAGAAGCGCTGTAAAGACACATCCTGCAGCGGTCTTTGTAGCATCGGCAGCTTCCCTGATGATCGCCGCCTGACCGCTCAACTGATCGAACAGATTTTTACTTGCAGCATCAGACAACAGAATGTTCAACTTATCGACGCTATCCTCCGGCAATACGATGACAGTCAGATATGAAAAGAGCGTCTTGATCTCGAAGATTCCGGCCACCAGCATCAGCGAAGCGATATAGAGGAGAATGCGCAATTCCGTGGTTTGCCGAATCATGTGGCCGATTCTGTCTTCGTCTCTCTGCTTGGGAGAAAAAAGAATGAAGCAGGCCGCGCCCACGGTAAGTATGACCGATATCGCCCCGCTCCAGGTAGCGTACATGATGACGTCGGTACAGTCGCTGAGATTGCTTTCGATGAGCTTGATGATCAGCGGAACACTTGTGTATTGCAGTTTGATGAGGCCACAGAAGAGCAGAGAAGCAAGCAGCAAACCGGCAACTGAGCAAAATCGCATCGGACTCGGCCAAGCGTCAAGGGAACGCCAGATGACCAGAATGCTGGTGGCGGACAGAGCGATAAATGCGAGGTAAAAAACAAAGAGTGATGTTCCCCATCGTATACGTTGAGTCATCAGCTTGGCGGCCAGAAGATTTTCTTGATATCTAAGCTTTGTGATGAAGCCACTCCAAGGAGTAGAGTGCAAATCAAGAGCATAGATAACGGTCAGCGAAGTGGCGATAACTATTGAAACGCATAGGAGCGGAGAGAGAGTGCAGATGGTTTCCTTGAGTTTGGTGATTGACAACTTGCTTGACTTCATTCCATTCCCTCCTCTCTATCGAATGCAATGGCTTTAGCAATTTTGCCCTTACCTTTCGCATTGTATTTGTGCACATTTCACATCCATTGATATGTATTTTTTCAGCTCTCACACCCATCCGGCGCATAGACCGGCGGCCGGGCATTGGCCGGATCGGCTGAAGGTTTTCCGAACAGATGCACCCCCTGGTACACCCACCACGCCCGTAATGCCCACATGCCGTCTTCCTTGCAGATTTTCTGTAAGAACCGGTCTGCTGGGTCACGCCAGGTGTCTTCATCGAGATGTCCTTCACGCATGAGCTGATAAAGCGCATCGTGCGCCAGTGAACCGCGCATGAAATTTCTGGTGTCAATGGTCGGTCCGGAGGGGCCGTCCCAGGCATAGCCTTTGGCAATAGTCAGATTGCCGTTCAGGTCGAGACGGATAAACTCAGTTGCAATATCCTCCGGTGGCATGATGCCGGTAGAGGCAAAGGTGTACTCCTCTTTAAGCTGGTACTTGTAGCCGCTGTTATAGACAATGCATTTCATCGGTGTCCTCCTGATTCACGTGAACTCTCTTGAGACAATGCTCAAACCCGCTCCAGGTACCGGCTATTCACCCACCCCTCCAGATCGGCCGGCACCCCTGCCCCAGGCTGCACATCCACCTTCCACCATGTTCCTGCCGACATAATGAGCTGCACCGAAGCTCCTGCCGGCAACGGACTCCCCGGCAGCGGCGGGTACTGTGCTCCCGGGCCGGGTGCGGATATTGAGCTCCGTCGTGGTCAGGTACTGCGGCAGGCTGTCTTCCAAGCGCCCCATGAGCCGGGAGCGGAAGCTGGCCATGGGGAAGGCCGGGCCGGGATCGCATTTTCGGAGG
Organism: uncultured Geobacter sp.; assembly: GCA_937860145.1. Taxonomy (GTDB): domain Bacteria; phylum Desulfobacterota; class Desulfuromonadia; order Geobacterales; family DSM-12255; genus CALMBF01. The sequence goes on from CALMBF010000079.1 coordinate 13,118, forward strand.
GGGGCAATATCCTCGTGCCCTACCACATCGCGCAGTGCATACTTGTCCACCAGCAAGCCGGCGACCTGCAGGGCAGCGTCGATCTGTGCCGGGGAGTAGTCGTGCCAGCCGCAGAGTGACGTCTCGTGTTTATGAACCGCCTGAATGACTTCAGAATCGTCATAGGTGCCACCAAACCATGCTCGCCAATGCTCTCCCTGACGGGTCAGCCGCCCGGCATTGTCCAGCTCTATGCCGAGGGAGTAGTTGTTCAATCCTTCCAGCCCCTCCCATGAACTGGCACCCGCATGCCACGCGACCCGGTCGAAGGGGACCAGTTGGGTTATGCTCCCGTCACGTCCGATCACTACGTGTGCCGACGCCTTGGCTTTCCTGTTCGCCAGCCACTCCACCGATTCAATGGCACTCCGTCCGGCGGTAAAGTGCATGACCAGGAACCTGTGTTGGAGACTCCCCCCCACGTTCGGGCTCTGCCTGAACGGCACAGCGCTATCGTCGTCATTCATCAAACGGTGATTTTTGATTTTCATGCCAGACTCCTCTCACTCGGATATTTTGGCGAAGTTGATCGCCTCACCAGATGCCATGGGTGCCTTCCCCTAAATCAGCAGATACCAGGAACCGAACGCCAGGACGGCGCCGGTTGCGAACGCGAGGAAATAGGGGACCAGGGGGGAACCGCCGTCGGAATAATCGGTGCCGGTGGCCAGCTGCAGGCGGTCCGCGTAGGAGAGGGATCCCGCGATCCTTAAATGGAGGTCGGTGATGAGCTCCATGTCGTTTCGTGCCTGCTCCCGCAATACCGGGTCGGGAGAGAGGAGCTTCTGTCTCCCCGTTTCCAGGTAGGCAGCGTAGGCCTGTTCCACCTGGACCGGGGTGGCGTCGTACGGTATGCCCAGTGCCCTGTAGCAGAGATCGAGATCAAGGTATGAAACCGGAATGGCATTGTGCTTCATTGCATCCTCCAGTTCCCGGGGATGGACCGGGACGTATTGAATTGACATGCCCGGACAGCGACGGGCGTTGCATTGCATGGTCCTGCACGGAGGTTCGGGTGGGGGGCGGGTTCTGCCACCGTTCTGTATACATCGCATAGAGTGGGCCAAAACCGGCTGTCGGTGAATATTTCCTTATCTTGTTGTCATTTCAGATAGTTACTGAAGTGCTTGAGGCGGGGACTAGGCGAAGGAAAACGGGACGACCGTGTAAAGAAATTTTACACCCGCACGGTCGATGGTCCGGAAAGGCTTGATGACAGAGGGTTCAGGGGAGATGTAAAGAAATTTTACAGTGTAAAAAAATCTGCACCCCGGGAAGAGGCGGGGGACCGGGAGCGGGGGAACGCCGGCGTGCTGCTCCCACGGGAGGGAGGCGTAAAAGAGCTGTCGTCACCCAGGAGGCGAACGGCACCGGGAGGGTGATCACGGCCACCACGCTGTCCCGGCCGAGGGGCTGCGGGCACGCCCCCCCGAGGGGAGGCAGGGGCGCCGACGCCCGTCTCCTGCGCCTCACCTCCCCGGGGTGACCTCCTGCCCGGCCCCGACCCGGCCGACCCGAAGGGCAAGGGGCCACCAGACGGTCCGGGGCGTCGCGGGATCGTCCCAGGCAGCCGCCAGTTCCGGGCCGACCAGCTCCAGGGGGTTCACCCCGGCCTGGCGCTCGTACTCCTTCACCGCCGACCAGGTCCCCAGGTAGCCGACCAGGTGTTCCAGGTCCCACGTCACCTCCATGGCGAAGGAGGGGGGAGCGATCTCCGGAAAGGGGAACGGCACCGTGGCATACCCTTCGTCCACGTAGCGGCGCTCCGGGGGCCAGTAGGGGCCGATGACCTCGTGGTAGAAGCGGGAGACCACGGCGTCGGCAGCCCCCTCCACCCGCACCTCGCCGTAGGAGATGGCCGCCAGGACCCCGCCGGGGCGGGTCACCCGCTCCGCCTCGGCGTAGAAGCGGTCGAACTCGAACCAGTGGAGCGCCTGGGCCACCACGATCAGGTCGATGCTCGCCGGTGCGAGCCCGGACTCCTCGGCCGGGGCGACGGCGTAATCGACCCGCTCGTGGGGGATGGCGTTGGCGATCTGCTCCCGGCTGGGGTCGGTGGCCACCACCCGGGCGTACCGCTCCGCCAGGGCAACGGCGGCCTGGCCGTTGCCGCAGCCGCAGTCCCAGGCCAGATCGTGTCCCGCCGTCAGGGAGGCGAGCCAGGCGAAGAGCTCCGCCGGATAGGTGGGGCGGTAGCGGGTGTAGGCCGCGGCACGGCCGGAAAAGTGGTCCTTGAAAGTGGTGCTTTTCATGACGCCTCCCTGGTCAGGGACTGCTCCCTGCTTCACAACGTCTCCATTCCCTTTTTCATCCGCTCCAGGGCCTCCTCAAGGAGAGAGCGGCAACAGCCGAAGTTCAGGCGCACGAACCCGGGGGCGCCGAAATCGGCCCCGTCGGAGAGCCCGATACCCGCCTCCTCGAAGAAGCGGCCGGGGTCCTCGAGCCCCGCAGGGCGGGTGTCGATCCACGCCAGGTAGGTCGCCTCCACGTGGGTGGTGACCAGGCCGGGGATGGCGCTGATCCGTGCGGCCACCAGGTCCCGGTTCCCCCGCAGGTAGGCGAGGAGAGCCTGCCGCCACCCCTCCCCATGGCGGTAGGCGGCCTCCGCGGCCGTGTAGCCGAGGAGGTTCACGTGGGGGACGATCCTCCCCATGGCCCGGGTGAAGCCCCGGCGCAGGACGGGGTCGCTGATCACGGCAAAGGAGCACCCCAGGCCGGGGATGTTGTAGGTCTTGCTCGGGGCCAGGAGGGTGATGGTGCGCCGGCAGGTCTCGGGGGAGAGGGTGGCGATGGGGGTGTGCCCCCTCCCCTCGTCCAGGATCAGGCCGGCATGGATGTCGTCGGAGCCGATCACCAGGTCGTGGCGCTCGGCAAAGGCGGCCACCAGCGCCAGCTCCTCCCGGGTCCAGGCCCGCCCCACCGGGTTGTGGGGGGAGCAGAGGAGGAGCATCCTGGTCCGGGGGGTGACCCCCCTCTCCAGCCCCTCCAGGTCGACGGTCCACCGCCCGCCGTCCAGCTGCAGGGGGACCCGCACCGTAGTCCGGCCGGTGAGGGTCGGCGCCGACATGAAGGGGGGATAGACCGGGGTGAAGGTGAGCACCTCGTCCCCCTCCTCCCCTACCCCCCTGCAGAGGACGTTCAGGCCGCAGACCAGGCCGGGGAGCCAGACGAGCCACTCCGGCGCGACCCGCCAGGCAAAGTCCCGCTCCAGGTGCTCCAGCACCGCCTCCACCAGCCCCGCCGGGGGGTGGGTGTAGCCGAACACCCCGTGGGAGACCCGCTCGTGCAGGGCCCGGATGACCGCCGGCGGCGAGCGGAAGTCCATGTCCGCCACCCAGAGGGGGATGATGTCCCGTCCCCCGTACCTGTCCCACTTCTCGCTCCCGGTCCCCCTCCGGTCCACGGGTGTGTCGAAATCATACGGTTCTGTCATGGCCTGCACCCCTCCCCCTCTCTCCCCGATTCCCGCACACTATACCCGAAGACGGGGAGAAAGGCCATGGTGCGCAGAGATGCGGACAGGGAGGGGTGCCACCTTCACGTTGACGTCCGTTCACCCCCGGTGTTATGCTCATCCGGTAGTGACTCCACGCTGCAGCTGTACACAAGGAGCGCCATGAACCCCATCGGCCGCATCATCCCCACGGTGGTTGACAACTTCCTCCCGGGCAAGGAGGTGCCGATCCGCCTCACCCTCATCTCCCTCCTCTCGGGGGGGCACCTGCTGGTCGAGGATATCCCCGGCCTGGGGAAGACGACCCTGGCCCTCACCATGGCGGCAACCCTGGGGCTCTCCTTCGGCCGGGTCCAGTGCACCAGCGACCTGCTCCCCTCGGACATCACCGGCCTGACCGTCTTTGACCGTGATTCGGGGCAGTTCCGCCTGGTGAAGGGACCGGTGTTCAACAACATCCTCCTTGTGGACGAGATCAACCGGGCCATGCCCAAGACCCAGAGCGCCCTCCTGGAAGCGATGGAGGAGCGGCGGGTGACCATCGACGGGATCACCTACCCCCTGCCGGAACCGTTCATGGTCATCGCCACCCAGAACCCGGCCGAGCAGGCGGGGACCTTCCCCCTCCCCGAATCCCAGCTGGACCGCTTCCTGATCCGCACCGGCATCGGCTACCCGCCGCCGGCCATCGAGAAGGAGATCATCCGCTCCGGGAGCAACCGGGAGACCATCCGTGCCATCCAGCCGCTGGTGAACGCCGAGGAGATCCTGTCCGACATCTCCCAGGCGGCAGGGGTCTACCTGTCGGAAAAGCTGACCGATTACCTCCACGCCATCCTGGAGGCGAGCCGCTCCCACCCCCTCATCCAGACCGGCATCTCCACCCGGGGGGGGATCTGCCTGGCCGACGCCGCCAGGGCCAGGGCGTTCCTGGCCGGTCGGGAGTACGTCATCCCGGAGGATATCATCGAACTGGCGGTCCCCGTCACCGCCCACCGGATCCTGCTGCGGGATGAACACGAAGGCCTAGACAAGGAGGGGGTATTAACGTCCCTGCTCGAAAGCATACCGGTCCCCCTGTCATAAGGGTGACCGTCGCCGGGGGGGTGTATGTCCTCCTGACGATCCTCCTCGGCTTTGCCGCGGTCAACACCGGCAACAACCTCCTCTTCCTCATCGATGCCGCCATGCTCGGCTTCATGAGCATAAGCGGCATCATCGGTCTGGGGAATATCCGCAACCTGCGGCTGACCGTGGATTTCCCCGACGAGATCTACGCCGGCATCCCGACCCAGCTCGCCGTCACCCTCCGCCGCACGGGGGGGTTCTTCCCCTCCTACCTGCTGGACCTCATCCTCTGCGGCACGGTCGTCCCCTTCCCGGTGCTTCGCCGCGAGGGGGAGGGGAGCTCCCACCTGATGGTCACCTTCGACCGCCGGGGCCGGGGGGAGATCGACACCCCCTACGTCTCCTCCCCCTTCCCCATCGGCTTTTTCGTCCGGAGCATGCCGCTCCCCGTGGAGGCAGGCTTCACCGTCTTCCCCGCCCCCCGCCAGCCCGGGGCCGAAACGGTTGCCACCGGCCGCAGGAACAGGGGGGAGCGGGAGCTCCCCCGGCCGGGGAGCGGCGGCGACCTGTACAGCATCGACGACTACACCGGGAGGGAGTCCCTGCGCCAGATCCACTGGCGCCTCTCCGCCCGCCACGACACCCTCAAGGTGAAGCAGTTCGCCGCATCCGGCGCCGAGCCGGTGGTGATCGACCTTGCCAGCCTCCCGGGGGAGACGGAGGCCCGCCTCGGCACGGCCACCTACCTGGTCAACCGCCTGCACCGCCTCGGCCGCCCCGTCGGGCTGAAGATCGGCGACCGCGTCATCGCGCCGGCCCTCGGCCGGCCGCACCGCCTGCACCTGCTCCGGGAGCTTGCCCTCCATGATACCCCTTAGCGCCATCCTCACCCTTCTCGTCTACGGGGTCGCCCTCACCGGCCTCCTCCCCCTGGCCCCCCACCTGGAGCGGCTCCCCCTGGCCGTTGCCACCGCAGCGTTCTGCTGGGGGGTGTATGCCGACCGGCGGGAAGCCTGGCTGGGGGGGCTCGGCGCCACCCTCCTGGCGATGGCCGGCTCCGCCTGGTACCTGGTGCAGATCGACCGGCAGAACGTGGCCGCCCCCATGGTGAGCATTGCCGTGCTCCTCCTCGCCGTCCGTTTCGTCACGGCCAAGTCCCGGCGCAACCACCTGCAGATCATGGCCCTCTCCCTCTTCTGCCTGGCTGCCTCATCCCTCTACGGCCTCTCCCCCTACTTCCTCGCCTTCCTCCTGGTCCAGCTGCTGCTGGTGGCCGTCGCCCTGGTCTTCCTTACCTTCTACGGACGCGACCAGCGCTTCAGCATCCGGCGGGCCGACCTCGGACCGCTGGTGCGGACGGCCCTGGCCATCCCCCTGGGGACGCTGCCGCTGATGGTCCTCTTCTTTTTCATCCTCCCCCGCACCCAGTTCCCCCTCTGGAACTTCCTGGCCCGGGGAGGGAGCGACCGCCCCGGGGTCAGCGACACCCTGCAGCCGGGGGACAAATCCTCCATCGCCACCGGGGGCGGGGTGGTCTTCCGCGCCTCCCTGCCAAAGCTTCCGCCGGGCCGGCTCTACTGGCGCTGCATGGTCCTGAACACGTTTGACGGCACGAACTGGAAACGGCTCCCCCCACCGCCGGAAAGCATGATGGTCCAGGCACGCGGCCTGACGGAGCAGACCATATTCCTCGAACCGGGGCAGACCCCGTACTACCCCGGGCTGGACATACCGATGCAGCTGGAGGTGGTCAGGGGGTCGCGGACCGCGGACAGCCTGTTCCAGCCCCACTACCGGGGGGGGGCCAGGCTGAAATACCGGATGCAATCGGCGCTGGAACTGCCGCCCCAGCTGGGCAAGAAGACGAGGATCGAGCGGAGCTTCTACACCGCCCTCCCCCCGGCGATCCCGGCGAAGCTGGCACGGGCAGGGAGGGAGCTGGCACGGAACGCGGCAAGCGACCGGGAGAAGCTCGACCGGCTGGAGAAGCTGTTCCTCGACTCCCGCCTCAGGTACGGCACCACGGGGCTCCCCACCGGTCCGGGGGCCATGGAGGAGTTCCTCTTCACCACGAAAAAGGGGCACTGCGAGCTGTTTGCCTCGACCTTCGCCCTGCTGCTGCGCATCGCCGGCGTTCCGGCACGGCTGGTCGGGGGGTACCTGGGAGGGGAGTACAACGATGTCGGCGGGTACTACCTGGTCACGGCGGACAGGGCGCACATCTGGGTGGAGGCATGGCTGGAGGGGAGCGGCTGGGTCCGCGTCGACCCGAGCCGCCTGACCGAGGGCTTCGGGGAGACTGTCGAGGGGCGCCGCGGTTCGCTGCACTCACCCTTCGCCCTCTACCTCGATGCGCTCAACTACTACTGGAACTCGGCGGTCATCAACTACGACCTGGAGCGGCAGGTCTCCCTGGTCACCACCGCCGGATCCAGCCTGAAGCAGCTCTCCCTCCCCAGGCTCCCGCTCCGGACGCTGCTCATCTACGCCCTCCCCCTCCTCCTGGCTGCGGGGATTGTCGCGCTGGTACGGAGGAGACCCCTCTCCCCCGAGGAGCGGATCCTGCGCCGGCTCCGCAGGCTGCTGCGCCGCCGGTACGGGACGGAGATCCCCCCGTGCGGCGGCGGGTTGCAGAGTGCGGTGGCCCCCCTGGGGGAGCCGGAACTGGAGAGGTTCGTGGAGATCTACTCCGCCGTCGTGTACCGCGACTGCTCCCTGAGCAACGAGGAGCTGCAGGAGCTGCGGAAGATACTGGCAAGGCTGGAGAGAAGGGAGAGGGTGCGGCCGATGGATCAGGGGAAGGGATGAAGGGGGCTCACCCCCCCCAGTCCGGGGAGCCGGCATCACCCTCGGCAACCCCCTCCCGCACCCACTCCTCCAGCAGCGTATAGGTGACTGCGAGGATGACCGGCCCGATGAAGAGGCCGACGATGCCGAAGGCCATCAGGCCGCCGATGACGCCGGCGAAGATGAGGAGCAGCGGGATGTCGGCACCCCGCTTGATGAGGAGCGGGCGGATGAAGTTGTCGATGGTGCTGACCACCAGGGTCCAGGCCACCATCCCCCCGCCCCAGACGGTCTCGCCGCTCCAGAAGAGCCAGATGCAGACCGGGATGAGCACCGGCCACGGCCCGACCTGCGCCAGACAGAGCATGAAGGTGGCCGCCGTGAGGATGGAGACCGCCGGCACCCCGGCCAGGGCCATGCCGGCCCCGCCGAGGAGCGCCTGGACCAGTGCGGTCACCACGATCCCCAGGGCCACCCCGCGCACGGCCCGCGCCGCATGGAGGGCGATATCCACCCCCTGCTGCCCCGCCAGCCTCCCGGCAAACATGCAGACCCCTTACGCCGCGCTCTCCCCCCTGCTGTAAAGGATCGCCGCAATGATCACCGTGAGGAAGAAGTGCAGCGCCATCATTCCCATGCTCCCCGCCTGGGCGACAACCCAGCCGAGGAACCTGGTGCCGTAGGGGGCGAGGCGGGAGGAGATCTCCTCCGGGGACATGGCAGCCACCTGGCGCCACTTGTCGGCAAGCTTCGCACCCGCCAGCGGCAGGTCGTGCAACCAGTCGGGCGGGGGGGGGATAGTAACCGCATGGGGCGACCGCAACAGCCCGGCGATGTCGCCGGCCCGTTCGACAATGGCGCTGATGGCGAGGGCAAAGGGGATGATGAAGAGGAGGAGGAGCACCATGGTCATGAGGACAACCGCCAGGGGGCGGCTCCCCTTGAGCCGCTCCTGCATCAGAAGAAACTGGGGCCAGGTGGCGATGACGATCATGGCGGCCCAGATCGTGGAGGTGAGGAACGGCTGCATGATCCATACGCTGGCGGCGACCAGGCTGCCGATGCAGAGGACGACCAGCATGGTGCGGGTGAGCTCTTTGGGCTGGGGGACGGGGGTCACGGCTGTGGTCCTTTCGGCGCGATGACTCACTGGCGCGGAGGCTGCTCCGCCCTGCAGTAACGGCAGGGGGTCTCCAGCCACTTGATCCATTCGCCGCAGCTGCTGCAGCGCCGGAAGTGCCCTTCGACCTCTTTCAGCGGCTTTTCGAACCAGACGACCATGACGAAGATGGGAAACAGTGCGGAGAGCAGCGCCCAGACGACAAAATTCCGCCCCCGGTTTGCCGCCATGATGCCGCCGATAATACCGAAAATCACCGGTACGAGGAACACGAGCATTGCCGGTTTAATCATCTCTCCCCCTCCTGGGCTGGCTGAGTGAAGGGAGCAGCATACCCAAGCGACCGGTTAATTGCAATCATCTTTCCAGAGACACTGAGCTTGGCCGCAGGTTGCCGACCTGCCGGTATCGAAACAGGCATCGTTCCCTTCGGACCGCTGGATCGCCTGCACCAGTTCCGCCTTCTTCATGGTGCCGGCCTTGACCCCTCTCTCCCTGGCAATCGCCTTGATCTCCTGCATGTTCATGTATGAATACCCCCTCTCTTCTCCAGTCTGACCGAATAAATACCAGCTAATGATAACAGGTCATCGGCAGGGTGCAACCGTCCGCAACTTCGCACTCGACAAATTCAGACTTTTCCAATATATTTCCGCATACTGTATACAAAAATTATAGGCTCAGGGCTCAGGGCTCAGGGCTCCGGGCTCGGGATAAAGGCTGATAGTCTCTTGACGCACTTGCCCCGAGCCATAAGCCCCGAACCCCGAGCCGATTCGACTGAAAGGAGAATCATCGATGTCCACCAAGCCGTTCGTCTACCAGGACCCCTACCCCCTGGGGAAAGACCAGACCAAGTACCGCAAGATCGAGGGTTCGGAGAAGTATGTCACCGTGGAGCAGTTTGCCGGCAAGGATGTGGTCCGGGTCTGCCCCGAGGCGCTGACCATCCTCGCCAACGAGGCGATGCGCGATGTCTCCTTCCTCCTCCGCCCCGAACACAACGAGTCGGTGGCCAAGATCCTCCGCGACCCGGAAGCATCCCAGAACGACAAGGGTGTCGCCCTAGCATTCCTGCGCAACGCCGAGATCGCCGCCAACTTCGAGCTCCCCATCTGCCAGGACACCGGCACCGCGACGATCGTGGCCAAGAAGGGGCAGCAGGTCTGGACCGGCGGCAGTGACGAGGAGTTTCTCTCCAAGGGGGTCTACAAGACCTACACCGAAGAGAACCTCCGCTACTCCCAGACCGTGGCCCTGGATATGTACGAGGAGATCAACACCGGCACCAACCTCCCCGCCCAGATCGACATCCAGGCCGTGGACGGCGACTACTACAAGTTCCTCTTCATGGCCAAAGGGGGGGGCTCGGCCAACAAGACCTCCCTGTTCCAGGAGACCAAGGCGCTCCTCAACCCCGACTCCCTGGTGAAGTTCCTGGTCGGCAAGATGAAGTACCTGGGCACCGCCGCCTGCCCCCCCTACCATATCGCCATCGTTGTCGGCGGCACCTCAGCCGATGCCTGCATGAAGGCGGTCAAGCTCGCCTCGGCCAAGTACCTTGACGAACTCCCCACCAAGGGGAACGAGCACGGCCAGGCCTTCCGCGACCTGGAACTGGAGCAGAAACTGCTGGAAGAGGCCTACAAGCTCGGCATTGGCGCCCAGTTCGGCGGCAAGTACTTCGCCCACGACGTGCGGGTCATCCGTCTCCCCCGCCACGGCGCCTCCTGCCCCGTGGGGATGGCGGTATCCTGCTCCGCCGACCGGAACATCAAGGCGAAGATCACCAAGGAGGGGCTCTTCGTCGAGGAGATGGACCGCAACCCGGGCCGTCTCATCCCCGATCAGTACCGGGGCAAGCACGAGCACGGCGTGAAGATCGACCTGAACCAGCCGATGAAGGATATCCTGGCCGAACTCTCCAAGCACCCGGTCTCCACGCCGCTCCTCCTGAACGGCACCATCGTGGTCGGCCGCGACATCGCCCACGCCAAGTTCAAGGAGATCCTGGACAGCGGCAAACCGCTCCCCGACTACCTGAAGAACCACCCGATCTACTACGCCGGCCCGGCCAAGACCCCGAAAGGGAAGGCTTCCGGTTCCTTCGGCCCCACCACCGCCGGCCGGATGGACTCCTACGTCGACCTCCTCCAGGCAAACGGCGGCTCCATGATCATGATCGCCAAGGGGAACCGGAGCCAGCAGGTCACCGACGCCTGCAAGAAGCACGGCGGCTTCTACCTCGGTTCCATCGGCGGCCCGGCCGCTGTCCTGGCCGAGGAGAACATCAAGAAGGTGGAGTGTATCGACTTCCCCGAACTGGGGATGGAGGCGGTCTGGAAGATCGAAGTGGAAAACTTCCCGGCCTTCATCCTGGTGGATGACAAGGGGAACGACTTCTTCAAGCAGCTCGGCCTGTAACCCCGGCACGAAAAAGCCCCCGGCAGACCGCCGGGGGCTTTTTCGTGCCGCACGGGGATCCGGGCCGCTGCGGTTTGACTCTCCCCGTCGTTTGCTCTACAACGGCCCGGTCACGACCGCTTCCCTGCCGGCTCAGGACAGGGAGCGATCACCCCCCGGGTTTCCCCCTTCAGGCGACAATCCTCCCACAGGAAAGGAACCGACATGACCTCCCGACACCTGCGCATCGGCTACGGAGCACTCCTGTGCGCCATGCTGCTCGGCAGTACCGGCTGCTCCACCGAGAAGAACCGTCTCCAGATGCTGGTAACCAACTGCCTCGACCCGAGCGGTGAAACCTACTGCTCCACCTGTCAGTCCCCCCGCACGGAGGGCGGCTGCGTGGCCGACGACGCCTGCACCCGCACGACCGAGGTGTGGCGGGAGACCTCGAACTACGTCGCCATCCGGGACCGGAAGATGTGCGGCTGCGGCGATCCCGGCTTCATCCACGGCCTGGCTATCCCCCGGGCGCTCATTTCCGGCGTCGATGCGCCCAACCGGCCCAACGGCCTCTGGGGTTTCGCCTGGCAGACCGCTCTCGAACGGAACATCCCCCGGGAGGAGATAGCCCTGGGGATCAATCCGAAACATGACCGGAGCGAGAACCAGATGCATATCCACATCACGCGGCTGCGGGACGGCGCACGCAGCGGCTTCGCTCCGGAGATGTCCGCCAGGGTGAGTGATCTGGCAACGGTCTGGAGGGTTGCCGGTAACATCGCGGCGGCACGCGGGCTCTCCGACTACGGCGTGTTGGTGGCCGCCGGCACGGAGGGAGACTTCGTGGTCGTTGTGGATGAAGGAAGCCCTGAGGACCGTTTCATGCGGGCCAGATGTCCAAAACGGTGAACCCCTGGCCTGGCTGACCACCCGCCGCCGGCGCAGCACCCATCTGTACAACATGACGAGAATCTGATAGGATTCGCCCCTGCAACCGGATCGATGATACCACTCAAGGAGACGAATAATGGCGAATGCAGCCTCATTGATTTCAGCATTCAAGGTTCTGAACAACACCAGCGAGACGTCGGTGGCACACTTCACCCCCTCACTCATCGGCATGTTCGGCTCACCGGCGATTTTCGATGCCTTCCTGGCGGAAATCGGCGCAGCACTTGCGAACGGCAGGATTTCCCCCTCGTTGAAGAAACGCGCCGCAAACCTGGCCGGCACCTTCATCCCCCAGGTCGCCGACTACAACGGCATCAAGGACCCTGCGGCATACCCGGTGACAGCGGACACTTTGCGGAGTCTGTCGACGGCATCCCTCGGCACCAGGAAAGAGGGGGTCGCCATCATCCTCTCCGCACTCATGGTCATCCTGAAAGAGGCCGAAGCGCTTGCTACCTGCTGATGACACAAGGGGTTCCCGCCGGTGTCAGTCAGGACATCGGCGTTGTTTCGGCAGTGGGGAGAAATCAGAAAGCCCGGGAATGGATTCCCGGCGTGGGGAGAGAGTTTCATGAAAAGAGTGCCAGCCCTGCTCCTGGCAGCACTGGTTGCCAGCAGTTTCTCTGCCGTTGCGGCGTCGGCCGGGAATGTCACGGTGGGGAGATACGCGATGGATACGGAACACAAGGATGAAGTGCTCGCGTTTTACCTTAATACCCTCCTGACCGGTATAACCATGACGAATGAGCGGGCCAGGCCGCCCCTTTTCTGTATGGACAACCGCCCGGACGCGGAACCTGCCTTTTCCCTGCTGGACAAACGGATCGGCCGGCTGATGAAGGAGGGGAAAATCTCCGCGGAAACACCCATAGACGGGGTGATCCTGGATATGATGATGGAGGAATTCCCCTGCAGGTAGCGTCAGTTTCCGGCAAGGGCTTCGGCAACCCGTGCAAGCATCTGGTCAGGTGTAAACGGCTTGCGGATAAACCCCTCGCAACCTGACTCCCGTACCAGAAGACCGAGCTCCTCTTCGCTCTTCGAGGAGAGGAGCAGAACGGGGATATCCCTGGTGGTCTCGTCACTCTTGAGGAGTCGGGCTTTCTTGTCCCCATCCAGTTTCGGCATCATCACGTCCAGGATGACCAGGTCGGGTCTGTTCTCGCCGTACAGATAGACATCCGCGTCCTGGGCGCTCAGAGCAGTCTGCACGTCATATCCACCCTCAGCCAGCATTTCACCCGCCTTTGCCAGGACTATTTCGCTGTCGTCAACAACCAGGATTCTTTTGTTCATCCATCTACCTTTCAAGGATTACTCCGTGTGATCTCGCGACAACCTGCACCCCTGCCTGCCAACTCCCCTCACCTTTCAACGGCACAGGCGGTTCCGGCTACTCATCGTCCTGGTGCGATCTTTTCACCCCACGTTTGCTCCGCCGGGAAGAATCGCCGCCCGGCACCGCTCCCCTGACGCCGACGGGCGCGGGGGAGAGGGGGGGGGTCACCGATGACGAGGTAACGCTCGACGGTGCCGCTCCCGGCAGTGCCGTGTCACTCTTCGGGTCAGGTCCGTACTTCATCGCCCGGACCCTGGAACGGTACCTGGACGGCACGTCGTCCAGGCTGCTCGCATAATGGGTTACCCCGGAACCGTCCCGCCACCGGTAGATTTCGCCGAAGGCAGACGTCGCGAGGAACGGCAGCAGAAGCAGGAACCAGATTCTCATGGCAACTCCGGACAACGGGTGTGAAGGTCAATGAGACGTATTACCAGAAAACGCGGGCAATGTTAACTTAAAAAAACAGGGTTCTAAACAAACGGAGGGTTACACGCGTCGGCCGGTCCGGTTCCGGACGCGACAGCTGACCGGCCCTGCCGTCTGGCAGGGCCGGTCACTTCGTTGTGCGGCAGGTCAGGGGTTGACATTATCCCCCGGGGTGTACGGCGGGGTGTAGGTGCTCGTTTCAGCGTAGGGCGAGTAGAGGGCGCCGGTACGGGAGCGGACCCGGTAGCGGTACTGCTTGATCGGCTCGATGGCAAGCCTGTCCGTGAACGTGGTCGTTGCCGGACCGACGGTTCCGATCTTCACCCAGACCCCGTCGCGCACCATCCGTTCGACTTCATACCCTTCCGGCGGAGTACACGGGTTGGGGGTACAGGTCTTCTCGACCCAGTCGAGCCTGATCTTGAAGGAGTTGAGCGGTGTCGCCGTCAGCGTCTGATCGGCAATCGGAAGGGTGGTGGCACATTTTTCCGTGCTGTAGGACGAGTTGCCACCCGTACTGTTCCAGCTTCTCACCTGGAAACAGTACGTGCTGTTTTCGCTCAGACCGCTGCTCTGGTACGAGGTGACCACCGCTGACGGAGCCGGACAGGCAACGGTCGGGTAGCTGTAACCGCAGTAGTTCTGCGTGTAGGGGACCGGGATGTTACTGATTTCACTGTACACCCCACCCGCTGGTTTCATCTCGACCCGGTAAGTGATTGCTCCGGTTACGAGGGGCCACGAGATGTCGATGCGGCTGGCCGAGACAGCGACCGCCGAGACAGACGGTGCCAGCGGCGTTGTGGTGGTGGACTGGACGGGGCTGGTGGCCGAGAATCCGCCGGCTGAGGCGGCACTGACCCGGTAGTAGTAGAGGGTGCCGGAGGAGAGCCCGCTGTTGGTGAAGGTGGTCACATCCTGCCCTACCGTGGCCACATTGTTGCTCCAGGTGACATTGTCGAGGCTGCGATCGATCTGGTAGCCGCTGTTGCCGGTGACCTGTGGCCAGGAGAGAGTCAGGGACGAGGTCCCGATGTTACTGAAGGTGATGGTCCCCGGTGCCGCCGGCCTGGTCATCTGGGAGACGATGTTGCTGAAGGGGGAATCGGCGGTAGGCGGCGGACCGATGGCGACGATCTTGTAACAGTAGAACGTCCCGGGGGAGAGCCCGCCATGGCTGTAGCTGAAGGCGTTCGCGCCCAGGGAGACGGGTGAGTTCCAGCTGTCATCGGTGCAGGTCGTCCCGCTGCGGACCTTCCAGAAGAGCCTGTACCCGATATCGCCGTTGACATTGTTCCAGGTCGGGGTGAGCTGGCTGGTGGTGGTGGAGGCTGCGGCCGGCGCGACCATGGTCGGCGCCGGGGGGGTGACCGTGACCCACTGTTCGTTGCTCCAGGCGGTATAGTCGCTGCTGTTGTACCGTGCCCTGACCCGGAAACGGTAGGTATACCCACCCGCAAGGCCGGTGGTGGCAGCGGCGCTGACCACCCGGAGGCCGTCGGAGGGCTGGGGCTCGACGGAGATGGTGCAGGCAGTATCGTTAACGGTCCTGCCGGCGGGGTTCTGGTGATCGCTCGACGGGCATCTCTCTATTTCGTAGAAGGTGGCGGAGGGGATCCTGTTCCAGGCCGTTTCCACCGCTGCGCCGGCCAGCGATGCGCGGCGGAAGATGTGCCCCACCTCCGGGGTCCAGTAGGTCGGGCTGAAGGTAACAGGCTGGGACGCCGGCAGGGTGAACTGGAAGTTCTCCACCCTGGTCTGCACCATGGTGCCGGCAGGATGGGGGAGCCTTCCCAGCTGGTATACCCAGAGTGAGGTGGGGGTGTACAGATCACCTGCCTGAAGGTCCAGTTGCCGTCTGAGCTGCCAGGCACCCGCTGGGGGCGCGGTATACAACAGAATGCTGTTGCCGCTCTTGGCGAGCCTGAACGAGCCGGCCGTGTCACTGGCAGGGAAAATCAGCTGCTCCGACACGTTGGTCACCGGCTCGACGATGTTCACCCAGTAGGCTTCCACTGCCTGGGCCGCCGGCCGGGGATCGAAGATGGTGTAGGAGTCGCCGCTGGCGATCTGGTAAGGGAACGGCGGGTCCACGATGACCGTGTTAGCGCTGTTGCTGCTGATCGTCCTGAAGAGGCCGATGTTGGGTCCGCTGGTCATGTAGAGGTGGAAACCGGCCCACTGGTTCGGTGCCCAGTTTTTCGGCGGCAAGGTGGTGCCGCTGTTGTCCGACGAGTCCACCAGCTGGGCGTTGGTGCTGGTTTTCCCGTCCTGGGTCTTGCCGTTGTTCGCGGCGGTGCCGGCAATGACGTTGATCCGGTAACTGTCGCCGTTTGCCGGGTCGACCGGGAAGGGGCTCTCCAGGGTCAGGGAGGTGGCGCTGTTGGCGGTGATCCTGCGCACCAGCTGGCTGTTGGCGCCGGAGGTCATCTGCAGGTAGTTGTCCTTCCACTGATTGACGCCCCACCCTTTCCAGGGCGTCGCCGAGCCGGCCATGGTCCTCGTGTCGGAGAGGGTGACCAGGGAGGGAGCATACGCCGTGATCTTGCCGTTGTCCTGGGGGGGGATCCGCCCCCGGTAGAGGTAGGCATTGTAGGTCTTGCCTGCCGGAGCCTGGAAATCGAAACGCAGGCCGGCATAGGTGCTCACCAGGTAGAGATAGGGGAGCGACGAATCTGCCGGGACCAGGCCGGAGAGAATCGAGTAGTCGAACCGGCTGTCGAAGTTGCTGTTTAGGGGGGTGAGGTCCCGCAGGGAGAGGAGTTCGTAGTTGTAGTTGTTGCCGTAGCCCGGGGCTGCCGAGGTGAACTCGGCAGAGCCGCTGGCAAGGCTGACCTTTGCCGTCCCCTTGGCCGTGGATGACGGGGTCACGGCGGTGGTGAGGGTGCCTGAGCCGGCCGTGGCAGTGGTGGAGCCGATGAGGTAGGTGTCGGTGGCGCTGATGGGGTAGGCGAACGGCGTGCCGACGGTCAGGGTCGTGGCGCTCTTGGCGGTGATCGTCCGCTTCTGGCCGCTGTTGCTGCCGGAGGTCATCATCAGGAAGTACCCACGGCTCCAGTCGGAGAGCCAGCTGTTCCCCGTGTCCACCAGCTGGGTGGTGCTCGTGCCGGGACTCCCGGCGGCGGTGCCGGAGTAGGCGGCGAACTGGACGGCCGGGACCAGGGTGTAGGTATCGCCGGGGGCAATGGCAGTGGCAAAGGGGGGGGTGACGGTGATGGTCTTGGCCGCACTGTCAGTGGCAGTGATCAGCCTCGCCTCTCCCTGGTTGCTCCCCGAGGTCATCTGCAGGTAGTAGCCACTGTAGTTGGCCTGCCAGACATTGCCGGTATCCACCAGGGTCGTCGCGGTGGAACCGGCACCAACGGCGGTGCCGACGTAGGGGGCGACCCTGGCCACGGGCGCGATCAGGTAGGCATCACCGGCAGCCGAGGGGTTGGGGAAGGGGTCGGTGGAGAGCGTCGTCGCCGTGTTGCCCAGGATCTTGCGGGCATGGCCGTTGTTGCTTCCCGAGGTCATCATCAGGTAATAGCCGGCCCAGTTGGCGCCTCCCCAGCTGTTGCCCGTATTGGTCAGGACGGTGGTGGAGCCTGCAGACGTTGCCGTCCCGAAGGAGGAGGCGATCTGGTAGGTATCGCCGGCGACGATGGGGGACGCGAAGTTGGCGGAGGCATAGACATCGATCTGGCCACTGGCCCAGGAGAGGCTCCTTTCAAGGCCGACATTCGCCGCGTTGGCGCTGCCGGTGATCCTGAGCTTGAAACCGACCCACTCGTTCATCCCCCAGACCTTGTTGGCGTCGAGGAGGCTGTTGCCCGGACTCCCCGGTGCGTTGCCGGTGGCCCTGCCGCTGACGGTCTGCAGGATCGTGTAGCTGTCGCCGCTGTTGACCGTTTCCCCCGCGAAGGCCGGACTGACGAAGAGGGCCGAGTTGACGTTTCCTGCCACCCGTTTCGTCAAGGTGGTGCCTCCGGAGGTGATCACCACCGGCCGGTTTATGAAGTAATCAGCCTGGGTCCAGTATTTCGAGCTGTCCTCCATGACGCTGTAGGATGATTCGAACTCGCTGGTGGAGGTGGTGAGCAGCGGTGCATCGGGGGGGGTGGTCATGCAGACCGGGGTGCTGTAGACATCCGCGGGATGGCCGGTGACCGTACTGTAGGCCTTGACCTGGTAGCAGTATTCGGTGGCAAGGGCTAGGCTGGTGTGCTGGAATGAAACGGTGTTGAGCGGCAGACCGGTGGCTGCCGGGATGGGGGTGTAGCTCCCCGAGCTGCCGCTGGTGCTGACCAGGGCAGTGTACCCCGTTTCTCCGGAAAGCTGGTTCCAGGCAAGATTGAGGGCGGTACTGCTTGCCGGCGAGACCGTGAGGGCCGGCGGTGTCAGGTTCGTCCAGGTACCGAGGGTGGTGCTGGTCGCCGAGACGTTGCCGCTCGCCATGGCGTAGACCCTGAAGCGATAGTTCGTCCCGGCGGCCAGTGAGGGGACGGTGTAGGTGGTGACCAGTCCCGCATTGATGTTCCCCCAGGGGGAATAGTAAGTATCGTTGATGCCGTCACAGGCGGCAGGGTTTGTGTCGCTTTGGCTGCAGGTGGCAGACTGCACCATATAGCTGGTGGCATCCGCCACCGGTGTCCAGGAGAGAACCGCCTGGCCGGCTCCCCCGGTGGCGCTGGTCAACGCTGGGGTCGCCAGGAGGGTTTTGCCGCTGACTTCGCTGCTCCAGCCGGAGCTCCCCGCGGCATTGACCGCCTTGACACGGTAATAGTAGGTCGTGTTCGCCGAGAGCCCCGTTACGTTGCAGGAGAGGGAGGTGGTCCCCCCGCAGGCCGACGGGGTTGTCTCGTCTCCGTAGGGGCTTCCCGAGGGGCGGTACTGCAGGGTGTAGGTGATGGTGCCCGCTCCGGGGACGACGGGGTTGGCCCAGGTGACGGACATGCCGCTACTGGTAATGGCCGAAGGGGTATCGGCAGGCCAGGCCGGGATGGCCAGGACCGCCGTCCCAGTGGTTTCGTTGCTCCAGGCGGAGTCGCCGCCGGCATTGACGGCCTTTACCCGGAAAACGTAGCCGCCGTTCGGCGTCAGGCCGGAGACGGTGCAGACGGTGGCGCTGGTCGACGTGCAGGCCGGCACGTCGGCATATGTCCCGCCGGACGGCTTGTACTGCAGGGCATAGGAGGCGGCACCGGTGACGCTGTTCCAGGTCAGGTCCATCCGGGTATTGCTGATATTGGACGGCCCCGCAAGGACCGGCGCCGCGGGCCTGGTCGGCGCCGTCTGCTCGCTGCTGGGGAGGGAGAATCCCGAGGTGTTGATGGTGCTGACCCTGTAGGAGTAGGTCGTGCCGGGGGTAAGGCCGGTATCGGTATGGCTCGTCACGTCGGCGGTTTTGAGCGTCAGCTCGCTCCACCCCCCGTTCCCGGTCTTGCGTTCGACCCGGTACCCCTGGTTGCCGGTCACCTGGCTCCAGCCGAGGGTTATCTGGGTCGGGGAGTCAACCGCGAGGGGAGCCAGCACGGGAGGGACCAGTGTCGTTGCGGCACAACTCTCCACCGTCCGCGAGTTGAGGGCTCCGGTGAATGCGTAGATGCGGTAACAGTACGCGGTTCCGGCGGCCAGACCGCTGTCCGTGTAGGTGGTCGTACCGGCAGGCGCGGTGGTCACCAGGCTCCAGCTGCTGGTCGGCAGAACCGGCGCCTGCGTCCGCTCTATATGGTACTGGGTGCCGGCGGTCGTGGCGTGCCATGCGAGGGAGATCCTCCCCGAGTCTGCCTGGGGTGCCAGGCTGAAGGGGGACGGCACCAGGATGTAGTTGTTCGTCTGCTTCAGCACCAGGTAGTCGGGATTCTGGGTATGGGTGACCCCGGCAATAAACGCCTCCCCCTGGTAGTTGACCGCAATGGCCCGGGCCTCGTCCTGCAGTCCGCCATCGTAGGTCGTCGCCCCGAGGAACGCCCCCTCGTGGTCGTAGACGACGGAAAGGATGTCCGAACTCCCGTCGGATGCCGGGCTGGTGTCGGGGCCGCTGCGGCTGTTGCCGGTAACGTAGATATAGCCGGATGAGTCAACGGCCATGGCGGTGACATAGTCGTAGGTGGCCGGACGGCTGAAGGTGCGCTCCCAGAGCACGGTGCCGTCGGCTGAGGAGTACCTGATGACATGGAAGTCGCTGTCCGTGGCGCTGACGTAGGAGGTCCCCGCCACGACCACCGCGCCGTCAATCGGGTCGATGGCGACGGAGATCCCCCGGTCATTGCCGTTCACCGGGGCGGCCGGTCCGTTGTAGACTCTCCGCCACACCTCCCGTTGGGGGGCGGTGTCGGCACCGGCGTACTTGATGGTGACCCACTCCTCGTCGCCGGCGGCATTGACCCCGTAGCCCGTAACGTAGACATCACCCTTCTTGTCGAGGGCGAGGGAAAGGCCGTGATCGTCCCCCCCTCCGGCGCCGGCATAGGTCTGCGACCAGAGCAGCGCGCCGCTTGCGCCGCTGAATTTTGCCGTAAACAGATCGAAATTCCCGGCGCTGTTTTCCATCGACCCGGTGATGAAGATATCCCCTGCCCCGTCGGTCGCCACGGCCGACGGGTAATCGTTGCCATGGGCCGGTCCGTCGAGCACGACCGGCGGCCAGGGGGTCGTGCCGTCGGCACGGTACTTGATGATGAACATGTCCTCGTCGAGGGCCGCATTGATCCCGTGGCCGATGACCACGATGTTGTCGGCGCCGTCCCTGGTGGTCTGCACCGCCGTTGCCTGGTCGATGCCGGACTGGGTGCCGTACTGGCTCCCCCAGCTCACCGGAGGGGTGGCGTTGGGGTTGGTGTACCCTGCTGTCGCATACTTGATCGTGTACAGGTCATCGCTCTTGTTCGAGCCGCCGGAGAGGTAGGACGTGCCGGTCACGACCACATCACCGTTGCCGTCGATCCCGATTCCGGCAGCCATGTCGGTACCGCCGTCACCGCTGTCGTAGCGCGCTTTCCACCTGACCGAGCCGTCGGCCCGGTCAAGCTTGACGGTCAGGTAATCGAAGGAGTACGCACCCGCCACCCCCTCTTCCGCAAGGTCACTGAAACCGGTCACCACCGGGTGGTCGTCGCTGCCGGTGACGATGGCTACCGCCTCATCCTCCCGATTGTCCGCCCCGTTGTACCGGTAGATCCAGGCTGGCGGCTCGTAGCTCACCACCCTGGTCAGGGCATGGGCCTCGTTGCTGTAGGCGGTATCACCGGCACCAGCGTTGTAGGCCCGCACCCGGTAGTAGTAATAGCTGTTCGGCACCAGTCCGGTATCATGGTAAGCCGTCACATCTGCCGGCACCACGGCCACCTCGGCATAGGTGCCGCTCTCACCCAGCTTCCGTTCGATCTTGAAACCCGACTCGTCGGGGGAGTTGTCCCGCCAGGCAAGGGAGAGGGAGGTGTCAGAAACGGCCGTGACAGCGAGTCCCGTCGGCGAATCGAGCTTCCCGTGGTCATAGGTGATGGCCACGAAGTCATAGGAGCTTGCGGCAGAATCGCTCCACCCACCGACACAGACCTCGCCGTCAACGTTCAGGGCAATCCCCACCGGACGGTCGTTCCGGTCACCGGAGCCGTTGTAGCTGCTCTGCCAGACAAGCTCGCCGGTCCCCTTCTTGTACTTGAGGGTCGTGAAATTCTCGTTGACCGATGTTGCCGTGTAGCCGGCGACAAACAGATCACCGTCACTCCCCCCCCTGACGGCAATCCCCACGGGGATGTCCGTGTAGCCCCTGCCGGAATCATAGACCGCTTCCCAGACCACGGCACCGTCAGCGCTGCCGTAGCGTGCCGTATAGATATCCTCGTTGCCGGCGTAGGTATAGGTGTAACCGGTCAGGTACACGTCCCCGCTCCCATCCACCTGGACGGCCCGGGGCTCGTCGTTATTCCCCCCGTTGTACACCCGTTCCCAGAGGACGGTTCCTGGTGAGGCCGCGGCATACTTGACGGTGATCATGTCGTTGCCGGTCCCGTTGGCGAGGTAGCCGGCAACGACAACGTTCCCGGACGGATCCATCGCAATCGCCATACCCCGGTCGTCCCCGCCGCCGGCCGAGGCACGCCGCTGTTCCCACCTCAGGCTCCCGTCGAAACCGTACGTGCGGGTGACGATGTCAAAATCCGCCCCCCCCTTCGACGAGGAGCCGGTGACCGCGATACCGTCTGTTCCGGCAACAATCGCGGCAATCCTGTCGTTGCTGTTGTAGCTGGAGTTCCAGGTCTCCTGCCAGAGGGGGGTGGAACCGGCTGACGGGTACTTGATGATAAGGAAATCGTCGTTGCCGGAGGCATTGGCCGTATAGCCGGCAACATAGATGTTATTGGCGGCGTCGACCACCAGGGAGGTGGCCACATCGCTCCCCCCCGCAGACCCGCTCCAGGTATGCTGCCAGAGGAGGGTGCCGTCCGTACCGCTGTACTTGGCGGTAAGGATGTCCACGCTGGAGGCGTTCCAGACCGTGCCGGTGACGATGACGTCGTCGTTGCCGTCAACGGCCACGGCAGTCGCCTGGTCGTCCCCCCCGGACCTGTCCAGAGATGCCCTCCAGGCCACGCCGCTACCGTCGGCCCTGAATTTCACCACCCGGTAGTCGTTGTTCATGCCGCCGCTGTTGGCATAGCCCGCGACGATGATGTTGTTGCCGTGGTCAACGGTCATCGCCCTGGCCTGCTGCCGCCCACCCTGCGGGTCGGTCAGCGGGAACGGGGGGAGGGGATCTCCCCCCCGGGCGAATGCGGCCGAAGCCAGCGACAGCACAAGCATCGTCAGGAGCACGATGCGCCCCCAGCTCTTTCCCGTTGCCACTGCCCGGGTGGCGACCGGCCTCCCCTCGGCGGGCCCTGCAGATATCATGTCACGGTTCATTATCCGTCTCCGGCCTGAAAAGTTGGTCACCATGGCGTCACACCGTTCCAGCGGTTCTTGTCCGGCCAGCTGCCGCCGTTCAGGGGGGCACCGCTGTGGCACGAACTCTGCGCCGGGTAGCTCGCGCTATTGGCATAGGTGCTTGCCACGGGGTAGCCACGATACTCGCCGCCTCTCTCCCCGGGGAAAATTCCCTCCTGGCTCTGGGCACTCCAGGGAGCCCCCCCCGACACCCTGTTCCCGCGATGCTTGCTGTCCAGGCAGTTGGTCTGCATCAAACGCGGCAACCCTGAGTTGTGGGGCTGGTGGCACTTGGAGCAGCTGTAGGAGTGTTCGGTATTGGCCCCCCACCCCTTGACCGATTCATGGATGCGGTCGACCGATTTCCACTCCTGGTTTTTGTTCGTGCCGTCGGTCAGCGCCGGTTTCTGGTGACAGTTGGTACAGAGTCCGGCAAAGGTCTCGTCCCGCTCGGATATGCGCGTACTGCCGCCGAATGTCGTCCGGTCGATGTTATACCGGGCGGAGGGCTCTGTCGGGTAGGGAGGAGAAGTCTCCGCTCCCCAGGAGCGGGGAGTGCCGTCCGGTCCGGTGGTCACGTTTTGACCGGTTGGATCCGGCGGTGGCTGGTCCTCCCGGTACGGTGAGGTCAGCCAGCTCCCCTTGAGGAGCGGCACGGCGTACGCCTGCCTGTCCCCCAGGGAGGGGGAGACGCCGTGGGGATCGTGGCACGGGGTGCAGAGGCCGTTCACCGTGGTCGTGTAGGGGACGATCTGGTAACTGTCGCCGGCGGCAACGGGGCTCGTGAACGGTTCGACCGTGAGGGTCGACGTGCCGTTGCCGTTGATCTTCCTGATCTGGCCGACGTTAAGGCCGCCGGTCATCTGCAGGTAAAGGTTCTTCCACCGGTCCGCGCTCCAGCTCTTGCTGCCGTCGACCAGGGAGGAGGAATCGCCGCCCGTGGCACTCCCCATCTCCTTGGCAAGATGGGGGAGCGACCCCGCCGGTTCGGACGCCTTCAGGTGACCGCCGACGATGGTCTTCATGATGCTTCGCTCGGCATACCGGGCAGTCGACCCCTTGAGCCCCTGGCCGAACCGCTCCGTATCCTTGTAGCCGAGAACCGGCGCGGTAACGCCGTAGGTCGCGTTGTACCCCCACGGTGTCCTGCCGTTGGGGGTGACCGTACCGCTTGCGGCACTGTTGTGGCAGTCGAAGCACTGGCCCGCCCCCGTGCCGAAGGGATTGACGCCGTCGCTGTTTGCCGAGGCCTTGTAATCGTAGGAGTAGCCGCCGATGTTCTGCTTGGTCTCCTTCAGGTTGCCGCCGTTGTTGGTCCCGTTGAAGGTCACGTAGCTGGTGGTGGTGCCGACGACCTTCGAGCCGTGGGAGTTGTGGCAGTCGAAACACTGGACGCCGTTTGTCCCGGCCCCGCCGCGGGTCAGGGGGATCGTGCCGTCGTAGCCGCTGGCGCTGCTCCACCCCCCCTGGTTCTGCACCGCATTGCCGTGGGCGGACAGGGCCTTGGTGACCGTATCCTTCCGGTTGGCAGCGGGGTAGGCGGTCGAATCGTACTTGCCCCACGTCGTTGTCCCCTTCTGGGAGTAGCGTGAGCCGACACTCTGGTAGTCCCACGCATACTGGCGGGGGCGGCGGTAGTCGCCGAACGGTTCGGTATCGTTGTTCTGGTCGCTGTGGCAGGCGAGACAGTGGTTCGTGATCTTCCCCACCTCGGCTCGCTCGCTGGCCGTGCCGATGCCGGCGGCAAGGAAGCGGGTGACGGTCGCCCTCCCCTCGGCGGTGGAGTACTGGCGATACGCCGTCGGCCTGGTCCCGGGCCCCCAGATCACCAGGTCGACCGGGTCATTCTTCACCGAGGTGTAGGTCTTGTAGTTGTACCCGGCATGGTAGGTCGTGTTGATCAGCCCCTCCGGGGTGGCCTCCCAGTGGCAGGAGTAGCAGTGCTTGTTGGTCACCTCCACCCCCTGGACATGGTGGGAGTTGGCCTTCATCTGCCCCATGATGTCCATCCGTTTGCCGATGGTGCCGGAATGGCACTTGGTGCAGTCCCGCGGGAGGCCGAAGGCGGTATGCTTCGGGATCGGCTTGCTGCTCGTGTGGCAGCTGTTGCAGGCCTGCTTGTTGGCATGGCTGTCGGTGAAGCGGTGTTCGTGACAGGTGGTGCAGACCCGGGAGTAGTTGTGGCCGTCTCCCGAGTTGCTCGTGTAGTGTTTGTTCCCCGGTTCATGGCAGACATTGCAGATGCCGTCGAAGGGGGCCGTCTTGCGGGCATAGCTGGTGCCGGAGACCTTGTCCACAAAGGTGACGGTCGCCCGGGTCACGGGTATGCCGAACTTTCCTTCGGTACTGGTGGCCACCTTGCTCTGGATCATGTAGATGTTGCTGTCCCCGTGGGGGTCGTGGCAATCCCAGCAGAACTTCCCCCCCTTCCAGGTACCGACGGTCCTGCCCTGCGCATCCTTGGTCCAGCCACCGGTGGCAAGGAAGATCCGATAGTGCTTGTACCCGAAGTGGGCCGAGGTAGCCCGGGCCTTCTTCGGCTTGATGAAACCGGTGCCCGGATCGAAACCGAGGGAATATTTCAGGGGGTTGTCCGGGGGGGCGGTATGGCACTGGGTGCACTGGCCGCCGCTGTCGTCGTCGTGGCACTGGAGGCAGACCCCCATCATCATGTACTGATTCTTCACGTCCTCTTTCTGTTCGGCTGTCCAGACACCGGCATTGGTGCCATGCCCCTTGTGGGCTCCGCTGGGGAAGAGGCCGCTGTCCGAGTCGTGACAGGAACCGGCGGCAAGACAGCCGCTCGTGGCGCCGTGTCCCGGGTACCTGGTTTCGGTCCCTCCCCCCGGCAGCTTGAAGACGATGCCGCTCCCCGTCACCTGGGGTGCCAGGGATTCGGCCTGCCCCACGTGGCAGCCGATGCACTCGGAGTCTATCCGCTCCATGTGACAGTAGACGCACTCCTTCTCGAAGCGCCGCTCGTACTGGTGATGCATCCGGAGTCGGTAGGGGTTGTTGGCATCCCGGTGCAGCACGCTGTTGTCGTGGCAGTACCAGCAGGGATTGCCGGGGAAGTTTGCCGCCGGGTTCCCCGACACGGGATAGCGGCCGGAGGTGGAGTAGCGGCCATGGCCGGTGGTTTCCCACTCCAGCTGGTTGATCTTTGCCCGCTGGCCGTTGAACGCGGCGAAATCATCCACATCCGGGCCGGTGGTGCGGTGGCACCCGAGGCAGGTGACCGCGCTGTTGACCGACCCTCCCCAGACCGGGTCGGGACCGCCGGCGTGGCAGGAGGTGCCGGAGCAGGTCTTGGTGGCGCTGTTGTAGCTGGCCCCGGGATCGCTGAACGCAACATCCTTGCGTTTGTTCACGTGGTTCTGACCGTTCAGGTGGGACACCTCGGACATGCTCCCGGTCGGCACCCCGCCCGTATGGCACGTGGTGCAGGCTCCGTTGACGATCGTCTCCGCGTGGCAGATGTCGCAGGTGAAACTGGTCTGGATGTGACGGGGATGGGAGTTGGCCCGGGGGGTGCCCGCCCCCTGGTTCGGGAACATGGGCATGGCGCTCATCCACTCGCTGCCGGCCGGCCAGCCGGTCTTGACCGTCCAGACCTTGCCGGTGACCGGGTCTACCCGCCCGTCATGGCAACCGGCATTGGAGCAGGTACCGACGGGATGACCGTGACAGGTGTTGCAGCTCGTCTTGGGAGCGGACCAGGCAAAGGGGCGGACGTCTTCCGGATCGGTGGTCCCGTCACTGTGACAGTAGATATTGCTGCAGACCTTCGTTTCCGGGTCATAGCTGGCAGGGGGGCGATTGTTCAGGCTCCATTCGGGACTGATCGAGACATTCTTCTCGCCGTTGACATGCATGCTCTTGTCACGCAGGGTTCCCGAGGCATCCACCGTGGCATTGTGGCAGTAGTAACAAGGGTACTTACGGATCCACTGGGGGCCGACCAGGCGGTGGTGACCGTTGGAGGACATGGTGAGGTCCGGGGTGCAGTACCCCCGGGACGCGCTCCAGACCCCGAACGTGGCGCAGTTTTCCGGGGTGCTGTCCACCGTCCTCCCCCGATGGCAGGTGAAACAGTCCGTACTCTTCGTGTCTGACCAGGTGAGGGTTTTGACCGGCGGGCCGCCGCGGCCGTCGCTGTGGCAGTAGATGTCGCTGCAGCTGCCGTTCCGGGCCGGATTCAGGCGTGGCAGGTAGTCGGGATACTCCGTCGTACCGCCGCTGTAGGTACCGCCCGAGTTGGGCGGAGCCGTAAAGCGGACCACGATGCCCCGTTTGCCGGCGGACGTGGCGTGGGAGAAACCGTTTGCTTCGGCCAGGTGGTCGACATGGCACCTGGCACAACTGTCGGGTCCGGTACCGAAGTAGTCGCCATGCTTCCTGCCGTGGCTGCCGTCAGTCGGCGGGCTTTTGTGGCAGGTGCTGCAGGTGGTGTCGGCCCGCCTGCTCCCCCATACAGGGGTCGCCTCTTCGAAGTGACAGTTGACGTTCGTGCAGCTCCCCAGGGCAGGGGTGGCCGTCTGCTGCCACGCACTCGTCCTGTTGTTGTAGGTGGTAACCTGGAGGGAGTTGTTGATCTGGGGGGCGAGCCTGATCTTGCCGTCCCGGTGGGCCGAGCTGTAGTTGGCAGCCCCCGGATGGCAGGTGCTGCAGCTGCCGGGGGTCGCGCCCGGGGGGAGGTGGGTCCGGTGGTTGCCGACGAAACCGCCCGAGCTGACGTTCCGGTATCCCCAGTCTTCCGGCCTGATATCCATGGTACTGCTCGTTCCATGGCAGCCGTAGCATTTCAGGGAGGCCTCGGCCGAACCTGCCAAAAGAAAAAGGGCTGAAAACAACACAACATGACATGCCAGCGCTACACTGACCAACATTCTCTTCTGAGATAGCATCAGTACCGTCCCGCCTGCCCATGATAAGAAAGCATTAATGCAACATTATACCATAATCAGAGAACAAAATAAAACATCTAATGTGTTCTCGGGCACCACAGGATGTCACTCACCTGATTATGCTTGCCGCCCAGGTTTAAAAAACGTAAACTCGCATTCATTCACGATCGAAGGGGATGGTATGGGGAGCATACATGGCATGAAACTGGGGATCGCCGCCCTGGGCATCTACCTGCTGGGCGGTCTGGGGATTTTCGGCGGTATCGGCCTGATCGTCTTCACGAAAGGGGTCAACCTCTGGGGGTGGGGAGACGGCAGGACGATCGGCTATCTCTTCCTCTGCGTCGGTGCGGGATTTTCCATTCTCGGCGTCCTGCTGATGCGGATCTTCAGGAACCGCGGCCTGGCCTGAGCCGGCAGCAACAAGCCGGAGACAACAGAAACGGCGCTCCCCGTCCAGGGAGCGCCGTTCTTTTTTCGTGCAGGACACCGATAAACCGCCGGCTCTAGGAGGCAGTTGAGGCCTCAGGTGTTCAAAAACCGCCAGATCGTCGCACCCGCAGAAAGCCCCACGGCGGCTTTCGAGGACGGCGGCAAGATGGCCGTTTTTCAACAACCTGCTAGGGGTAGAGCGGCATCAGCTCCAGACCCATGTTCTCCGGCAGGCCGGCGAGGGTGTTCATGTTCTGTACCGCCTGCCCCGATGCCCCTTTCACCAGGTTGTCGATGGCCGAGACGACGATGATCCTGCCGCTGCGCTGGTCGACGGTCACGCCGATGTCGCAGAAGTTGCTCCCCCGGACGTGGGCGGTCGAGGGGAACTGGCCGGCAGGAAGCACCCGTACGAACGCCTCGCCGTCGTAATGGTCATGGTAGATCTCCAGCAGCCGGTCCGTCGTTACCGGCGCGACCGGCATCCCGTAGACCGTCGAGAGGATCCCCCGGTCCATGGGCACCAGGTGGGGGGTGAAGGAGATGACGACGGGGCTGCCGGCGAGCAGCGACAACTCCTGCTCGATCTCGGGGATGTGGCGATGGACCCCCCCCACGCCGTAGGCCTTGAACCCCTCGTTCACCTCGCAGTAGAGGCTGTCCACCTTGGCACTCCGACCGGCCCCGGACACACCGGACTTGCTGTCGGCAATGATGGTGGCAGGGTCGATCAGCCCGCTTTTCAGCAGGGGTGCCAGCCCGAGGATGATGCTGGTGGGGTAGCACCCCGGATTGGCCACCAAGTCGGCAGCGGCGATCTCCTCCCGCCGGAGCTCCGGCAGGCCGTACACGGCCCGTTCAAGGAGTTCGGGATTGAGATGGGGCTCGTACCACTGCCCGTACACCGCGGCATCGTGGAGGCGGTAATCTGCCGAAAGGTCGACCACCTGCTTCCCCAGGGCGAGGAACGTGGGGACCACCTCCATGGCGGCCTTGTGGGGGAGGGCCGTGAAGATCAGGTCGGCCTTCTCCGCAACGCGCACCGGTTCCAGGTTGTCCAGCACCACGTCGTAACGGCTGCGCACGGTCGGGAAGACATCGGACAGGCGCTTGCCGGCGCTCTGCTCCGAGGTGACGCAGGTGACGGCCGCTTCCGGGTGGGCATGAAGCAGGCGGACCAGTTCGATACCGGTGTAACCGCTGGCACCGACGACTGCAACCTTCAGCATGGGAAACTCCTTTCATCCTCTGATGAAAAAGGGGGAAACCCGACCGGATTTCCCCCCTTGATGAAACGTACTGCAGTAGGCCTGTTAACGCTTGGAGAACTGGAAGCTCTTCCGGGCGGCAGCCTTGCCGTATTTCTTACGCTCCTTGACGCGGGAGTCGCGGGTGATGAAACCGGCCTGCTTAAGGGGAGCGCGGTAGGCGGCATCCACTTCGAGGAGAGCCTTGGTGATGCCGTGCTTGATGGCACCGGCCTGGCCGGAGTCGCCGCCGCCACGGACGGTGACGTAGATGTCGAACTTGCCGACATTCTCGGTCAGCTCCAGGGGCTGACGGATGACCATCTTGGAGGTCTCGCGGCCGAAGTAGTCGTCGATGTTCTTGCTGTTGACGGTGATTACGCCGGTTCCCGGGGTAAGCCATACGCGAGCAATGGAAGACTTTCTCTTGCCTGTACCGTAATACTTGGTTGCTGCCATTTCGCTATCTCCTGATCTCTATTATCGTGGTTTAAAGTTCCAGTTTTTTCGGCATCTGGGCCTTGTGCGGATGCTCGGAACCGGTGTAGATCTTCAGCTTGCTCAGCATGTGGCGAGCCAGCTTGTTCTTGGGGAGCATCCCCTTGACAGCCTTCCGGATGAGCTCTTCGGCGTTTTTCTCGATCAGCTTGCCGGCGGTGATAGCCTTGATGCCGCCGGGGAACCCGGAGTGGCTGTAGTAGGTCTTGTCGGCCAGCTTGTTGCCCGTAAGGGCGATTTTCTCCGCATTGACCACGATGACGAAATCGCCGGTGTCAACGCTGGGGGTATAGATCGGCTTCTTCTTGCCGCGAAGAATCGAGGCAATCTCAGTGGCCACACGGCCAAGAACCTTGTTTTCAACATCAACGAGGTACCAGTCCCTGGTGAACTCGCCCTCTTTAGCTACCTGTGTCGTCTTCATTGCAACCTCACAACTATCTGGATGATATACCCTGTTTCACGGAAAGTTCGTAAATTAAATCATCTAGAGCACTCTGTCAAGCAAATTTCTCACGGCCGGTTCAATAATAAACTTCCTCCAGACAGAGGCCGTGGGCCGGCGCGGTCGGTCCGGGGCGGAGGCGGGGATCGTCGAGACAGGCCCGCACGTGCTCAGGCACCATCTTCCCCTGCCCCACGGCCACGAGGGTCCCGGTCATGATCCGCACCATGTTGCGCAGAAAGCCGGAACCGCGGACATCGATGGTGATGAGCCCCCCAGCGCGGCTGATGGTGACATCATCGATACGGCGGACGGTCCGCTCCGAAGCGCAACCGCTGGTCCGGAAGGCGGCGAAATCGTGGGTACCGACGAAGCAGGCCGCGCCCCTGCGCATCTGCTCAAGGTCCAGTTCGCCCCTGACGTGCCAGACATACAACCGGCTCAACGGGGCGCGGCGCGGCGCCGCCAGGATAGTGTAGCGGTAGTGCTTTCCCCTGGCGTGAAAGCGGGGACTGAAATCCAGGGGGACCTCCGCCGCTTCCCTCACGGCGATGTCAGGGGGGAGATGGCTGTTCGTCCCGTCCGTGAAGGCGGAGAGGGGGAGGGTTTTCCCCGTGCGGAAGCAGGCCACCATCCCCCGGGCGTGGACCCCCGCATCGGTCCGCCCGGAGGAATAGAGACGAACCTCTTCCCCCAGCAGCCTGGCCAGCGCCCCCTCCATAACCTCCTGGATGGAGAGGCCGTTGGGCTGCAGCTGCCACCCGGCGTAGGCGGTGCCATCATATTCGACAATCAGCTTTATCTGGCGCATAGGTTCAGGCTCGGGGCGTGGGGCTTAAGACAAAATGCTGAAGGGAGTCAAAAACAAAAGCGCCCGCAAAGGCGCTTTTGTTGCCAACAAGCACGCGGATATCGGATCAAGAGCAAGGCTGCCGAGAGGGGGCACGGAGGCGTAGCAGCGCTACGCCGCATACGCCCCCTCGAAGACTTATGCAGATATTGTCCGAACGTCGCGTTCTTCGCCTATTTTTCGAGGAGAATGCGGAGCATTCTCCGCAGCGGCTCTGCCGCCCCCCACAACAGCTGATCCCCGCAGGTGAAAGCCTGCAGGTACTGGGGCCCCATCTTCATCTTGCGCACCCGGCCGATGGGGACGGTCAGTGTCCCGGAAACAGCCGCAGGCGTCAGCTGGGACAGGGTGTCGGCCTTGGTGTTGGGGACCAGCTTGACCCACTGGTTGTCATGGGCGATCAGGTTCTCGATGTCGGCCAGGGGGAGATCCTTGTTCAGCTTGATGGTCAGGGCCTGGCTGTGGCAGCGCATGGCGCCGACCCGGACGCAGATGCCGTCAACCGGGATCGGCGTCGTGGTGCCGAGGATCTTGTTGGTCTCGGCAAAACCTTTCCACTCCTCGCGGCTCTGGCCATCCTCCACCTCCCGGTCGATCCAGGGGAGCACGTTGCCGGCCAGGGCATAACCGAACTCCTTCTTCGGCAGGGTATCGCCCCGCAGGGTGGCAGTCACTTCCCGGTCGATGTCCAGGATCGCCGATGACGGGTCCTTGAGCAGGTGGGCGACGGAGGCATGGAGAACACCCTTCTGCACCAGGAGCTCCCGCATGTTGGGGGCACCGGCTCCGGAGGCGGCCTGGTAGGTCATGGAGGAGAGCCATTCGACGAGATTGGCCCGGAACAGACCGCCAAGGGCCATGAGCATCAGGCTGACGGTGCAGTTGCCGCCGATGAAGTCCTTCTGGCCATTGGCCAGCGCCTTGTCGATGACGTTCCGGTTGACCGGGTCGAGGATGATGACCGCGTTATCCTCCATGCGCAGGGTCGAGGCGGCATCGATCCAGTAGCCGTTCCACCCCTGCTTCCGCAGTTCCGGATGCACCGCCTTGGTGTAGTCCCCACCCTGGCAGGTGATGATGATGTCCAGCTTCTTCAGCTCCTCGATGTCATCGGCCTTCTTCAGGGTGCCGCCCCCCATAGGGGCCGGCTGACCGGCCTGGGAGGTAGTGAAGAACACGGGCTCGAAGCCGAGGGAAAAATCGTTCTCCTCCTGCATCCGCTGCATGAGGACCGAACCGACCATACCGCGCCAACCGACGATTCCGACTTTCATAGTCTTGCTCCTTTATCGACTAAGTTAAATGGCTACGTTTAGGTATACTGCAAAACCTTATAACCGCAAAGAACGCGAAAGACACAAAGAACACCCGCAATGAAGGTCAAAAACAAAAGCAGGTTATGGTTCTTCGCGCATTCTTTGCGCTCCTTGCGTCTTGAGCGATGACAGGGAGCGGGCGGTCAAAGGTTTTGTGTACTGAAATTTCAGAGGGCCGCGATGATGGCGTCGCCCATCTCCTTGGTGTTCACCAGTTTCTCGCCCGGCTTGTTCTGGTAGATGTCCCGGGTCCGGTACCCCTGGTCCAGCACCTTGGCCACGGCGTTGTCGATGGCGTCTGCCGCGTCGACCATGCCGAAGGAGAACTTGAGCATCATCCCCATGGAGAGGATCTGGGCGATGGGATTGGCGATACCCTGGCCGGCGATGTCCGGGGCCGAGCCGCCGGAGGGCTCGTACATGCCGAAGGTCCCCTCGGCCAGGGAGGCGGAGGGGAGCATCCCCAGGGAACCGGTCAGCATGGCCGCCTCGTCGGAGAGGATGTCACCGAACATGTTCTCGCAGAGGATGACGTCGAACTGCTTCGGCCACTTCACCAGCTGCATGGCGGCGTTGTCCACGTACATGTGGGTCAGTTCCACATCCGGATACTCCTTGGCGATGCCGATGACGACCTCGCGCCAGAGGACGGAGGAGGAGAGGACGTTAGCCTTGTCGATGGAGCAGACCTTCTTCCCCCGCTTGCGGGCGGCCTGGAAGGCCACATGGGTGATCCGCTCGATCTCGGGCACGGAGTAGCGCATGGTGTCGAAGCCGACCCGCTCGCGCCCCTGGCCTTCGATCCCCTTGGGCTGGGCGAAGTAGATGCCGCCGGTCAACTCGCGGATGACCAGCACGTTGAAACCGCCGGCAATGACCTCTTCCTTCAGGGACGAGGCACCGGTCAGGGAGGGGAAGATGATCGCCGGCCTGAGGTTGGCGTAGAGGCCGAAGATCTTGCGCAGGGGGAGCAGCGCGCCGCGCTCCGGCTGCTCGTCAGGGGGCAGGCTCTCCCACTTGGGGCCGCCGACGGAGCCGAAGAGGATGGCATCAGACGCCTTGCAGATGTTGACGGTCGTCTCGGGCAGTGCCTTCCCCTCGTTGTCGATACCCGCGCCCCCCACGTTGGCGTGGGTCCGCTCGAACTTCACCCCGTATGTATGTTCAACGGCATCCAGCACCCGCAGCGCCTCCGCCATGACCTCCGGTCCGATACCGTCACCAGGCAGGACGGCAATTTTGTAGGTAGTGCTCATATAACCCCCATATACATGTGTAAAATTTACGAATGATATTAACCAGCCAGCCGAATTGTCAACAAAAAATACCAGTCCACTGGTGGTTTGAAGTAACCGGTTCTAACTAACCGGCGCGAAGGAAGCCGACAGGGGACGGAACAACTTGCACACCTGCCCCGGATCAGTACGAGATACGGCAAATGGCGCGAACAAGAAAAGGCATCCTCTTTAGAAGATGCCCCTCGAGAAGGTTTGGTATCTTTCGTTCTTTCTTTACCGATAGCCACACACAAAAGGGGTGCCCGAAACGGGCACCCCTTGCCTGCAGTACTGCATACGACCTGTTACTCGAACACCGCCTTGAGATACTCCCTGTTCAGCTTGGCGATGAACTTGACGTTGATCCCCTTAGGGCAGGCGGCCTGGCACTCGTAGTGGTTGGAGCAGTTGCCGAAGCCGCACTGCTGCAGGGCCTCGGTCATGGCATTGACGCGGGTCGCCGCCTCGACCTTCCCCTGGGGGAGGACCGCCAGCTGGGAGACCTTGGCGCTGGTGAAGAGCATGGCGCTGCCGTTGGGGCAGCCGGCCACACAGGCACCGCAGCCGATGCACTCGGCGGCGTCCATGGCGTAATCCGCTTCCGGCTTCGGAATGAGGATGGTGTTACCGTCGGCAACCCCGCCGGTGTGGCAGGAGGTGTAACCGCCGGCCTGGATGATGGTATCCAGGGCGCTCCGGTCGACGACCAGGTCCTTGACGATGGGGAATGCCTTGGCACGCCACGGCTCGATGAAGATGTTGTCACCGTCCTTGAAGGTACGCATGTGCAGCTGACAGACGGTTGTACGGTCCTGACCGCCATGGGGCACACCGTTGATGACCTGGGAGCACATGCCGCAGATCCCCTCGCGGCAGTCGTGGTCAAAGGCGATCGGCTCGACCCCCTTCTTGATGAGGTCCTCGTTGACCTCGTCAATCATCTCCAGGAACGACATGTCCGGGCTGACATTTTTCGCTTCGTAGGTCTCCAGCTTGCCGGGGGCATTCGGCCCCTTCTGGCGCCAGACGTGCAGTGTCAGATTCATGGTATTGTGATCGCTCATTATTTGTAACTCCTTACCGCCAGATGGACGTTATCGAATTTCAACGGCTCCTTGTGGAGTTCGGGTTCATTGCCAACCCCTTTGAATTCCCAGGCTGCTACGTGGCAGAAGTCGACGTCGTTACGCTTGGCTTCGCCGTCCGGCATCTGGTGCTCGACCCGGAAGTGACCACCGCAGGACTCCTCGCGGACCAGGGCGTCCTTGGTCATCAGTTCGGCGAACTCGAGGAAGTCGGCCACGCGGCCAGCGTTCTCCAGCTGCTGGTTGAAGTCGCCACCCTCGCCGGTAACGTTGACGTTGTTCCAGAACTCGTCCCGGAGCTTGGGGATTTCCTTGAGGGCAAGCTTGAGGCTCTCGTCGCTGCGGGCCATGCCGACGTTCTCCCACATGACCTTGCCCAAGGCGCGGTAGATCTCGCTGACGGTCTTCTTCCCCTTGATGGAGAAGAGTTTATCGATGCCGGCCTTGACCTCTTCCACCGACTTCTTGCACTCGGCGTGCTCTGCCGAGTAGTCGCCCGGCTTGATACCGGCCAAGTAACCGCCGATGGTGTAGGGGATGACGAAGTAGCCGTCGGCCAGGCCCTGCATGAGGGCGGAGGCACCGAGACGGTTGGCGCCGTGTACGGAGAAGTTGGCCTCACCCAGGACGAAGAGGCCCGGGATGTTGCTCATGAGGTTGTAGTCGACCCAGAGACCGCCCATGGAGTAGTGGGGAGCAGGGTACATACGCATCGGACGCTTATAGGCATCTTCGTCGGTGATCTTCTCGTACATCTCGAACAGGTTGCCGTAACGCTCCTTGATGGTGTGCTCGCCGACCCGCTTGATGGCAGTGGCGAAATCCAGGTAAACACCACGGCCACCGGGGCCGACGCCACGGCCGTCGTCGCACTGCTCCTTGGCGGCACGGGAGGCGATGTCACGGGGTGCGAGGTTACCGAAGCTCGGGTACTTCCGCTCCAGGTAGTAGTCCCGCTCTTCCTCGGGGACTTCGTTCGGGTGCTTGCCGCAGTCTTCCTTCTTCTTCGGCACCCAGCAGCGGCCGTCGTTCCGGAGAGACTCGGACATGAGGGTCAGCTTGGACTGGTGCTCGCCATGCTGGGGGATGCAGGTCGGGTGGATCTGGGTGTAGCAGGGGTTGGCGAAGAACGCCCCCTTCTTGTGGGCCTTCCAGTTGGCAGTGACGGAGCACCCCATGGCGTTGGTGGAGAGGTAGAAGACGTTGACGTAGCCGCCGGTGGCGAGGCAGACCGCATCACCCATGTGGACGCGGATTTCGCCGGTGGTCAGGTCGCGGATGGTGATCCCCTTGGCCACGCCGTCGATGACGATCAGGTCGAGCATCTCGGTACGGTTGTACATCTTCACCGTGCCGGCCTTGATCTGGCGGGACAGTGCGGAGTAGGCACCGAGAAGGAGCTGCTGACCCGTCTGGCCGCGGGCGTAGAAGGTACGGGAAACCTGGGCGCCGCCGAAGGAACGGTTGTCCAGGTAGCCGGCGTAGTCGCGGGCAAAGGGAACGCCCTGGGCCACGCACTGGTCTATGATATTGTTGGACACCTGGGCCAGACGCCACACGTCGGCCTCACGGGCGCGGAAGTCGCCCCCCTTGATGGTGTCGTAGAAGAGACGGTAGATGGAGTCGCCATCGTTCGGGTACGCCTTGGCGGCGTTGATACCACCCTGGGCAGCGATGGAGTGGGCGCGGCGCGGGGAGTCCTGGTAGCAGAACGCCTCGACCTGGTAGCCCAGTTCGCCCATGGAGGCGGCGGCGGCGCCACCGGCAAGGCCGGTGCCGACAACGATGACTTTGTACTTACGCTTGTTGGCCGGGTTCACCAGCTTCAGGTCGAAGCGGTGCTTGTCCCATGTTTTTTCAATCGGTCCGGTTGGACATTTTCCGTCGAGTATCACTCTTAACCCCCTATTTGATCAAAGCGCTGGCAAGTATGGAAATGGGAATGACCGCGTAACCGGCGAGCAGGATGAACGCAACTGCCTTGCCGATCGTCGAGATGGTGCACTGGGTCCTGTCGGTGTTCCACCCCATGGTCTGGAAGAAGCTCTGGATGCCGTGGGAGAGGTGGAAGAAGAGGGCACACATTGCCACGACGTAGACGAAGGCGATCCCGCCGTTCTTGAAGGCGGAGACGACCATGGTGAAGACATCGTAACGGCCGAGGGCATCGACACCCTGGACAACACCCGGGGTTACCCGTGCGGTGAAGTGGAGGATGTGGAAGATGACGAACAGGGCGATGAGGAGACCGGTCCAGATCATGGTGGTGCTGGCAAAGGTCGCCTTGAGCTGTTTCTTGACCGCGTAGGCGGTCGGGTTGGCTGCGTTGTTCTCCAGGGTCAACTGGATGCCGTAGCAGATGTGGATGGCCACGAAGGCGAACAGGCCGGCACGGAAGATCCACACCAGGGGCCCGAGATCATGCAGATGCTTTGCATAGGCATTGATCCCGTCCGGACCGATGAAGATGGATGAGTTGCCCAGCATGTGGACAACGGCAAACAGGACCATGCACTGGCCCGTGATTGCCATGAAAACCTTTCTACCGACAACACTCTTGAGTATTTGCATGTTTCTTTCCCTTTTTTCGAGAGATTTACTTCTTGGTTGGTAGGTGCTGCGTACCGCTCTGGGGCACGCTTTCGGACAGGCGACGAACGGCGGTCATGGAGGTCCTCTCCAGCTGCTGAATGTTTGCATTATCCCTTCCTTTCGCGAAATGTGATAACTGGTACGCAAAGCAGTGAAACCGCGTCAGCACTGGAAAATTTAGCTCCGCATACTAAACGCCGTTTTAGCAAAAATCAATAGAAATTATGTATACGAAACCTCAAAAAGAGCGCGAGTACATTAATTATTCAGTGTTTACAGTTTTTTTTGCTGTACACAGTATGCAGTATGCCAGCAGTTTCCTTGACACCCCCCGAGGGATGGCCGATAATCTGCCGAACTCCGTTTTCATTATTGAAAGGTCCTACCGCAATGCGCTTTACCCTGCTGAACAAAGACACGACCACGGCTGCCCGGCGCGGCCGGCTGGAGACACCCCACGGCGTCATCGAAACCCCCATCTTCATGCCCGTGGGTACCCATGCGGCGATGAAAGCCATGACCCCCGAACAGGTGAAGGCCACGGGCGCCCAGA
Source organism: uncultured Geobacter sp. (assembly GCA_937860145.1). GTDB lineage: Bacteria > Desulfobacterota > Desulfuromonadia > Geobacterales > DSM-12255 > CALMBF01. The sequence goes on from CALMBF010000079.1 coordinate 50,823, forward strand.
TCATCCTGGCCAACACCTACCACCTGCACCTGCGCCCCGGCGAAGGGCTGGTGGATAAGGCCGGCGGCCTGCACAAGTTCATGTCGTGGGACGGGCCGATCCTTACCGACTCCGGCGGGTTTCAGGTCTTCTCCCTCCCCAACAAGCGGATCACCGAGGATGGCGCCTGGTTCAAACACGAGATCACGGGCGAGGAGGTCTACCTGGATCCGGCCCGGGCCATCGCCATCCAGGAGGCCCTGGGTGCGGACATCATCATGGCCTTTGACGAGTGCATCCCCTACCCCTGCGACCGGAAGTACGCCGCCGACTCCACCCGCAAGACCATCCGCTGGGCCGAGCAGTGCAGAAAGGCCCAGACGAGGAAGGACCAGGCCCTCTTCGGCATCGTCCAGGGGAGCATCTTCGAGGAGCTGCGTGAGATGTGCGCCCGCGAACTGGTGGCCATGGATTTCCCCGGCTACGCCATCGGCGGGGTCTCCGTCGGCGAGGGGCTGGAACTCCTGAAGAAAGTCGTGGCCATGACCGCCCCCTTCCTGCCGGAAAACAAACCCCGTTACCTTATGGGGGTGGGATTGCCGGAAGACATCCTGGAGAGCGTGGAACGGGGGATGGACATGTTCGACTGCGTCATCCCCACCCGCTACGCCCGGAGCGCCACCCTCTTCACCCGCCGGGGGAAGATCCGCCTCACCAACAAGAACTACCGCCGGGACTTCTACCCCATCGACCCCAGTTGCGACTGCTACGCCTGCCGCAACTTCACCCGGGCCTACATCCACCACCTGTTCAACGCCAACGAGGTCCTCTCCGCCATCCTGGCCAGCATCCACAACGTGCACTTCTACCTGAAGATGATGGCCGAGGTGCGGCAGAGCATCGAGGAGGGGCGCTTCGCCTCCTACAAGCGGGAGTTCCTTGCGGGGTACCTGGGGGGAGAGCACGGGAAGAAGGGGAAAGCATGAGCGGAGAACGATTCGAACGGGCCATGGGGATCATGCGCCGCCTGCGGGGACCGGGGGGGTGCCCCTGGGACGCGGAGCAGGGCCACGACTCCCTCAAGCGCTACCTGATCGAAGAGTGCTACGAGGTGGTTGAGGCCATTGACAAAAGGGATGACCCCCTCCTCAGGGAGGAGCTGGGGGACCTGCTTCTCCAGCCCCTCTTCCATGCCGCCATTGCGGAGGAGCGGGGGGCATTCACCATCGACGACGTCCTCGACACCCTGGCGGACAAGCTGGTGCGCCGCCATCCCCACGTGTTCGGCGACCAGGAGATCAGGACCAGTGACGAGCAGGTGGCCAACTGGGAGAAGATCAAGAAAGAGGAGAAGGGAGAGGAGCGCAAGTCCGCCCTGTCCGGGGTGCCGCCCCACATGCCGGCCCTGATGAAGGCACAGAAGATCACGGAAAAGGCGGCCCGGGTCGGCTTCGACTGGGAGCACACGGACCAGGTCTACGCCAAGGTGCTGGAAGAGCTCCATGAACTGGAAGAGACCATGGCCTCCCGTGACCAGGAGCGGATGGAGGCGGAACTGGGGGACCTCCTCTTCGCCATCGTCAACCTCGGGCGGTTCCTCGCCGTCAACCCGGAAGAGGCTCTGCGCAAGACCATCGACAGGTTCTCCGCCCGATTCGGCCACGTGGAGGAGACCCTGCACAGCCGGGGGATCCAACTCAAGGACGCGACCCTGGAGGAGATGGAAGCCCTCTGGGACGAGGCAAAGACCCTGGAATCCCGCCCATAAAAACGGGGGGAGGCCTACCCTCCCCCTGCTCTCTTCAGCATCACCCTCCCCACCCACTGGTTGGCAAACTGCCAGGATATCCTCCCGCTCCGGTCACCCTTCACATGGGACCAGTCGATCGCCTCCTTGGCAAGCTCATTGCTCCACTCGCACGTCACGCCATGCAGGCTACAGAGCCGCTCGACCCACAACCGGGTCACCTCCACGTACTGGTCCTGGGTAAAGGGGTGGAAACCGACCCAGAGACCGAAGCGGCCGGAGAGGGAGATCTTCTCCTCCACCGACTCCCCGTGGTGGATCTCGTTGTTCACCAGCATGGCGCCGCGGTTGTCGCTCTCGTACTCGGGGAGCAGGTGACGGCGATTCGAGGTGACATAGATGATGACATTGTCGGAGGGGGCGAAGACGGAACCGTCCAGGGCACTCTTCAGCACCTTGTAGCTGGACTCGCCGGTCTCGAAGGAGACGTCGTCGGCAAAGATGATGAAACGGTACGGCTCGTTCCGTATCTGGTCGACGATATCGGGGAGGTTGACCAGGTCGCTCTTGTCCACCTGCACCACCCTCAGCCCCTGGTCGGCGTAGGCGTGGAGCAGGGCCCTCACCAGGGACGACTTGCCCGTCCCCCTCGTCCCCCAGAGGAGGACATTGTTGGCCGGGTAGCCCGCCAGGAACTGGCGGGTGTTCTCCACCACCACGTCCTTTTGCCGTTCGATGCCGAGCAGGTCGTCAAGCCGTATCGCCGCCCCCCCCTGCACCGGCTCAAGATACCCGCCCAGCGCCTGGCGGCGCCAGATCGCCGCAACGTTTTCACTCCAGACAACCGGGGATGTCGAGCGGGGGAGCAGTCGTTCCAGGGAGGTCAACACTCGTTTAAGCTGATCGGCCAGTTCTTTGTCCATGGGGTACCTCGTTGGTTTCGGCTGTTTGATTTCCGTAAAAATATAATGAAATTTCAACCAGGTAGACGATTTTCCACAAAATCTGTGGATAACCTGTTGACAACCATGTGGAGAGACCGCTAAAGCGATATTTTATCCAATGATTTTTACTCTGTGCCTATTTTTTAGGCACATTTACTAGCAAATGATTTCAACATGTTAGGCCACTTTTACCGCAAATCAGCTAGTTACAACAAGACCGGACAAATCCTGTTCGCCGCACCACACCCTGCGTCCTTATTTCTGTGCAAAACAGTCAGGAATTACCATCCGCCAGCACCTTGCCCGCGGAAGAGAAGCGCACCCCCTCCATCTCCAGGAGGATGCGCTTGGTCACAATCCCGCCGCAACCGGAATACCCCGTGAGACTCCCGTCCGCTGCCACGACCCGATGGCACGGGACGAGAATGGGGAGACGGTTGGCCGCCATGGCTGCCCCGACCCCCCGGGCAGCCCCCGGAGAACCGACGTGCCGGGCCACCTCGCCGTAGCTGCAGACCATGCCGTATCCTATGGTGAGCACCTGCCGGCTGACAGCCAGCTGAAACGGGGTAAGCCGGTGCAGGTCGAGGGGGACGGAGAAGGACGTGACCTCGCCGGCGCAGTACCTCTCCAGCTCCCGCGCCGCCGACCGGGAACAGTCCCCCCCCCTGAGCGCGCAGGGACAGGCGTGGAGGACCTCGGCCATGGCGGCCTCGGCCGAATCCTTGCCAAAAGGGAGGACCACCTCCACCACGCCGGCAGTGCCGGCGACCACGGCTCCGTAGCCGAACCGGGTTACCACGAGATCATAGGAGAATTCAGCCAGGGGTCACCTCCTGAGCAGTTTTTTCCGCACGAGGACGGCAGCATCACCCGCCTCGGAACTCTTCAGGCAGAGGGAGGCCAGAGCATACACGAGCACCGCCCCCCCCACGGCTCCGCCGAGCACGCCGCTCTTCACCAGCTTGGCCCCGGCACGGGACCAGTCGGTCAGGCCGATGGCGAGATATGCGGCATAACCGGCGGGGATGGCGGCAAGGACCCCCTTCACGGAGGCGACGACTATCCCCCTGCCGCCGAAGGGACCGATCTTGCGCCGGAGGAACCAGAGCAGCAGCAGCATGTTGGCCAGCGCCGACAGGGACGAGGCGAGGGCCAACCCGGCATGCACCATGGGGCCCATGAGGAGAAGGCTGAAGAGGAGGTTGGCGACAAAGGCGACGAACGCCGTGATAACCGGCGTCCGCGTGTCCTTCAGGGCATAGAATGCCGGGGCCAGGACCCTTACCATGGCGACACAGGAGAGCCCGACGGAGTAGAAGACCAGGGCCCGTCCGCACTGCTCGGCCTTGGCGAAGTCGAACTCCCCCCCCATGAAGAGGAGGGAAAAGATCGGGGTAGCCGTGACCATCAGCCCGACCATGGCGGGGATGGTGATGAACAGGGTCAGGCGGAGGCCAAAACGGAGCGACTCCTTCAGGGCATCGAGGTCCCCCTCCGCCGCCTGCCGGCTCATGGAGGGGAGGACCGCTTGGGCGACCGAGACGGTGAAAATCCCCTGGGGGAACTCGAACAGCCGCTGGGCATAGTAGAGGTAGGAGACGCTCCCCTGGGGGAGCAGGGAGGCGAGGATATTCCCCACGGTCAGGTTGAGGTAGTAGACACCGACCCCGAACACCGACGGCCCCATGAGGAGGGCAATCCTCCGGACCGCCGGATGGCGGAAATCGAAGCGGGGGCGGAGGGGGAACCCCTTGCGCCAGAGGACCGGCAACTGCAGGAGCAGCTGGAGGAGACCGCCCGCCAGCACCCCGACGGCCAGGGAGACGATGGGGACGGTGAAATAAGCATGCAGCAGCGCCGCGCAGAGGATCATGGAGAGGTTGAGGAATACCGTCGAGATCGCCGGGGTGAAGAAGTGGCGGAGCGTATTGAGAATCCCCATGCAGAGCGCCACCAGGCTGACGAAAAAGATATAGGGGAACATGAGCCGGTTGAGCATGACCGTGAGTTCGAGCTTGCTCGGTTCGGCGGCAAACCCGGGGAACATGAGCCGGACCAGCTGGGGGGAGAAACAGATGCCGAGGATCGTGATGCCAGCCATGACGATGGTCAGGAGGGTGAAGCAGGTATTGGCCAGCTCCCTGGCCTTCTCGTGCCCCTCCCGGGTGTAGCACTCGGAAAAGGTCGGCACGAAGGCCGACGTCAGGGCACCCTCGGCGAAGAAACGGCGGAGCATGTTGGGGATCTGGAACGCGGCAAAAAAGGCGTCGGTGGCAAAACCTGCGCCGAAAAGGCGTGAGACGACCATGTCACGGACCATCCCCATGATGCGGGAAAGGATGGTGGCAAAGCCGAGCACACCGGCGGCGCGGGCGATATTTTTCTTCTCTGACACTAAAAACCCCGTAACAGCAGTCGTTACGGGGTTTTTAACATACTACGGGGTAAAAGTGGAAATTTTATCCGATGAGCTTGGCGAGGCGCGCTTTCTGCTTCTCCAGCCTCCCCTGCCCCTCCTCGATAACCTTGATCAGGTCCAGTTTGGCCTCGTGGGCCATGTCTTTCCCGCGATCGAGTATATCCTCGGCCCGCTCGCCGATCGACTCCACCATGCCGTGCACGTTTCCGGCGAAATCATCCACAATGTCCTCGGCCTGGCGCCGTACCTTGCGGCTGTAGCGGGAGATATCCCGCCTGGTCTGCCGCCCGGACTGGGGAGCGAACAAGAGGGCCACCCCTGCCCCGACGAGGCCGCCAGCCACCAGCAGGATTCCACCCACCATCGCATTCTTTTTGATATTGCAGTCGCCCATCTCCTGCCTCCTTGGTCACCGTATTTCCGGTTAATGACGATCAATGACTGTTTCTATGTTACCCGAAAAAATTCATCTGTAAATGATGAATGATTTGACCCTGCACGTGGCCACGCTCTATAATTCGGAGACTAAGGAGTGCAGCAGAGATGACTACCCGCAGATTGCCGGCCGAATGGGAGGAACAGGACGGTGTCCTCCTCTCCTGGCCACACGACCGGAGCGACTGGGAACCGGTACTACACCTGGTCGAACCGGTTTTTGCCGAAATCATTGCAACCATAAGCACCCATGAACGGGTGATCGTCACCGTTCCGGAAGAGGGTGCGGTTGAAGAGAAACTCCGCCGTGCCGGCGCCGTCATGGACCGGGTCACCTGCGTCCGGATCCCCAGCAACGACACCTGGGCACGGGACTTCGGTCCGATCACCGTACGGGAAAACGGGACGCCCCTGCTCCTGGATTTCGGCTTCAACGGCTGGGGGCTGAAGTTTGCCGCCAACCACGACAACAGGATCACCGGCCGCCTCTGGGAAGCCGGGCTGTTCCGTGCGCAACGGAAGGTGGCCGGCCTGGTGCTGGAAGGGGGGAGCATCGAGAGCGACGGCAGGGGGACCATCCTCACCACCAGCGAATGCCTCCTTGAGCCCAACCGCAACCCCCATCTCGACAAGGAACGGATCGGGCAGGCGCTGACGGACGAGTTCGGCGCCAGCAGGATCCTCTGGCTCGACAGCGGCTACCTGGCAGGGGACGACACCGACTCCCACATCGATACCCTGGCGAGGCTCTGCCCCGACGACACCATCCTCTATGTCGCCTGTGACGACCCGCAGGACGAGCACTACCAGGCGCTCGCCGCAATGAAGGGACACCTGGAGGGGTTTCGCACCACCCGCAACACCCCGTTCAACCTCATCCCCCTCCCCTGGCCAGCCCCCTGCTTCGACACGGAGGGGAATCGCCTGCCGGCAACCTACGCCAATTTCCTCGTCATCAACGGGGCGGTGCTCGTCCCCACGTACGCCGACAAGAGTGATGCCGCCGCCCTCACCGCCGTCCGGCAGGCATTCCCCGGCAGGGACATCATCGCCATAGACTGCCGCCCCCTCATCCTGCAACACGGGTCGCTGCACTGCATCACCATGCAGCTCCCCAAAGGAACGTTATCATGAACAGACTGACCGTTGGCCTGATACAGCAGAGCTGCTCGGACAACCGCAGCGCCACCGTGGACAAGACCATCTCCTTGATCCGCCAGGCAGCGGACCGGGGCGCCCGGCTGATAACCCTCCAGGAACTCCACACCGGCCCCTATTTCTGCCAGTGCGAGGAGACCTCCTTTTTCGACCGTGCCGAGCCGGTCCCGGGCCCCTCCACGGAACAGTTCGGCGCCATCGCCAGGGAGCTGGGGGTGGTGATCGTCTCCTCTCTCTTCGAACGCCGTGCACCGGGGCTCTACCACAACACCGCCGTCGTACTGGAGCGGGACGGCTCCATTGCCGGCATGTACCGCAAGATGCATATCCCTGACGACCCGGCATTTTACGAGAAATTCTACTTTACCCCGGGGGACCTGGGGTTCAGACCGATCAGGACGTCAGTGGGGAAACTCGGCGTGCTGGTCTGCTGGGACCAGTGGTACCCGGAAGCAGCCCGGCTCATGGCCCTGGCCGGTGCGGAACTCCTCATCTACCCCACGGCCATCGGCTGGGATCCCGCCGACACCCGGGACGAGCAGGAGCGCCAGCTCGACGCCTGGATCACGGTTCAGCGGGGGCATGCAATCGCCAACGGGCTCCCGGTGGTGGCGATAAACAGGGTCGGCCTGGAAACGGACCCCTCCGGCGTCGGCAATGGCATCCAGTTCTGGGGGAACAGCTTCGTCGCCGGCTGCCAGGGGGAGTTTCTCGGCCGTGGCAGCACGGACCGGGAGGAGGTCATGGTCGTCGACCTGGAGATGGGGAGAAGCGAAAGGGTCCGCCGGATCTGGCCATTTCTGCGCGACCGGCGGATCGATGCCTTCGCCGACCTGACCCGGCGCTTCATCGACGGGGAGTGAGTGGCGCAAAGGCGTGTGGCGACCAGCTGCCGTGAGGTCGGAGAGCCCCCCCCTTTTAAGTTGAAATCCTGACTCGTTACCTGTTATATATAATTGGTTTTTAATTCAATGGGCGAGGTCTCATATGAACGGCCTTAAACTCGGACACAAGCTGATCGGTCTGTTCCTGATAATGGCTGCAATCGTCGGAATCACCGGTTCTTTCGGCATATACAGCCTGAGCAGGGTCGGGCATACCATCCAGGACGTCATCATGACCGGCTCGACACAGTCGAACCAGGTCGTCCTGATGAAAACCGCCCTGCAGGAGTGCCGCCTGCACCTTCTCGAAACCACGACGATCTCCAAAGCGGACGATTTCGAAGTGGTCAAGGCCGATTACGAATCCAAGCGGGACCGGTTCAGCGGTTACCTGGACATCATTCTCAAGGGGAACCAGAAGCTCGGTCTCCCCGCCGCCCCCAAGGGGAGCCAGCTCGAAGAGCGCGCCCAGGCGGTGTCAAAACAGATGAACGAGTTCACCAACTCTGCCGAGAAGATGCTGGCCCGCAAGGAGTCGCTGCTTAATGCCGGCAGCGGCGCGGCCTCCCTTGCGGACGCCGAGATAGGCAGGCTCATCCGCACCGAGCTCCCCGAAAAGAGCGATCTGGTTGCATCCTCGGTGGACGAGCTTCTGGTCACCGTCAACGGCCTGATGAAGCAGGCGAACAGTGAAGCATCCCAGCACCAGCGCAATGCCCAGCTGACCCTCATCACCGTTATCGTCTGTGCCGTTTTCTTCGCGATCTTCTTCGGCACCCTCGCCACGAGAAATATCGTCAACAGGGTCAGAAGCATGGGGGCAGCCCTTGCCGAAAGTGCCAGCGGCAACCTGACCGTCACCGTCGAGGACCGATCCACCGACGAGATCGGCACCCTGGTTAATGACTTCAACCATATGCTGAGCAAGCTCTCCGCCATGGTGCAGAAGGTCAAGGAGTCCATCGGCGAGCTCGGCCTGGTTGCCGGCAGCATCCGCGAAGCGTCCCTGAAAGGGGTAACTACCGCCGAAATCCAGGCGGAGAGCGTCATCCAGACATCGTCCGCCATTGCAGAAATGAACTCGTCGATCAATGGCGTTGCCCAGGCCATCGACAGCCTGTTCCTCTCCACCTCGGAGAGTTCGTCATCCACGATGGAGCTGATCGCCAGCATCGAAGAGGTGGCCCTCAACGTGGAAACACTCTCCCAGGCCGTGGAAGAGGTGAGCTCTTCCATAACCGAGATGGCAGCATCCATCCGCGCCATCGACGGCAGCGTCGCCAGCCTGGTCGATGCATCGCTGACAACCGCCAACTCCGTGGCCACCATGGATTCGTCCATCAAGCAGATCGAGAAAAATGCCACGGACAGTGCGAAGATCTCCGAGGAACTGCTCGTTGATGCGGAAACCGGGCGGATCTCGGTCGAAGCGACCATCGCCGGCATCTCGGAGATCAAGCGGGCTTCGGTGATCACCTCCGAAGCAATTGCCACCCTCTCGGAAAAGGCGAGCGACATCGGCTCCATTCTCTCCGTCATCGACGAAGTGGCCGAACAGACCAACCTCCTCGCCCTCAACGCCGCCATCATTGCCGCCCAGGCCGGCGAGCACGGCAAGGGATTTGCCGTTGTTGCCGAAGAGATCAAGGAGTTGTCGGAGAGGACCACCAGTTCGACCAAGGAGATCTCCAAGGTGATCGCCGCGGTTCAGCAGGAGGTGGGTACGGCGGTGGAATCCATCACCCTTGCCGAGCAGAGCATCTCGGACGGCGAGCAGCTCTCCTACCAGTCAGGGGAAGCATTGGCCAAGATCCTTGCCGGAGTGAAGACCTCCAGCTCCCAGATCATCGAGATCGCCCGGACAACGGAATCCCAGTCGCGGGAAAGCCAGCAGATCCGCAACGCGATCGAGAGGGTTTCGGAGATGATCACCCAGATCGCCACGGCAACGGGGCAGCAGGGGAGAGGCGCGGACATGATCATCGCCGCGGTGGAAAAGATGAAGGGGCTCAACTCCCAGGTTCGGAACTCCACCCGGGAGCAGAGCACCGTCGGCTCATTCATCGGCAAGTCGACGGAGAACATCACCTCCATGATCCGCAAGATCAAGCTGGCCAGTGATGAGCAGGCCCGCAGCAGCGCCCTGATCCTGCAGTCGGCCAACGAGATTCAGAAGTCGACCGAAAGCGGCCTTGAGACGAACAGGGTTACCGATGAAGCAGTACGGCGACTGACCGAGCAGACCGAACTGCTCAAGGCAGAGATGAACCAGTTCATTGTCGAGTAGCACGGGGCGGCGTATCGGAAGATGCGCCGCTTCTTCGTTTCAGGGCCATCTTGTAGAGGCGGTCGTACTTTTCCGCGGCACCCTCCCAGGTAAAACGGACCGCCATGCCACGCTGACGCAGCCTGTCGATCCCCTCCCGCCGGTTGTACCACGTATGCAGAGCCCACCCCACCGTATCGAACAAGGCACCGGCGGTAAGGTCGTGGAACTTGAAGCCGGTACCGGCCAGCAGGTTCTCGTCGAAATTCTCCACACTGTCATCCAGGCCGCCCACACCCCTGACAATGGGGATGGTGCCGTATCGCAGGCTGTACATCTGGTTCAGGCCGCACGGTTCAAACGCTGAGGGCATGAGGAAGAAGTCAGCCCCTGCTTCGATCCGGTGGGCCAGCCCGTTATCGTATCCTACGCAGACACTCAGCCTGTCCCGGTGGCTGGCAGCCATGCCGCCGAAGTAGAAATGGGCCCACGGTTCACCCTCCCCCAGCATGACGATCTGCAACTCCAGCTCCAGGAGGCGGGGGAGCGCCTCGGCAAAGACGTCGATCCCCTTCTGCGTGACCATCCTGCCGACCATGCCGATCAGGGGGACGTCGCCCCTCTGGGGCAGCCCCATCTCCTTCTGCACATCAGCCTTGCAGAGACCTTTCCCCCCGAGATCGCCCGCCGAGTAGTTTGCCGTAATGTATGGATCGGACTCCGGTGACCACTCGGTGTAATCGACGCCATTGAGAATGCCGAAGAGGTCTCTGTTCCGCTCCCGCAGCACACCTTCCAGACCCCACCCCTGGGCCGGGGTCTGGATCTCGGCGGCATACCCCTCGCTGACGGTGTTGAGGAGCGTGGCGTTGTAGATACCCCCTTTGAGGAGGTTTACCCGGTCGTCCTTTTCAACCCCGAGGAAGGTGAAGTGCTCCCACCCGACGCCAAGGATTTCCATGGTGGCAGGGGGAAAACTCCCCTGGTACTGCATGTTGTGGATGGTCAGCAGCGATGCCGCCCCCCCGACATGGCTGTCGTGCCGGTAGGTGGTGTTCAGCAGCAGGGGGATGGCCGCGGTATGCCAATCGTTGGCATGCACGAGGTCGGGAAAGAAGTCGAGCATCTTGCAGAGTTCCAGACTCCCCTTGGAGAGGAAGATGAAGCGCCGGTCATTGTCGGCGTACTCCACGTTGTTCTCCGCGTAGAGGCCGCTGCGGCCGAAGTAGCCTTCGTGTTCGAGAAAATAGACCGGTATGTCCGAATCCGGCAGACTCCCCTCGTACACCGCGCAGTATTCGTCTCCCGCTCCCCCCATGGGGACCACGAGGACACCGGCCAGGGGTTTCAGCCCGAACTTCGTCTTGTCAATGCCGTAATACCTGGGGAGCACGAGCCGGACATCGTGTCCCAGCCTGCGCAGGTACCGGGGGAGAACTCCGATGACATCTGCGAGTCCGCCGCTCTTGATAAAGGGCACGGCCTCGGATGCGGAGATCAGGACGGATAATGACATCGTTACCTCAACATGGTTCAAAGTGACGTACGCAGCCTGACCCGATACGGGTGCATGTCGCTCCCTCATGTATTACCGCAAAACTCTGCCGCGTCACAACAGAAAAAGGCGACCGTTCGGCCGCCTTTTTCACCCATTCCTGTCGCTGCGGGGACTTATATTTTTTCTGCCGCTTTTTTCACCGGCCCGTTCACACGGATAGCAGCGGCATATTCCATCCAGAAGATCAGGTAGATGGAAACCATGAGGGAGAGCCCGATATTCTGGTTTTCGGGGCCCAGAGCCTTGGCGAGGAGGGGTGATGCGAAGCCCGCACCCAGGGTTCCGGTTGCCCGTTCCAGGAGATAGAACACCACCAGGGTGACCGCCGTGCCCCCGAACATCAGGGAGATGCCCCGGCCGCGCTTGACCCAGTACCTGGGCGAAAAGCCGAACATCCGCATGAAAATGACCACCCAGATGATCCATACCGAGTAATCAACGGCAGCATCGGGAAGGGCGAACTTGTTCTTTACCAGGAATACTTCGAGAACGGTAACCACGGCAAGGAGGATGAACATCCAAGAGAACTTTTCGTCAGCCTGGGAGACCCAGTTGCGGCTGTCCGGGGCTTTTACCTCCCGGATGGAGTGGGTGTGGGTACCGAGGGCCGAGAAAAGTATGGCGAACCAGATCCCCGCGTTATGGAAAAGGAGAGAGGCGTGGTTACCGGCAACGTTGGCAACGCGGGACATCGGATCCCGGGCGAAGTCCGCGGCGATGCGCATCAGGAAGAGGTTGACGATGATCGAGCAGATGGTGATGACCGTGATGGTGAATATCCGTTTGGGCAACAGGTAGGGGTCGACCCTGTCGGGGAAGCCGATGATGAACGCAAACCAGATCAGGAACATGATGAAGGGGATGCCGTAGCAGATCCCGTACACCGAGTTGCCGGCAAAGTCGCCGCTCTGGGCATAGATGATGTAGTTGTTGTTCGGGTCGGCATCGGTATTGGCCGCCTTGACAACGTCCTTCGGAACGGTCTTCACGTACGGAAGGATCCCCATCATGTACCAGCCGTGGTCACCCTGGGTGGTGTCCACAACCCAGTACTGGTCCCCCATCATCTCGTCGAGGCCCTGGAAAATCCGCATGGAAAACGTCGCACAGAGCGCTACGACGACCAGCAGTAAAATGGCATTTTTCAAGCTCATCGGTGTCATGTCATTTCCTCCCTACCTTCAGTGACCACAGGGGTTGGAGATCCGGACCGGCACCTCCGCCCGCTCCCTCATTCCTTGTGGCTTGTCCAGAACATGGAAACCGCGTTGGCGGCAAAGAGACCATAGAGCCACATCGTATTCCAGGCCGGACCAGACCAGTGACTGCCGCGGCCGCCACCGACAACTCCCGAAGCGACAACGATTCCCACGAGGGCGGTGAAGGAAACCATGGCAACTGCACGCAGAATCGCACTGTTCCGCCAGGTGTGGCGTTCCAGCTCTTCGATACGGGACAGAAGTTCAAGCTCTTTCTCGCTCATCGCGCTTCTCCTTTACCATGTGAATAATGATCAGACAGAGTATGGGCATGACTGCGGCAGCGATCGGCAGGTGACCCGCATGGAGCATTACGTTGTAGAGCATGACGTCTCCTTGTTAATGAGCACAGGGGATGATCCCTGCGGGAAGCCTGTCGGCCAGCTCCTGGTACTTGATGCATGAGCAGAAATCACTGCTGCAGTATCGTATGATCATATTGACGTCATGGGTGGAGATGTAGCCGCACCCCACGTCACAGAGATCTTCGTTTTTGCCAAAATAGGGACAGATTTTTTGCGGCATCTCCGTTCCTCCGGAGCACAACGATCCGCACGGCTTCGGGAGGTGGTCGTCACCACCTCCCATATGAAGCAACGTGCTTTAGGAGTAACCACCCATGTATACAGCAACCGACGTACCAAAATTCGAGCACACGTAATATTTTTATAATATGCAGTATTTTTGGGCAGTTACAGGGTAGCAGCTGTCCCGGCCTGTGAAAATGGTCGCTCCCGGATTTGCACATGTGCAATCCTGGGAGACGGCAGTAGCCCCCTGACTCCGCCCCTTTTCACTGACAAACCCGCAACTCACTGTAAACACGAGCTTCTTGAGCATCATTGCGTTTCTGCAAACAAAAAGGCCCTATTTGCAAAAATGCAAACAGGGCCTGTACACGGAGTTCTTGCAGAACGACTAGGGATGCATACTGTTCAGATGGCTGATGAGCCCCCGAAGAGCCAGTTCGTACCCGGTTGCGCCGAAACCGGCAATCTGCCCGAGGACAACTGGCGCGGTCAGGCTCTTGTGACGGAACGACTCCCGCCTGTACACATTGGAAAGATGGACCTCCACCGTGGGGAGCCCGACCGCGGCAATGGCATCCCGAATGGCAACGCTGGTATGGGTGTATGCCGCAGGGTTGATGATCAGCCCCTGGTAGCGGCCGCACGTCTGGTGGATGGCATCCACGATGGCGCCTTCATGGTTTGACTGGAAGAAATCAACCACCACACCCAGAGTCGCGGCCACCGTTGACACCCCGGCGTTAATACCCTCGAGGGTCTCTGCCCCGTAGATACCGGGCTCGCGGGTGCCGAGAAGATTCAGATTCGGACCGTTAATGACGAGAATGTTCATGCTGCCCTACCCCAGCTCTGTTCTCAAACGCATGGCTTCGCGATTGAGGAGATAGCGCCCCTTGCCGAAATTCCCATCCGCCGTGATCACCAGTGCGAGGAACAGGTCCTCGTTGATGATCCGGACAAGGACGCGGACCTTGTCGGTTGCTATGGAAACTTCCTCCATGCTGCCGTTCTCGAGGAGTTCCACCGTGCGCTTGACATCCCGGAGCAGATTGGCATATTCCACCGCCACGAGCTGCAGGTCGAAAGGAACGTTGGGGACCATGTATTCATCAATGGCGATACCGTCGTACCCCATGATGATTGCGGCCAGACCGCCGCCTACCGCTTCCGTCAACGACTTCAAAGCGTCTCTGTACGACATTCCTTGATCCTCCTGATATTGGCCAGCCACCCTTCAAGCTGCGACACCTGGGCTTGTCCCCCCTGAACGGGTTCTGCAACCGCGCCCTCCACTGCCTGTAGCGCTGGCGGGGCCGCTTCGTCCGCAGCAGGGACCACGGCCGGCGCACCACCGGTCAACTCCAGATACCTCGACCTGTACGCACCGTTATCCGGGTTGTCGCGCAACAGCTCACGATAGACGTCGACCCCCTTGTCGATGAATCCCTGGGTGACGTACAGCTCGGCGATCGTCGCCGTCAGCACGGGGGGCTGCGCAGCCTCCTCCTGGGGAGCGGTTACCGGGGCAACAGGCTGCGGCGCGGCTGGGGGGGCGACCGTCTTCTCAGCCTCCAGTGACGGCCGCGGCGGGGCAGCGGCAAAGGGAGAAAAGGACTCCTCCCCGAAAGCATCTTCCTCGATGAGATCGTCAGTGAGCTCGAGGATATCGGCTTCGAGGATCTCTTCCTCTTCCGTGGCAGACGGCGCTTCGACTGCCGCAGCCATCGGCACGACGGGCTGCGCCTCGCCAGCGACTTCGGCAGGCGACGAGGGTACAGCCATGCCCGCGGCACCTTCCGCAGAGTCCGGTTCGAACTCCGCGACAATCCGCAGACATGCCGTGGCGGCTGCAGTGTTGCCAGCAGCCTGATATATCCCTGCCAGCAGCCTCTGGGCGTCGAGGTTCTCGGGCGTTATCCGGACGACAGCCTCGAGAGCCTGCCTGGCCTCCTCCACCATGTTCTTGTCAAGACACGACGTGGCAAGGGCCATCTGGCCGGCAGCAAACTCCGGGTGCAGGGCAACGCCTTGCTTGGCTATCCGCAGCGCCTCGTCCGGCAACCCCAGCTTGCGGTATATTTCGGCCAGGGGGGCGAAGCTGTACGCTTTCGGATTGCTTGCCAGGATATCCTCGAATTTTTTTATGCCCGCCCAGAACGATGCCGACTCTTTTTCCATTGCATTCTCCTCTATGGATGCCCGTTGACCGGCAACAACCACGCATTGACTGACCGCAGACTGTTACGCACAACGGAAGGGAGGTTATTCCCCTGGTTCACGGGAAGCCCCGTCACGCTCAAGCTCAGCAAGGAGACCCCGGACATCCGTGACCTTTTCCATGGCAAAATCGCCGATACCACGGTTGAAGATGAACGTGACCCCATCGTCACCCTTCTTCTTGTCGTGACCGATAGCTTCGACAAACGCATCCAGGGGGAACGCCGGCAGATTCAGTTCAAACCCCAGTTTTTTCATGAGGGCAACGATCCTGTCGGTTTCCTCTCCGCTTGCGAGGCCGAGCAGCCGGGAGAGCCTGGCAATATGGGCCATCCCGATGGCAACGGCCTCGCCATGCTTGTACCTCCGATACTCCGTCAACGTTTCCACCGCATGACCGATGGTATGCCCGTAATTGAGCACCGCCCTCAGTCCACCCTCCCGCTCGTCACGTTCCACCACGGCGGCTTTTATCCTGCAGCACGCAGAGACGACATGCAGAAGCACATCCTTGTCAACGGCAGTGATCGCATCGGTTGCGGCGCTGATGTAGTCAAAGAGCTCCCGTTCCAGGACGATGCCGTACTTGAGGGCTTCGGCCAGGCCGCACAGGTATTCGCGCCGTGGCAGCGTATCGAGGGTGAGCAGGTCTATCAGCACCAGCCGGGGCTGGTAAAAAGCGCCGATGAGGTTTTTCCCCCGCGGATGGTTGATCCCGGTCTTCCCCCCCACGCTGCTGTCGACCTGGGCGAGGAGCGTGGTCGGCACCTGCACGAAAGGGATGCCGCGCAGGAACGTTGCCGCCGCATAGCCGGCAATGTCACCGACCACCCCGCCACCGAGGGCGACGATGAATGCCCCCCGGTGCAGTCCCGCCCCAAGGAGATCGTCATAGATGCTCTCGAGCGTTGCCGAACACTTGTACTCCTCCCCGTCGGGAATGGTTATGACCGTGACCTGGTACCCCGCACCCTGCAGGCTTTCCTGTACCGTCTGCAGATACAGCGACCCCACCGTCGGGTTGGTGATGACGGCGGCCTGCCCCTTGAGGGAGACCTCCCTGCAGAGTTCGCCGATGCGCGGCAGCGTGCCGGTCCCTATGTGTATATCGTACGACCTTTCAGCAAGGCCTACCCTGACGACGTCCAAGCCCATCCCCTAGAATTCCTGCAGATATGTGAGGTAACTGTCGTAATTCCGCCTGATTTCACCAAGGCTGTCACCGCCGAACTTTTCCAGGAACGACGACGCCAGTTCGATGGCAACCACTGCCTCGGCAACCACCGCTGCCGCAGGCACGGCGCAGACATCGGAACGCTCGACGGTTGCCTCGACTGCCCCCTTGCTGTCCAGATCGACGGTAGGGAGGGGCTTGTACAGGGTGGGTATCGGCTTCATCGCCGCCCGCACGACGATGTCCTCGCCGTTGCTGATCCCCCCCTCGATGCCGCCGGCATTATTGGTCCGGCGATGGAAACCGTGCCGGCCGGCACCGTCATCACCGTAGTAGATCTGATCGTGGACCCGGGAACCGGGGGTTGCCGCAGCGGCAAAACCGCAGCCGATCTCCACCCCCTTGATAGCCTGGATGCTCATCAGCGCCATGGCAAGCCTGGCATCCAGCTTGCGGTCCCACTGGACGTGGCTTCCCAGTCCGACGGGAACACCGCTGGCAACCACCTCGACCACCCCCCCCACCGAGTCTCCGGCAGCCTTCATCCGGTCGATGTGCGCCTTCATGGCCGCCTCGACGGAGGGGTCATAGGTGAACAGCTCTGAACCGGCAGCCTGCGCCACGAGGTGTGCCAGGGGAAGATCGGGGCGCACCGCCTGGATCCCCCCGATTGCCGAGACAAAGCCGTTAATCGTTATGCCGAAGTGGGCCAGCAGGCACTTTGCCACACCGCCGACCGCGACCCTTACCGCGGTCTCCCGGGCGCTGGACCGCTCCAGGATGTTTCGCACATCCTTATGGTTGTACTTCATCGCCCCCGGCAAATCGGCATGTCCCGGCCGGGCCCTCGTCACCCTGATCGAGTCGTCGCGATGGGCCCTGTCGACAGACATTTTCTCGTGCCAGTTTTCCCAGTCCCTGTTGATGACGCAGAGGGTTACCGGCGACCCCAGGGTCTCCCCCCACCTCACTCCGGAAAGGATTTCGACCGTATCGGTCTCGATTTTCATCCGCCCGCCACGGCCGTAGCCGCACTGGCGCCTGGCAAGGTCCTTGTTTATGGTCTCCGCAGTGATCGACAATCCCGCAGGAACTCCTTCGATGATGGCTGTCAGCCGTGGACCGTGGGATTCACCAGCGGTCAGGTAGCGAAGCATGCTGCTATTCTCCTCGTGTCAGATTTATCGGGCCATCACACGGGGTAAAGGGCTTAATTGTCCTGCGGCTCCTTAACCCGTTCCGGCATCTCCTTCAGCATATAATCCGTTTTATGCTCACGCGTTTCCACGTTCTTCTTGATTTTCAGCGCATCCGTCCTCAGGCCGTTGAAAACGGTCCTCAGCTCCTGAACATACATCCCGTAGAGATAGACACCGCCCGAAAGAACGATCGCCAGGAAAAGGACCGTCCCCAAACGTGGGACCCCGAGGGAGCTTGTCAACCGCCCCATGATGACACACGCGCAGAGCATGCCAGCGATGATGAGCGCCGTCCGGACATATTTGGGACGGTTCGCCTTCTGAACCGCGACCTGTGAGAGTGCAGCCTGCTGGACCTGGTCACTTGCCTGGGTGACCCGGGCGTCACCTTGGCCGGTCTGGGCAGGAGGTCGGGACGGCACCGGAGCCAGAAGCTTATCCTGCTTCGGTACCTCCTCCTTCACGACGGTCATCCCTTTACGGAACTTTTTCGGGACCGCATCCACACTGTTGGTAATACAGATCGCACCGTTTTCGTCCTGATACTTGTACATGTCGGCGTAACAGGGGGAGGAGAAACTGCACGCATACAGGAACAGCAGGGTCAGACCGATCACATATTTCAATTTCATCCTCCAACACAGCCCAAAAATTTCACGGCAGACTCATAACAGTTGCGAACAGACCACCCCTCGAATGACGAAAATTAATGGTGCATTGTAAGCAGGATTAGCAATATTTACAAATAAAAAACCTCCGGGGATGCTCCCCCGGAGGTTTGACAGGTAGTCACCATCACTGGCTATTCATACGCAGCGGGCTATCTACCGGCAGGCAGGTTTTCAGTATCCCGCCTGCCGGCATCGACAACATGCCCCTAGTAGTTTGCCTGCCCTTGCTTCTTATTGCTTCCCACGACGTAGGAGTTCGGCACCATCAGCGTTCTCCCCACCGCCTTGGCGGTGGATATCCCTTTGATGGCGTCGACGATGCCGGCGCTGCCGGCACCGAGGCTGAACACCTTGCCGCCGGTATCCGCGGCGATCTTGTCAACATCGGCTATGGTCGTCCCGTCGGGGACGAGACCGTACACAACGATGCCACGAGCCTTGAGTGCTGCCAGAGTAGCTGCGTAGCCGTGACCGGGGTAGGACGGATCGGTGTCACTGTTGTTGAACGGCGCATCCGTTGCCAGGAGCACGACCTTCTTCGAAGCGTCTACCCAGCCGATATCGGTGGTAGCCAGCTGATAGAGTGCCTCCAGGTCGGCCTCAGGGAGATCGCTCCCGCCAGAAGCTGTCAGGGGCGCGAGGGCGGGGCTGATGTACTCCGTAAGGTAGGTAAGCTGCTGCTCGAGCTTGTACGGATAGTCGCCGCTCCCACCGTACGAACCGACGGGGAAATCCCTGAACGAGGCAAGGCCGATCTGGACATTGTTACCCAGGGTGCTGATGCCGGTAACAATATCGTTGGCCTGGGTCTTGAACGTAGCGATATCGTCCGTATAGCTGCCGGTAAGGTCTACGAGGAAGACGACGTCGACGAAGTTTGTCTTCTGAATCGTCGGCGTCACCAACGCAGTGACGGTCGTAGAAGCACCACCACTGTCCGTAACCGTCACCGTGGCGGTATACTCCAGAGTTGCCGGATACTGGTGGGTGGTCGTGAAACCACCACTCTGGGTGGCGCCGTCACCGAAATCCCAGGCCACGTTCAGCTTGAGGGACGGATCCCGGTCATCGGTAGCCGTGACGATGAAATCGTACTTGGACGGATCGGCCAGGCTCCGTGTCGCCTGGAGTGTGACGACCGGCGGAGCGTTTGCCTTGTTGGGGACGATGATCGTCTCCGACTGGCCGGCAGCGTTGGTGAACCTGAACCGGAGGTCGGTCAGGTCTTCGGTTATCGTCAGCCCGGAACGGGAGAAGATGTACTGGTCCGGGGCGAAGGTGCTGATGTTGAAGGGAGCGGACGAGGCGGTACCGAAGTAGCTCGTGTAATGATCCCACTGGAGGCCGCCGGTCAAGGCAGGCCTGGAAACACTGATCTTGTCGACGACGTTTCGGCCCGCCGTGAATTTGCTGTTGTAAAAGACCTCGCCCTGATAGACGGGGATCTGGCTGCTTGACAGGGGATTGAGGGCCATTTTTGCCGATACGTACGGCAGGGTGCTGGCCATGGCAAGATCGGCATACACATCGATCCGTGCGCCCTTGGGGATGGAGACCGGCGCGGTCATCCCGTTCTTGAGGTCATAAATGACCGTGCCGGTATTGTAGTCGGTGATCCTGAAATCATTGACCACCGGCTTGGCAACAGTGACAGGAGTACCGCCGGAGACGAGGACGGATGTCGTGGAGGTTTCATCGCCGTAGCAGTCCGCGACCTCATACGCAAAGGGTACCAGCTTGTTCCCCACGGTCAGCGCCTTGTACGACCCGGCGAACGCGTTCTGGGACAGGAGGGTGAAGAGTGCCTTGGCGTAGTCGTCGACAACGCCGTTCGCAGGATTGGCCATTTCCTTGTACAGACCGACAATAGGCGCGTCACCGGTTATGGACGGTTCGGCCGACAGGAGCCTGAAGGTCGCGGATGTCTTGAGCAGGTGCGCTTTCACACTGTCCCCGGCGGGAACCGGCTTGGCGATGTAGACCCAGGAGGCATCGCTCACCATGGTTTCCATGTTGGCCTTGACGATGTTCCAGACAACGGTCGGCTTCATCCGTCCATCCCGAATTTTCCGTACCATTTCGTGTATGGACGGTGTCGGGTTCGACAGGTCGGCAAACAGGTTGATGGCCGTCTGGAACTCACCGTTGGTCGGATTGCCAGCCACGGCTGTCACATCGGCGATCAGGCCGTTCAGCCCGCTCATCGTCCTGATGACATTTGCCTTGTCCTCGTTGGTAAACGAACCATCGAGGGGGAGGGGGAGGTTTTCAAGGACAATGGTCGTGACGTGCGCAAGTGCTGTCACCTTGCGTGCATAGTAGTAGGTGCTCTCCTTGTTCTGTTTCAGGAGCCTCAGTTTCGTGTCAAGGGAAGAAAACGCCGTGGGATAGCGCTTTACGAAATTATCGAACTTTGCGCTGCTGGTAGAGTCCAGGTTCACCCCAAGGGATTCGAACGACAGGGCCAGACCTTTCAGGATGTTGCGCCAGGTGGCAGTGCCGTTGCTCGGGTTGAGGTTGAACCTGCAGGTAAGGCCTACCTCGTAGGAGTTTACATCCGCCGGCTTCAGGAAATCATTCACCAGGGAGAAGCTCGTGGTCTTGTCAGCGACAACGTTCGTGTTAAGGGGGAAAAGCAGGTAGTCGAGGTTGTACACCCCGTCTTTCGCATCGAGCAGCCTGGTGCTGTTATTGTAGACGACATCATAGTAGACACCGGAAGGGTTGGTGATCGTCAGGGTGTCTCCAGTGATCCCGGCCGTCATACTGGTATTGGTGGCCAGGGCAAACAGGCGCTTGGCGAGGAGTTTGGCCGCCAGGGGGCTCTGCTGCGGCAGGCTGTCGACGATCAGCGATGCATAGCTGGCAAGGTCAGGATAGACGTAGAGGTTCAGGGGGTCTACTACCCCCTTGTTGATCCGGGTGGTGATCAGGTCGACCAGGGGCTGGAAATTGACATTCGCCTTGATCAGCGGGATGAGCGTCTGCTGGGTCGCCGGTGTGGCCCCGAGCAGCGACGGCTGCATCAGGACCAGGGCGACCGCCGTGCTTGCATAGTCGACCGTGACGCCGCTCTCCCCGGCGTAGGTGAAGCCCAGCAGGACCGGTGTGCCACCACTGCGCACCATGACCAGGTCGTTGGGGCTCGTGGTTATGGCCGTTGCCGAGAGGGTCGTCGTTTCCCGCGACGAACTGAGGGCGACCTTTGGCAGTGACGACAGCTTGGTCGTGTCAACGGTGCCGTAACTTACGGTGGCCTGTTTTGCCGGATCGGGAGTGGCCGTCGTGCCACCACCAGGAGTCGTGGTAACGCTTCCCGAGCCGCCACCGCCTCCGCCGCCGCAGGCAACGAGAGATAATGCAAAACATGCTGCCAAGAAACCGCTATAAAGTCTTTTCAAGAGAACCTCCCTGGTAGGGCACAGCATCCAAATATGTCAGAGTATCAAGTCTGAACAGCACCACTGGTTACTAACAACAGTAACGGCTAAGGAAACGGGCGCACAATGTGCACCCGTTTCCTTACGCTGACGCACCGATGTCCACTTTACGGGGTGGAAATGGTGAAAGCAATATCCCCGGGAACCTCCATCGTGCCGAAGAGCGGGTCGGTCACCGAGAGAAGCAGGTTGACGCCGAAATCGGACGTACTGCCTGCCGGTGGCGAATTGGCCACTACCGAGATGATCGAGTTCGGCAGGCTGCCGTCGGACAGGGTCGTGAAGGTCATGGGATTGGCGGAGAAATAGGGGGTATCAACGAGGTTCCAGTGCCAGAGGACATTGGCAATACTTCCGATAAGCGTATTCACCTTGATGCTCACCGTCTGGCCAGCCAGGGGGGTGCCGTCGGCATCGGTATACTTGACCAGGGAGCCCGTGCCGGTGATGAAATACTCGATCTGGGAACCGGCGGTACCGGAAATCGTCCCCTTGGCCGGGGCGTTGAAGGTCAGCTTGTTCGCCCGGACCGTTACCTTGGCGCTCGAGGTAAGGTCCCCCGCATGGGCCGTGATGGTCACGGTCCTGTCACCGTTGATGATGTTCGCCGCGAACGTCTGGCCGGTCGCGACACCGGCAGTATCGGTATCAGCTGACGTATTGGGAACCAGATTCGGGTCACTTGACGTAAAACTGATCGTCATGGGTTGCACCCCTTTGGGCGACGTGAACGTTGCTTTTACCTGAAACGCCTTGCCGGCCGTGACCGCGGTAGGAGCCGAGATCGAGATGGTCCCGTTGGAGCCGCCACCACCACCGCATCCGCACAGGTACGCTGTGGCAACGGTCAAGCACACTGCTTTGATAAATCTGCTGAACATGAATCCTCCCTCTATGGACTGAAAATTATAGCGAACAGATACGACTGAGATACGGGTGCTCTCTCGTCGGCGGCTGTGCTGGTACGCCCCATGGTAATGAGTGGGCGACGGCTCCACATGCCTGCCGGCAAATGCGACAGTGCGAGCCCCTTAGGCCCGCACTGTCGTCAACTCTGCACATCAGGTCATTATTTTCGGCGTGATGAAAATCAAGAGCTCATTCTTGATCTTGTTCTTATTGTTCGACTTGAACAGCCAGCCGAGGAGGGGGATGTCCGCAAGGAACGGGACCCCCGTATCCCCCTCGGTTTCCGAATCGACGAAGATACCGCCTATGACGGTCGTCTCGCCGTTCTTGACGACCAGTTCGGTGACCGCTTCCTTCTTGTTGATTGGCGGTGTGACACCAGTGGTCGTGCCAACAGAGTTGTTGCTCGCCTTGATCTTCATGTTCACGCTGCCGTCGGCAGTGATGTGGGGGGTGACTTCGAGACTCAGTACTGCTTCGATGAACTCGGTTTTTGCCCCTTCGGTCGAGGTCGAGTTCGTATAGGCGATCATCTGTCCCTGTGAGATCTTGGCCGGTTTGTTGTTGACCGTCATGACTTTGGGCGAAGAGATAATCTTGACCTGACCCACGGTAGACGCCGCTGAGAGGCGAAGATCGAGTTGGATGTTGCTGATAAGCTTTCCGAACGACATTCCTGCGGCAACACCACCCGTGGTCAGGGTCGGCAGGACATTTGTTACCACCCCGCCCATGGACGAGGTGATGTTGTTGATGTTGGCGATGGATGCACTGCCGTCCTGGTAGCCGAAGTCCCACTTGACGCCGATGTCCCGGACAAAGTTAGACGATGCCTCGACGATCCGGGCCTCTATCATGACCTGTTTTTCCGGCACGTCGAGAGCTTCGAGCAGGGCTCTCATCTTCCTGATGTTGGGATCGATGTCGACCACGATTATCTTGTTGGTACGGATGTCACTGGATATGGACGAATCGGGGCGCTTGCTCTTCAGGTTCTTGAACTGCGCCTCGATATCCGCAAGGGTCGCAAAGTTGACATCAAAGATCACGGTGGAGAGGGGCATCTTCTTCTCCTCCGTCAAGCGCAACTCGATGGCCTCGTCATCAAGGGACTTCATCTTGGTGCGCGGACGGATCTGGACGATGTTGCCATCCTTCTGCATACCGAGGCCCTTGTTTTCAAGGATTACGTCAAGCGCCTGGTCCCAGGGGACATTGACGAGCTTGAGGCTGATCGTGCCGGAAACGTCATCGGAAATGAGGAAGTTCTGGTTGCTGACTTCGGCAAGCAACTGGAAAATCTTCCTGATGTCCGCGTCGGAAAACTCGAGGCTGACCTTGCGCCCGGCATACTGCTTCTGCGGCCGCAAGGACTGCTGGGCGCCGGCGAACACCTCCTCGACCTTCTCGTTCTTGGCTTTCTGAGGCTGCGGTTTGGTGTCGATGAATTCTCTCTCGATACCCTCCGCTTTCGCCGCGGCTGCTGCCGGCTGCTCAGCAATGGGTTCGGGCTTGATGGTCTTCGCGGGCTTCGACATCTTTACGGGCTTGACCGGCTCGCGGAATTCCCAGCGGACGACACCGCCGTCACGCTTGACCGTATTCGGCACGACCTTGCGCAGAACAACGGATATGCGGGCTTCCGGCGCTCCCTTGGTCCTCACCGGATAGGGGACGATATCCCGGATGACACTCTCGAAGCCACTGGTGTCAAGCTGGCGCTGCAGCTTGGCCGGCAGACGGCAGCCTTTCACCGCGAGATAGAGCCCTTTTGCGGATTTGACGGGTTCGGAGACAGTGCAGCCTGCTCCCGTCCTCAGGGTGATGGTGGACACGCCGTCGGCCTGGGTAAACTCGACGGCATCGATGGTCCCGGGCTTTGCGTCATGTTTGGCGGGCGTACCGCCGACCAGGGCGGGTGCGGCGGGGGATGATGACGCAGTCTCTGCCTTGCTCACTGCCGGGGCGCTCTTCACCTTGGCACTATCGGCTGCAGACTTGCGGGCAGATTCACTGAACGCAATCTGGACTCCCTGTTCTGATTTTGCAACGACATAGGGAGGTATTGCGCCACCGGCTGCATCGAAGACAACGCGCAGTTTATCCGCGGAGCTGCCGATGCGCGCCTTGCCAAGGTTGAAACTGTTTATATCCAAAGACTTGGCAGACATGTCGTTTCTGGTTTTTGCCAGATCGACAACAAGCCGTTCAGGGTTTGTCAGCTTGAAGGAGTGATAGGAATCAACGACTCCGGACACAACCAGTGTGATTCCGTCCTCGGACTTGCTGATCGCCTTGAGAGCCCGTGGTCCGACGGCTTTTTCCGTCTTGGTCGGTTTCTGTTCCTCTTCAGGCGGTGCCGCCACGGGTGGCTCGACGACAGCTGGCTTGGCTGCCTGGGCCTCGGCAGGCTCAGTCGGTGCGACTGCAGGAGCCACGGGCTTTGCTTCGACCACAGGCTTGTCGGCAACGGGCTGTTTTTCCTCGACCGCAACGGTCTCCTTTACCGGTGCCGGTTCCGGAAGGGACGTTGCCTGAGCGGGAGCCGGCGCTGTTTTTTCAGCTTCCTTGGCCCCGGCCGGTTGGCTGCCAGGTGCACCGGCGAGGAGGATGGTCAGGTGTTTTTTATCCTGGGAATCAAGGCTGGCACTCACGTCAGCCTTTTCACCGAGAGCGACACCTATCCTGCTGAGCACGCCGGTGCCGAATTCATGCCTGGTCACGTCTATCTGCTTGATGTTCCGCTTGTTGACTTCCTGGGGAAACACCAGGCTCCCTGTAGTGACCTGGGCAATATCGACGACAATTTTCGGTGGGGCTTCCTGCAAATAGTAGGTGTAGACAATCGGCCGGTCTGATCTGATGTCAATCCTGGAACCATCGCCCGAGACGACAACTTCCTTGAGCACCCCGTTTACCGGAACTTCCTGGGGAACTTCCGATTGCAGGGACTTCATCTGCTGCGCACACCCGCACATCGCCACGAGGGATGCCGCCACGATCAGCCGCACTAGTATTCCCGGTTGGTACATTTTCATCGATAACTCCTACTTTTTCCGTGTTAACGCAAGTTTAACCACGCGCTTTTTCACCCGACCGTTATCGTCTCTGAAATTCTCCTCCACCTCTACGGTAGAGCTCGTGATTCGCTTTATCCGCCCGTCGTTACTACCCAGCATCATCCCTTCCCTGACCACATACCCCTTGCCGTTGGGATCAATCACCAGGGCACTGTTTTCCCGTACCCCGGTGATTATACCGGTAACGCGGAACTTCTCGGTATCGAAGCTCTGGATGGGAAGGGCATCTTTCAACGAACGGGCTACCTTACCTGCCGCAGTGGGAGGAGGAGCCTGGACAAAAGGTCTGAAAGGATCCCGCCTGTTCGTGAAATCAAGGCTTATTCCGGCAGGTGCAGGAGCCAGCCGTCCTGACGAAACCTGTTTCTGGATCCCGGCAGTTACCCCCGCAGACGGTTGGGCGACGCCGGTTGCAACCGGTGCCGCAGGCTTTGGCGGCACCGGAGCGGCACCGGGAGCTACCGGGGCTGCGGGCTTTGCAGGCACCGGGGGTGCACCGGAAGCTGCCGGCGTTGCTGGTTTTGCAGGCGCCTGCGCGGCGACCGGGGCCGCCGGAGCTGGTGCCGGCGTTCCGACTGCCTTCTTGTTGGTGGAGACATTCTGCTGCACAGGCTTCTGTGGCATGGGTATAACTGCCTGGGGCGGTGGCTCGGCTTTCTTCTTGCACCCCGGAAGAGCAGCAGACAGGAGAGCAAAACAGACCAGCCCCCCCCGAAACACCAGGTTCAGGTTAGTTCTTCTTTTTCGCATCCTTGGTATCCTTGGTATCCTTGATCTCCTTCTTATCCAGGAAACGGAAAGTGGTCGCCTGACAGTTGACCTTGACGATATTGCGGCCTCTGTCGCTTTTAATGTCCGAGAAAGCCACATTGCTGATATTGACAATCCTGGGGAGATTACCGACAGCAACGAAGAAATTGGCAATGCCAAAGAACGGACCGGACACGGTAATATCCACCGGTACTTCTGCGTAGAAATCCTTAGGGATTTCAGGTTTCGGCCGAAACACAAGGAAATCAAGACCAGCAGACTTTCCTGCACTGGTTATGCTCGTCAGGAGGGCAGGGATCTCCTTTGAGTTGGGGAGCTCCGTCAGGGCGTTATCCAGATCCCGCTTCAAGCCTTCATACTCGGCCTTGAATTTGGGCAAGTTGTTAGCAAGCCTGCGCGTATCTGTCACATCCGCCTGCACCTTTTCAAGCTTTGCTTGCAGCCCCTTCAACTCGTCCAGCTTCGGTTTTTCCAGGCCGAAATAAAACCCGGCACCTATCAGAATCAGAATCAGCCCGAGTCCGGCCAGTTTCTGCTTCATTGGCATGCTTATCAGTTTTTCCACTTGCGGATGCATATCAGATCCTCTTGAATAACGTCGAGCGCCTGTTATTTTTTGGTTGCATCAGTGGGCGCGGTCTTGGCGGCGTCTTTGGGCGGCTCTTCCTTCTTCGCGACATTGAGTGCACAGTTGATTTCAAACTTTTTCAGCTTGACCCCGTTGATCTCCTGCTGCTCGGAAACCTGGAGTTCCACATTGACAAATTCCGGCGAAGCCTGGATTTTACGCATGAAATCGGCAATCAGCTCTTCGCTGTACGCAACACCGGCAATGTTGACAGCCGTCCCTGACTCACTGTACCTGGTAAGCCACATCCGCTCCGATACGATATCGCTCAACCTGGCAAGCCGTATGGCCGGACCGGTTTTCTCCTTGCGGAGTTGCCCGAGGATGTCGAGCTTTTTCTGGACCTCGGCCTGTAGCTTTTTGAGGTTATCGATTTCACCGATCTTCTTTTTCAGGGTCTGGAGTTCGTCCTCCAGCCTGGTTATTTCTGTCTTGGTCGTACGGATTTTCCCGATGGTCACTGAATAGACAATGCCCACCGCAACCAGTGCAACGGAAAGGATAATTCCCATCAGGACAAACTGTTGAGTCGCCGTCTCCTTTTTCTTGGACGTACGATATGGCAAGAGGTTGATCTTTATCATTTGTCTCCGAGCCTCCTTGCTGCCAGCCCCAAGGCAACAGTCATAAGCGGAGCTACTTCGGTGAGGAACCCGGGATCGAATCTTTTGCTATCCCATTTGATCCTAGCCAGTGGATTGAAGAGTTCCACGGGGAGAGACAGTTTTTCGGAAATTGCCGTAGCGAGATTCAACGTCTTTGCCGCTCCACCGCTCAGGAAGACACGTCCGATTTTGCCCTCCAAGGCATTCGAGTTATAAAAATCGAGAGAACGTCTTATCTCATATGCGATGGTCTCGTTTATCCTGTTGATCGACTCAAGGAGGTCCTCGGAAGAGGACTCTGTTATCATGACCTTCATCCGTTCAGCTTCTTCAAAACTGACACCCATTTTTTTCTGGATGTCTTCAGTGTACAGTGAACCTCCCAGTTGCACGTCGCGAATGAAAAGCGACATCCCAGCCCTGACAACATTGAGATTCATCATGCTCGCCCCGATATTGATAAGGGCGTACACCTCTTCCGGGTCAGTCTCGTAATTCATCTCGAAGGCATTCTGCACGGCGAACGCATCCACGTCGAGCACGACCAGCTTCACGCCGGCCTCGGCGAAAACCGCCTGATAATCATTGACGATGTCCTTCTTGCTGGCGACCAGAAGCACATGCATTTTTGAAGGATCATTTTCATCATTGCCGAGTATCTGGCAATCTATATTGACATCGTTGATATCGAAGGGGATGTACTGTTCCGCTTCCCACTGGATTTCCGTTTCGACTTCCTCAGGGGTGGAAGCATTCATGACGATTTTTCTGATAATGACCGAATTACCCGAAATCGAACTGGAAGCCTCGCGGACCTTTCTTTGGGCAAGCCGTGTTACCAGCTCTTTGATGGTCTCCACCACGGTGGAGTTGTCCATCAGGGTATTATCGACAATTGCCTCCGGCGGCAGGGGGACAAGCCCCAGGCTTTCAAGTTCGTAGCCGCCCTTGACCTCTTTCAGCTGGACCAGTTTGATCGAGGTCGAGCCAACATCAATGCCCATCAAATCCTTTTTCTTAGCAAATAGCATGACGTGATCCTTGCAGTATTAGTCCTGAAAGACTTTCTCCCTGTCGGTAAGATCAAAACCCAAAGCGAGTAATATTTTCCTCTTGGTTTCAACCCGACACTGCTCGCCCCGTTCAATCCTGTCAATGGTAACCGCCGATACACCGGCCAACCTTGCCAGTTCGGCCTTACTCATCAGCTTGGCTTCACGTATCTTTTTGAGATTATTTTTCACTTTCATCTTGGCATGATCCAATTATTCAGGAATTTTCACCACATGCCGGGAATTTACATTAGATGAAATTATTGTCAAGCAATTTAATATAATTATATATATTTTGAGCGCAATTCCAGAAAAAGTCGGACACAAGTCATAAAAGAAATCAATAGTTATGCCACCAGTGACTCCGCAAAAAGAAAAGCCGGGGCCGTATATCTTTTCAGGATATTTCGGCAACCCGGCTGTCTCGGAGAGACCCAATAGGCTTTCCGCCCCATTCTCGCGAATGGTTGAGTATTATCGTATATCTAGTTGTTATGTAAATGAACTTATACTTAATTTATATACAAATGTCAAAATTTATCTAAACATAATATCAATAGGCATACAGTACCGACAAGGACGCTTTCTCCTTCGGATTCACCGACTTTTCCCCCTGCACTTCAATCGAATAGATGTTCGGAGTCCGCGGTGTCTGGGTGCTGGTGCTGGTACCGGCAACACCCTGCCCCGCGTCAAGATAGTCTACGCCGGACGCATCCACAAGTCCGACACCGGCCACGGTATCGACTATCTTGCTGTAGACGGTGAAATCCTCGCCGGAACTCGTCCCCTTGAGGGTGAAGGACATATCGGGGAACTCTTTCGGGTTGACGGTTTTACTGGCAGTTCCCCAGTCTGTTGTCACCTTGGTCAACTTGGTCTGAAGATTCGGCCCCAGCGTCAGGCCGATCGTGCTGGGATTACCTAAGTCTGCCAGCAGCGACAGTTTTCCGGTGGAATAATTGCTGAAAAGACGGGGAATAATCGTCTTTGTCACCAGCTCAGTCCCTCCGTAGGAGGCCTCCAGAGAGTTGCGATACCTCTTCTGTGCGGCCGACATCTTTGTGCTCGTCAGCACGTAGTACATCAAGGTCATGATCATGGCCAGACAGATCAGGGTGAACATGAGGGCTGTTACCAGCGCCATACCTTTTTCATCGCGGATGTATTTCATAGGCCACCATCACTATTACTGGATCAGGTTCTTCGGACGGACAACAATGGTGTAGACCTTCCACCGGTAGTTCTGCCACCCCGTGCCGATCAGGGCCGCGAGATCGAAGCGCCGGCCGGTGATCGTCGCGCCGCCGTCAAAGGATTCTCCCACGTCAATGGTTGTTGAAGGATACTTGTACAGCAGGTCTCTTTTACCATCCTGGGCAAGTATGTAGGCCCGTATCTCCCGTATCTGGGCCCGCTGGTCCGTTGCCGTTGCCGGAGGGGTGACCGTATGGAGGTTGACCCGCCCGGCACCATCCGTATCAAGCCCGTACACCACCTGCAAGTCGGCGACGCAATCAAGGAGCGGAATCACCGGATCATACCCCCCACTGCTATGGCTGATGTTGGACTTGTACAGGATGCCGGTGTTGGGGGCACACCCATCAGGCATGGTGGCAGGCCTCATGACGTAGTAGTCCGCCCGGTTGAACGGCATACGTACGCTCGTCGAACCGATGCCGTAAATCTGAAAGGTATCGCCGTCAAGATGTGTTTTCATCAGGGTCGAATAACCGCCGAAGGTGGACGAAAAGCCACTAGCCGAAACCATCAGCATCCTGGATGTCGGGGTCGTGTTGAGGTTGTTCTTGACGACGATGACCCGGTCGGTCGAGGCAAAATCCCGGGTCGCGTCTCCCCAGGTGGCGATCGACTTTGTCCCGTTGGCAAAGGCGACATTCGTCCATTTCTTGGCGATCTTGTTGGTAGCCGCCAGGGTCGACTTGATCACCAGGTACTTTGCGCCGTTGCCGCCGCCGTCGAGGTTGAACTTGGTGTTGGCGCTCTGCACGGGGCGCGGGGCGCCCGAGGGGGCGTCGTTGAAGCTATTCGCATCGCCGGAGATCCAGTACGAGGCAGCGGGCATGGACGAGCCGAGGTCTGACTCCGCATAGGTCGGCGTCGACTGAAAGCTCCACGGAAGCCCGAACCCGGCCTGTTCCATATCGGACCTCAGGACCTCCAGTCCGACAAGCCCTTCGATCTGGGTTTCCACCGACTTTGACTGCTGCGACGACTGGTTGACGATGGTTTTAAAGGTGCTCGACGTAATCAGCATGACCGTAAGAAAGATCGCCATCACCACGATCAGCTCCGTCAGACTGAAGCCCCGCTCGTCCAGTTCCGTATAAATCCTGTTCCTGCTGTCACTACTAAGCATACTGCCGCTCCCGTGCCTGGGGGGATGACCCTTTATTGATTAATGTGACCCGAGCACCTAACGGGCAATCGAGATCGGTGCCTTTACCCTGTTTTCATAGCTAACGCCCTTATACGTCCAGTTCACCAGCACCTCCAGCTGCTTGGTCACCGGCAGGGAATTCACTGACGAGAGCACCGTGGACCGCCGTGACACGCTGTAGGTCCTGGACGTCCCCCTGATCTTGCTCGGTATCTGGTACACCGGGTAGGTGTAGGTGTCGGTCGGTGTCGACGCGACGGAGATGTTGTCAAAACCTTTGCCCCGCATCTCGTTCATCACCCTCTCCCCCACGTTGACCGCCTCTTCACGGAGCTGGTTGCGCAGGTTGACCTCGAGCGCCAGGTTGATTGCCTGAAGCAGGCCGAGCATCCCGACCATCAGGATCAGGATTGCCATCATCACTTCTATGAGGGTGAACCCCCTATTTTTGCTTGATATCATCGGTAACACAGGCACCACCCTCATCTCTCTTCCCCAGATTTATTCGTGCCTGTGACACAACCAGGCTGTCCACTGCGGCATCGTTGGCAACAGTCAGATCACCCGACGGATTCACACAGAGCGAGACCTGGCTTCCGCTCATCAAACCTGAGGTATCAAAGGTCACCTTGTTATCCCCCGTCGGGACGAAGTTGAACTTGAAGCTCTTTTTCGAGAGGGGCGAACTTGTCACCACGTCCGACGAATAGAGCCGGAACTCCTTGCCGCTGATCACGACGCTCCGGGCCCTCTTGCCGTAGAGGGCCTCCGTGCGGACCGTCATCAGGTCGGCCTGAACGGTCTTGACCTGCGACTCGATGTTGGATTTTGTCGTCATCCTGTTCCAGTTCATGACCGCAATCGCCGAGAGGATGGCGATGATGGACATCACGATGATCAGCTCGACGAGTGTAAAACCCCGGGTCCCCATCTCAGTGCTCCTGAATGTGAAGGATCTTCTTGATCGGCTTGTTCATGCTGTTACTGATAATGGGGGGTGCATCTGACGGCGGCTTGCCGGTCATGGGGGTCATCATCCGGCGGTTCAGCTTGTCGGTGAACGCGGCCGAGAGATCGACCTCCTTGAACTCACCGGTGGAGAGCTGGATGAGGGCCTTGCCGGCCAGGGCACTGGCTGCCGCCTGGCTACCGGTGTCATACTTGAGCCCCCAGAGGTAGGAGTTGCCACCATAGCCGCAGACATCCATGGTCGGTTTGAACGAGGTGAAGAAGACCGTGCCGTTGGTCAGGGCGACGGTATCGGTAACAACCCTCTCAGCAGCCTCGGTGGATGTGGCTGGGTCAAGGTATATGTACCAGCCGGCATTGCCTGAGGTAAGCGTGGACACGGAGCTTGTCTGGTCGACCAGGGTAGACGGTGTAATGGCCGCGGTGCAACTCTTGTCGAGGAAATTCCCCGGAACGGCCGCCGTGTTGTAACAGGGCTCCTTGATGCCGAAGATCCTGCGGGTGCTGTTGTAGTCGTCAAGGGAGGTACTGTCACGATAGTAGTAACGGCCGGCTCCGAAGAAGAGCCAGAGGTTGCGGTTTTTCTTATCCTGCAGCCTGGAGATGGCGGTCGTGACCGGGCCGATGTTATCCCATATCGTGCTCCAGGTCCACGGGGCAGTTGCGTCAGCCGGGTCAAGACTCTCCTTGGTCATGATCCTGCCGACCCCTCCCCTCGTCCAGGTATTGGTCGCAGTCTCCTTCTTGACATAGCCGACGTACACGGCATCATCCTGGTAGTTACCGGCAGCGGTGGGGGATGAGCGGTCCACGTCGATGGACGCGCCCATCATGGACCCGGCAAAGGCATTCGCTATGCCGGTGTCAATGGTCTTGACGAGTGTTCCCGTCTGCAGGTCGACCACGAAGAACTTCAGGTTCTGGTTGGAGCGCCCCATGAACTGGTGGCTGGTGGTGTCGATGGGGCCGGTGGGCCCGGAGCCGAAGACCGCAAACCACTTGCCGTTCTTCTCCTTGTCCCCCACACGGACGATGGCCGGGCCGGACATGGAGTACCCGAGGGCAGGGTCGCTGAA
The DNA here is from genome assembly GCA_937860145.1 of uncultured Geobacter sp. Classification (GTDB taxonomy): domain Bacteria; phylum Desulfobacterota; class Desulfuromonadia; order Geobacterales; family DSM-12255; genus CALMBF01. The sequence goes on from CALMBF010000079.1 coordinate 84,197, forward strand.
CTCCCATAGGAGCGAGGGGTTGGCGGGGTCGGTCACATCCAGGGCGAAGTAGGACGAATACCCGAGCCCCTTGGTCCCGTCGGCCGGGTCGGTGATCGGAGTCTGCACGCAGTTGGCACCCGCTGCGCAACTCATGGTCGTGGCGCCGCCGAGCCCCATACCGCCGATGACAACGGTCCGCCAGGTATTCTTGGTCGGATCGAGGTTGTTGCTGGCGTCAACGACGGTGGAGTTCCTGAGCTTGGGACAGTTCTCGTACGTGGCGCGGGTACAGGTCCCCACACCCGTATAGCCGATGCTCGCATCGAAGATGCTGGTCCGGCCGTCGACATAGTAGAGGTGGCCGTAGGCAGGGTCAGACAGGTATTTCAGGTAGGGAAGGACATTTTTCGGGACATAGGCCCACATCTCCTTGCCCAGGTCGGTTCCCGACAGGCTCGCCTTCTGGAAGCCCGATGACTGGACCGAAAGGACGCCGAGGTTGAAAGCGTGGAAGAGCCCGTCGTTCCCCCCCACGTACACCATCCCCCGGTTCTGGTACTGGTTGGAGTTGATGTAGGAGAGGTATGAATTGTCCGAGTACCCCCCCGGCTGGGGGAGGTTATAGGTATTCAGCCTCACCGTCGACTGTACCCGGGGGGTGGAGGAGATGATATCGCCCAGGCGCCAGATGCCCGAGGTCACAACCCCGGTCACCGGGTCCTTGATGCTGACCGTGCGCTCCCGGTAGCCTGACTGCTCCTGGCCGTGGACCCAGTTGATCAGCTTGGGGGACTCGGCAGCCGCCAGGTTCAGGTAGGGGGCGAGTGCCGCCGAGTTGTCGGGCACGGAACCGCCGGGGAAGGTGCTCGACGAGAAGTTGACCAGCGTGCTGCCGTCGAGGGTGGTCAGCAGGTTCCGGGGGGATGACGAGATGTTACGCTGCCAGAGGATTTTCCCTGCCCGCCAGAGGCTCTTGATATAGTCGGGGTCGATGAGCCCCCCCACTGCCGTGTCGCCGGTGCCGTCGCCGTCCGTATCCTGGTAGAGCTGGACCATGGTCTTGTCGGAGGTGGTGTCGAAGGTGAAGCGGGCGACGTAATCGTTGAGCAGGTTCAGCTTGAAGTCACTGTTCGTGTCCTCGCGGATGGTACTGTTGTTGATGTAGGGGTCGACGAAGTACCAGAGGTTCTGCATCTCCCCGATCCAGTTGACCGTGGTCTGGTTCTCGAAGATCTTCTTCGGGTAGAAGACCGCCTGGAGGATGTTGGCGCCGCTCCCCTCGCTGTTGGAAAGGATCGATGCCGCGGTACCGGATGCGGCCCGTGCCGCGACGTCCTGGAAGACGCCGGTGAGGGCGGCCACCAGCCCCGGGTAGTCGTTGGCCTGTTTCAGGGCCGTCCCCCCCTTTTCGGCGGTCTTCTTCAGGAGGGTGTAGGAGTTGCAGTCACCGCTGGCGCCGTTGGACTCGCCGTTGAAGACCACGTAGGAGGTGATGGAGTCCCGTGCCGAGTCGGGGAACGTGGTGGACGCCGGGGAGGCGAGGTTCAAGGTGGCGATGTTCCGGTTCTTGGCAAGCCAGGACATGATGGGGAGATTGTTGTTCCCGCCGTAGTCGAGGGTCGTCCCGGAAGGCGCACCGGTGCAGTTGACCTGGGTTATCCCGGCCTGGGGGGCATAGAGGGTGGCCAGGGCACGGGCGCTGCTGTTCCGGTCGGCAGTGGAGGCACCGTCGCTGACCAGGAGGATATAGTTCTGCTGGCAGCGGTACTCGGAGGGGTTGTAGTTCTCGTTGAAGTCAGCCGGCGCGGTGGTGAAATCGGTGTAGTCGGTGCTGGTGGTCCTGAGGGCGTTCAGCCGCAGGGCCGTGCGGCTCTTCCCCGCGTCGGCGCCGGTGGGGATCCGGGCAAAGTAGCCGATGGCATTGTAGAACGCCTCGGAGAACGGGGTCCAGGAGCTGGCCTTGATGTCGTCCAGGACCTTCACCAGGGAGGCGGACGTGGTATGGTCGCCGACCCCGTTGCCGATGCACGCCTGGTTGCTGCCACTGCAGTTGGCCACGGTCGTGCAGACGGTGCTCCCCTTCGTGCCGCAGTACCCCCCCAGACAGGTATCGAAGCCGGAGCAGTCGGCATCGGCCGTACAGGGGGTGGTGGTCATGGTCGCACAGAGACCGAACCCGATGGGGTAGAGGATTCTCCCGCCGTCCAGGTTGGTACTGCCGCTGACCGTAGCGTCACACGTATTGGTGCCACCGCAGTCGATATTCTGGGTGCAAACCTTGGTGGCGTCGTTGGAGCAGACCTTGGGTGTTCCGGTCAACGCGGTTTCCGACGCCGACCCGTAGGGGTTGAAGCTCATGATACCCATGCGGATATTGGTGCCGAACTGCTGCACCAGGCCGGTCGGGGCGGCCGAGGTCGCCAGCTTGGCCCGCACGGTCGCGATCGGTGAGCCGAGCTGGGACTCGACCCCCAGACCGCTTAATATTGACGGGAGGTTGTCGGTAATCGCCGTGTTGGACGGAGCATCGGTCGGGTCGGTCACCGGCGGGGCAGAAACGTTGTTGCAGAAGCGGTACTCCGCCTCGGCCAGATTGGAGTCGGTTCCGGTCAGGACCCAGTTGCCGGAACTGTCCGTGGTGTAGTACTGGCCGGCATAGGATGTGCCGCAGAGAAGTGCAGGGTTGCCGGGGGCGATGGCATCAGGACCGGCATCGCAGGTGACCGAGCCATCAGCCGCACAGTCGGTGTTGGAGGAGCACTGCTGCAGGTGATTGTTGTGGCAGGTCTTGTAGTTCGCGTAGATATCCGGGCACATCTGCTTGATCGTATTGACGTTGGCAAAACCGTACATGGGGGGTGACTGCACCGTCCCGCGGATTGTCCAGCATTCCTGCATGGTCTGTTGGAAAGCGACCTTGGTCTTGACCGCCGCCTGCTGCGCAGACGTGATGCAGTCACCGACGTAGTTGGAGATGCAGGGGCCGAAGTCGCCCCCCGCCGTGACGACGCAGGGAGTGTAATCGTTGGTCACTGCCGCGGTATAGCCGAGACACACACCCGCCCTGCCGAGAAAGGTTGTGCCGGTGGACCTGAAGCTGCAATCGGTTGACTCCGTGGCCGGCCTGCACCTCACGTTGGAGGGGGGGACGTCGTTTTTCCCCGGCGCCGGAGAGTACAAGGCCTTGTCAGTGGAGCAGTAGCCCAGCACCTCGGGGGTCACCGGCCTGCAGGCCGTGTTCTCCGTGAGCGGGGTGCACGTAATGCTCGGTTTTCCCGAACAGTAGCTTCCTGCCGGGACCTTGCAGGTGGTGGCGTCGGACGTGCCGCTGCAGCTCTTGGCAGTATCCTGGTTGCAGACAAAACCGGTCTGGGCAATGGCAGAGTTGAGTATGCACTCGCTGTTGGTGGTACATGCTATGGGCGAGATGGGGTGCGGCAGGAGGGGCGGGAGCTTACAGCTGCCGCCCGTCGTCCCCGTGCTGTCGAGGCAGGTCGCGACGGACTGCTTGATCTCCGCGTTGTTGCCGGTGGCGATGTCCTGGATCGCCTTCTGGCAGGCGGCGAAGTCGAACTGCTTGTTGAGGGCGCTGTAGATGTTGATGTAGGTCTGGCCGCCGCTATAAGGGGCGGTCGGGTTCAGGAGGTTGGGCTCGCCGGTAACGGTGAAGGTGACCCCCAGGGGGACGTTGGTGTTGATGGTGCCGTCGTTGTAGTTGACGAAGTCGCCGGTGTTCGCGTCCTTCACGTACCCCTGCCCCACGCACCCCCGCGACTCGGGGAGAAGTGCCGAGCCGTCGAACTTGCCGCCGGTCAGGATCTTTTTCTGGATGTCCAGCTTGGAGGCGGTGAGCCAGTTGAGGTAGTTCCCCTTGGCAACGAGGCCGACGAGGGTTTTGGGACGATTGAACTGGAGACACAAGGTGTTGGCGATGGTCTTGGTGGTGTAGGCACCGGTCGGGCAGCTGAAGGTGTAGGTCGACGGCTCCTCGGCAAAATCGTCGCTTGCCGTGCGGTAGGTGTAGAACTTGTCCTTGTCGAAATAGCCGTAGTAGCTGCTGGTGCTGGAGTAGGTCTCGTCGTAGCAGTAGTAGGGGTTCCGGTCGAAGACGCTGCAGATCTCGGAGGTGTTGCAGGTCTCCCCCCCGGGGCACTCCAGGTTCGACGAACAGGTCTTGGAGGTGGTCAGGGAGCAGTAGGAGCAGTCAAGGTCGATGGAGCAGCTCTTGGAGGTGCTCACGGAGCAGTGCTTCTTCCCCTTGTCCACGTAGGCCAGGTCGTACATACTGGCGGAGTTGTCCATGATCAGGAGCATGTTCGGCTTCACCCCGGCGGTGATGAACGGAGGGGTAATGCAGTACTGGTTGCCCGGGTCCGCCATGGCGATTGCCGGGAAGAGCAGAAGAGCCGGCAGCAGGGCCAGGCGGAGTGACTGTAACAGTGATCTTTTCAGCATAACCACACCTCTTGCTTGGTGTTGATGGGTTTCCCAAAATTCATGGCAACTTTTTAAACAAGCAACAAAAGTGCCAAACCATGTCGACATCGCAACAAGCTTAAAATACAGACTTTTTCAGGCGCCCCCCGTACCCTGCCCCCACTGTACTATGAAATAATTGCGTAGTGACTGACAAAATCGCGTCACGGGCCTCACTCCAGCCCGTACTCCTTCAGCTTGTAGAGCAGGGCCCGGTGACTGATCTCCAGAAGCCGGGCCGCGTGGGTACGGTTCCCGCCGGTCCTCTCCAGGGCTCTCCTGATGAGCGCCTTTTCCAGGGCTTCCCCCGACTGCTTGATGGAGAGGGACCCGCCGGCCACCAGGGCAGCCGCGTCGTCGGTCCGGTCGGGGAAGAGCCGGGCCGGCAGCTGTTCGGCTCCGAGCAGGGGACCGTCGCAGAGGATGACCCCCCGCTCGATGACGTTCTCCAGCTCCCGCACGTTGCCCGGCCAGGCATAGGCGGCCAGCGCCCCCATGGCCCCGGGGGATATCCCCTTTACCTCCTTGCCGAAGCGGCGGTTGTACCGTTCCAGGAAGTGCTCCGCCAGAAGCCCTATGTCGTCGGGTCTCTCCCGCAGGGGGGGGAGGGGGATGACGAAGACGTTCAGGCGGAAGAAGAGGTCCTCACGGAAGCGGCCGGCGGCCACCTCATCCTCCAGCCTGCGTGCCGTGGCGGAGACCACGCGCACGTCGACCTTTTTCACCGTGCTCCCCCCCACCCGCTTGATCTCCTCATCCTCAAGCACCCGGAGCAGTTTCGCCTGGAGGGACAGGGGCATGTCGCCGATCTCGTCGAGGAAGAGGGTACCGCCGTCCGCCTGCTCGAAGAGGCCGGCCTTGTCCGCGACGGCATCGGTGAAGGCACCCTTGACATGGCCGAACAGCTCGCTCTCCAGCAGGTTTTCCGGGATGGCCGCACAGTTGACCGCCACGAAGGGAAAGGGGCGGCGGACACCCTCGACATGCAGCGCCCTCGCCACCAGCTCCTTGCCGGTCCCCGACTCGCCGGTGATCAGCACCGTGGTGCGGTAGTCGCACACCCGGCGGATCATGGTGAAGACCTCCTGCATGCGCGGGTTGCGGCTGATGATGCTGGCAAAGGACGACTCCCGGCGCAGCTCCTCCCTCAGGCAACGGTTCTCCTCCTTGAGCCGCTCCCGCTCCTCGGCCTTCTTCAGCACCAGGACGATCTCCTCGTTGCGGAACGGCTTGGAGATGTAGTCGTATGCCCCCAGCTTCATGCACTCCAGAGCGGTATCCAGGTCGCCGTAGGCCGACATCATGATGACGGTCGACTCGATCCCGCGGGCGGAGATCCCCTCCAGCAGCCCCCTGCCGTCGAGGCGCGGCATCATGATGTCGCTGAGGATGAAATCGTAGCTCCGGCCGGAGAGCATCTCAAGGGCATCCGCGCCGTTGGCGGCACTCTCCACCTGGTACCCCTGTTTTTTGAGCACGACGGAGAGCATGTGGCGCAGGTTCTCCTCGTCATCGACCACCAGGATCCTTTTTTTGGCCTCACTCTTTTTCACGCCAGTCCTCTCCGCACGACCCGGGTCGGGCCGGGCAGCCCCCCTTACCGTTCAGTATCCCGCACCGGCAACCTGACCGTGAAGTTCGTCCCCTCCCCCGGCATGCTCTCCACCGCGATGCTGCCACCAAAGGATTCGACAATACGCGCCGAGATCGCCAGCCCGAGGCCGGTCCCCTGCCCCGGCTCCTTGGTGGTGAAGAACGGCTCGAAGATCTTTTCCCGGTTCTCCGGCGCGATCCCCTCCCCGCTGTCGCTGACGCCGAGCACGACATACCCCGGCTCCCCGTATGCCCTGACCCGCAGCTCCCCGCCTCCCTGCATGGCATCCCGGGCATTGAGGAGCAGGTTGACCAGCACCTGCATCAGCTTGTGCCGGTCGAGAAAAAGGGGCGGGAGCCCGGGGGCCACGTCGGAGCTGACCGTCAGGTTCTTGAAAGCCCCCTGGCCGGAAAGCATCCCGAGGAGGTCGGTGACGAACGTCCCCAGGTCAATGAATTCGTTCTCCCCCCTCCCCGGACGGGCATAGTCGAGCAGGTCCCGGACGAGCCGGTCGATCCGCTCCGCTTCCCGGGCGATGCGACGGACATAATCGCTCTTCTCCGCGTCATCGGCAAGTTCGTCCGCCAGGACACCGTTGTAGCCGATGATGGCCGCCAGGGGGGTGCCGATCTCGTGGGCCATCCCTGCTGCCAGCAGGCCGATGGAAGCCATTTTCTCGGAGCGGATCGCTTCCTGCCGGGCCTCCTGCAGTGCCCGGTTCGCCGCCTCCAGGGAACGGACATACCGTTCCACCTGCTCCTGCCGGCTCTTCAGGGTCGTCTGCATGGAGTTGAACGACTCGGCGAGTCCGGCGATCTCTGCCATGCCGTGCACATTGACCGGGTGGGTGTAGTCTCCGGTAATTACCCTCTCCGTTGCGGCCAGCAGTCTCTCCAACGGATTGACAATGATCCTCCTGAGGATGAAGCCCCCCAGGCCAAGAAGCAGGATGAAATCGAGGATAAAATAACCGATGAAAAAGGTTCGCGACCGGGCAAGGCGGGCATATTCACTCCCCAGCGAGAAGGAAAGGCGTGCGGCGCCGTTATTCCGGCCATCCCGCAGCAGCGGGGCGTAGGTGACCAACTGTCGCCCCTGGGCCCGCATGAGGCTCCTGGGGGTAGAGGTGCGGATTGTCTCCAGGAGGGGTGGGTCGGCAGCCTGCTCATCCCTGTCTTTGTAAAGCGGGGTTCCGGCAATATCCACCAGAAGCAGTCCGGAGTAGTCACGGTCGGATGCCAGCGCCGTGACGGCCCTGTCAATGGCGGCGCGGTTGAACTGTTCCGGAATGGAGGAAATAAAGAGCCGTAGCGCCATTTCCCCGTAGGATCGTTTGGCCTCCAGAAGATCTTTCTCGGCCGTTTTGAAGGAAATAATGCTCAGCAGCAGCCAGGTAAGCAGCAGCAGGGAGGCCAGTGACGCCAGGATGGCGGAGGTCAGGCCGAAGCGGCGCCGGGAGTTCATGGCTCAGGGACGGGAATGGATGTTCGGGGTCCGAGGCACAAAATTCGGGAATTCTCCGCATGTCTCATGTTTCGTCTCCCTCTCCTCGTTCCTGGTCAAGTTACCTGCCGAGGGAAAAATACCAGGTGATCAGCTGCCTGCCACAGAAGATGTAGAGCATGGCGCCGAAGGCGAGGAACGGCCCGAAGGGGATGGCAAGCTTGCCGTCGCTCTTCTTTATCACCATGGCCGAAATCCCGATCACGGAACCGACCAGCGACGCGGCAAAGATGATGAACGGCACGGAGCGCCAGCCGAGAAACGCCCCCATCATGGCCAGGAGCTTGATGTCGCCCCCTCCCATCCCCTCTTTGCCGGTGATCTTCTCGTACCCCGTGGCAACGAGGAGCAGGCTCCCCCCTCCCAGGAGTATGCCAGTCAGGGAGTTGAACCACCCCCCCCAGGGAAGGCCCAAGGCGAAGAGAAAGCCGACCACGATGCCGGGGAGGCTGATGCAGTCGGGGATGATCTGGTGATCCAGGTCGATGAAGGTGATGACGACCAGGCTGGAGCAGAAGACGAACATCGCCAGGAACGGCAGGGTCGGCCCGTACTTGATGAAGAGGAGCAGGGTGAGGGTGCCGTTGAGCGCCTCCACCAGGGGGTAGCGCCAGGAGATGGGCTCGCCGCAGGTGCGGCAGCGGGCGCGGAGGAGGAGGAAGCTGACAATCGGGATGTTGTCGTACCAGCGGATCCCCGAGCCGCAGCGGGGGCAGGCGGAGGGGGGGGTCACCACCGACTTTTCCTCGGGGAGGCGGCAGATGCAGACGTTCAGGAACGAGCCGACCACGGCACCGAGGAGGAAGGCGAAGATGTAGAAAGGTATGGGAAGCGGCACACGGACTCCTTGATCGCTATTTCAGCCGGCTGATCTTCTCCAGGCTCTCTTCCAGCACCGCCTTCTTGGCGGTAACCTCGGCCAGCTTCTCCCGCTCCTTGGCGACGATGTCAGCCGGAGCCCGGTCGACGAAAGAGGGGTTCTGCAGTTTCTTCGTGAACAGGTCGATCTCCTTGTCCACCTTGCCGATCTCCTTGAGGAGCCGCTGCACCTCGGCCTCCACGTCCACCAGCCCCTTGAGAGGGACGTAAATCTGCACGTCGCCGGCCACCTGGATGGAGGCGTCGTCCGGCTGGGGGATATCCCGGCCTATGGCCAGGTCGGAGACCCGGGCCAGGCCGATGATTGAACCTTCAGCCTGCTTCATCAGGTGGTGTGACCCCTCCGAGCCGCAGGAGAGTATCACGGCAATCTGCTTACTGGGGGGGACCTCCATCTCACCCCGGATGTTCCGGATGCCGGAGATGACTGCCATGACCTGTTCCATCCGGCCGGCTTCGTCCGCATATGACCTGCTCTCGCAGAATGCCGGGTAGTCGGCCAGCATGATGCTCGGCACCGTTTTCCTCCCCGGAAGGGCCTGCCAGATCTCCTCGGTAATGAACGGCATGAAGGGGTGGAGCAGCCGGAGCAGCTGCTCCAGCACGGACCAGAGGACGTAGCGGGTCGTCAGCTTCCGGTCCGCATCGTCGCCGTACAGATCCCGTTTGGAGAGCTCCAGGTACCAGTCGCAGAACTCACTCCAGGTGAACTGGTAGAGTCCCATGGCCGCCTCGTTGTAGCGATACTCTTCCAGGGCGGCGTTGGTCTCCCGGGCGGTTTCGTTCAGGCGGTGGAGGATCCACTTGTCCCCTTCGGACAATCGCAAGTCACTGACATTGACACTGTCCGGGTCGAACCCCTCAAGGTTCATCAGGGTAAAGCGGGCGGCGTTCCAGACCTTGTTGCAGAAGTTGCGGTACCCTTCAATCCGCTCCTCTGCCAGCTTGATATCCCGCCCCTGGGCGGCGAAGGCGGCCAGAGTGAAACGGAAGGCGTCGGTCCCGTACTGGTCGATGACCGTGAGCGGGTCGATGACGTTCCCCTTGCTCTTGCTCATCTTCTGCCCCTGGGCGTCCCGCACCAGGGCGTGGATGTAGACGTCCGTAAACGGCACCTCGTCCATGAAGTGAAGCCCCATCATCATCATCCGTGCCACCCAGAAGAAGAGGATGTCGAAGCCGGTCACCAGGCACGACGTCGGGTAGAAGGTTTTCAGGAGGTCGGTGTTCTCCGGCCACCCCATGGTGGAGAAGGGCCAGAGGGCCGAGGAGAACCAGGTGTCGAGGACGTCGGTCTCCTGGCGGATCTCGTCGCTGCCGCAGTGGCTGCATTTCGTCGGGTCCTCCATGGCCACGGTCACCTTGCCGCAGTGGTCGCAGAACCAGGCGGGGATCCGGTGTCCCCACCAGATCTGGCGGGAGATGCACCAGTCGCGGATGTTCTCCATCCAGTCGTAGTAGGTGTTCTCCCACTGCTTCGGCACGATGCGGGTACGGCCGTCCTTCACCGCCCCCAGGGCCCGCTCCGCCAGGGGGCCGACCTTGACGTACCACTGGAGCGACAGGTAGGGCTCCACCACGGTCTTGCAGCGGTAGCAGCCGCCGACGGACATGCCGTGGTCGTCGATCTTCTCCAGGAGCCCCTGCTCCTCCAGTTCGGCAACGATGCGCTTGCGCGCCTCGAAGCGGTCCAGCCCCTCGTACTGGTGGCCGGCGGCATTGATGACCCCCGACTCGTCCATGACATTGATCTTGTCCAGGCCGTGGCGCAGCCCCACCTCGAAGTCGTTGAAATCGTGGGCAGGGGTGATCTTCACCACGCCGGTACCGAACTCCAGGTCGACGTAGTCATCCGCCACCACCGGAATCTCCCGGCCGATCAGGGGGAGGACCACATTCTTGCCGACCAGCTCCCGGTACCGCTCATCCTCCGGGTGAACCGCCACGGCCGTGTCCCCCAGCATGGTCTCGGGACGGGTGGTGGCGACCACGACGTACCTCCCCGGCTCGCCGGCAACTGGGTAGCGGATGTGCCAGAGGTGACCCTTCTTCTCCTCGTGCTCCACCTCGATGTCGGAGAGGGCGGTATGGCAGCGGGGGCACCAGTTGATCAGGCGGTTGTCCCGGTAGATCAGGCCGTCATCGTAGAGCTTGACGAAGACGGTGCGGACCGCCTTCGACAGCCCTTCGTCCATGGTGAACCGTTCCCGCTCCCAGTCGCAGGAGGCGCCCAGACGCTTGAGCTGGCCGATGATCTGGCCGCCGGACTCGGCCTTCCACTTCCAGACCCGCTCGATGAACGCTTCCCGCCCCAGGTCGTGGCGGTCCTTCTTCTCGGCGGCGAGCTGGCGCTCCACCACGTTCTGGGTGGCGATCCCCGCATGGTCCGTTCCCGGCATCCAGAGGACGTTGTACCCCTGCATCCGTTTCCAGCGGCAGAGGATGTCCTGGAGGGTGTTGTTCAGGGCGTGGCCCATGTGGAGAGCGCCAGTGACGTTCGGCGGGGGGATGACGATGCTGTACGGCTTTTTGTCCGATGTCGCCGCGGCGCGGAAATACCCCTTCCCCTCCCATTCGGCATACCATCTCTTCTCAACATCATGGGGCTCGTACCCCTTGGCAAGTTCTCTTTCAGACATCACTCACTCCTGCGGGTTTGCGGATAATCCCCTGCCGGACCGGTTCTACCGCCGACAGGTGGTGCGCGTATAAAATGAAATGGGGACTCATCATCCCCATATTCAGTCCAGACAACTGCAGCGTTGTGCGGGTAGCGACTAGCGGCCGATACCCTCCCTGATCTTACGGATCTCCTCCCGGATGATGGCTTCGGCCAGGTCGGGGACCACCTCCCAGACGATCTTCTCGATCACGTCGCGGGAGACCTTGGAAAAAAGCATCTTCAGCTGCTCTTCGTCCAGAGCAGCGGGGGCGGCCGCCGGTGCCGGAGCTGCTGCGGGGGCAGGTGCCGGGGCCACGGGGGGAACG